>JBKQLO010000181.1:0-43498 GCA_052147055.1 Terriglobales bacterium
ATCATTGATTCGCTGATTTCACGCGGCGAGTTTCTCACTGCCTACACCCCTTACCAAGCGGAGATTTCTCAGGGCACGCTGCAATCGATTTTTGAGTTCCAGACCATGATCTGCGAGCTGACTGGCATGGAAGTGGCAAATGCTTCCATGTACGACGGTTCGACGGCAGCGACCGAAGGCGTGATGATGGCCGTGCGCCTTACTGGACGGCGTTCGGCGGTGGTTGCCCGCAATGTGCATCCGGAATATCGCGAGGTTCTGGCGACGTATGCGTTTCATCAGGGCATGCCGGTCACGACGGTCGGATACGCCGACAGCGGCCGAGTCGATCTGAAGGAATTGGAAAAGTCGGTGAATCAAGACACCGCCTGCGTGCTGATTCAGTCGCCGAATTTCTTTGGCACGATTGAGGACGCGAACGCGGTCGCCGAAATTGCCCATAAGAACGGCGCCATGCTGGTGGTTTCGATTGCCGAAGCCATATCGCTGGGCATTGTGGAACCGCCCCGGCAGGCCGACGTGGTCGCCATGGAAGCGCAATCGTTTGGTGTGCCCCTGGGATTTGGCGGGCCCTACTGCGGCGTGATTGCAACCCGCGAAAAATATGTGCGACAGATGCCCGGCCGTCTGGTCGGCCAGACCACGGATCGCAACGGCAAACGTGGATTCGTCCTCACACTCGCTACCCGCGAACAGCACATCCGCCGCGAGAAGGCGACTTCCAACATTTGCACCAACCAGGCGCTGGTCGCCCTGATGGCCAATATCTTCATGACGATTTATGGCAAGGTCGGATTGAAAGAGCTGGCGAAACAAAATCTGGCCAAGACCGCTTATGCAGTGCAGCAGTTCGGCAAGCACGCCAAAGTACTGTTCTCAGCTGCTCCCCGCTTCAACGAGTTTGTGGCGCAAACCAGCGAGGATCCTTACGCCATCAACAGCCGCATTCTGGGACACAAGATCGTCGGCGGTTTCCCGCTGAAGAAGTTCTACCCCGAGCTGGGCGATGCGGCTCTGTGGTGCTGCACTGAGTTGACCACTCGCGCCGCGATTGATACTGCCGTGGGGCTGGTAGCTGAGAGCGAAGGCTCGGTCAAGTCTGCGGTGGAAACCGGGGTCGAGGAGGTGGCGCGATGAAGCACATCCCCCGCAAAGCCACTACCCACGTCAATCAGAATGAAGGACTGATCTTCGAGAAGTCTTCCGCAGGAAAAGCTGCGTGGCGGCTGCCACCGCTTGACGTCCCGGAAGTCGATACCGCGAAGCTGCTGGGTGCGGCGGAACGGAAGGATCTGGGCCACATGCCGGAAGTGAGCGAGATCGAAATCATCCGCCACTTTACCCGGCTTTCGACCTGGAATTACGCGATTGATCTGGGAATGTATCCGCTGGGTTCCTGCACTATGAAGTACAACCCACGAGTGAATGAAGTGGTTTCGCGCCTGGACGGCCTGGCCAACGGCCATCCCTACCAGCCCGAGAAGATTTCGCAGGGTGCGTTGCGCATTCTCAAGACGCTGAGCGATTGCCTGATTGAGATCACCGGCATGGACGCCATCACTTTGCAGCCGGCCGCCGGCGCGCACGGCGAATTCACCGGGCTGCTGCTGGTGCGTGCGTACCATCAATCCAAGGGTCATGCGCGCAAGAAAATCCTGATTCCCGACTCTGCTCACGGCACCAATCCGGCGACCGCGGCGACCGTCGGATATGCAGTTGAGAATCTGAAGTCGAATCCGCAAGGCATGGTCGATGTGGCCGCGCTGGCTTCGCAAATGAATGAAGATGTCGCCGCGCTCATGCTCACCAATCCCAATACGCTGGGCGTGTTTGAGCACGAGATCCATAAGATTGCCGACATCATGCATGCCAAGGGCGGCCTGCTCTACATGGACGGCGCCAACATGAACGCGCTGGTCGGCAAGGTGCGGCCGGGTGACTTCGGCGTGGATGTGATGCACTTGAATCTACACAAGACTTTTTCCACGCCGCATGGCGGCGGCGGACCAGGTTCGGGTCCCGTGGCGGTGAAAAAGATTCTGGAGCCATACCTGCCTACACCGGTCGTAATCACGAAACCCGACGGGACGTTAGGCTTCGAATATAACCGGCCGCAGTCGGTAGGCCGGGTGCGCGCGTTCTACGGAAATTTCGGAATGTTTGTGCGTGCTCTGGCCTACACACTGGCCAATGGACCTGACGGTCTGCGCCAGACCACCGAAGACGCGGTGCTCAATGCGAACTACATCCGTAAAGGACTCGAGGGCGCTTACGATCTTCCCTACTCGACTCCGAGCATGCACGAGGTGGTATTCAGTGACAAGTTGCAGGCGAAGAAGGGCGTCAAGACGATGGACATCGCCAAGCGGCTTATCGACTACGGGTTTCATCCTTACACCACGGCGTTTCCGCTGATTGTGCCGGGCGCGCTGATGATCGAGCCGACTGAGAGCGAGTCTAAAGAAGAGATGGATTTCTTCATCGAGGCTATGAAGTCGATCGCCGAGGAAGTGGAAGAAGATCCGGAGATGGTGCTGGCCGCGCCGCATACCACACGGGTTTCGCGGCTGGATGAAGTGGCTGCAGCCAGGAAGCCCGTGCTGCGGTGGAAGCCGAGCTAGGCGGCTTTTAGTCAATGAGTTCTATAAAAAGGGATGTCAAGAAAAAAGTTCTGCCTCGACCGGAGGCGAGATTTCTTTTCTCGAGATCCAGCCCACTGTAGTTTCGCTTCCCTGGGAGGGTTTGGGGTTTTGTCCATTCTGAGAAGTTTCTCCTGTGTTCGTGGCGGCCCAATCGAGTTGGAAAGAGCGGCAAGCGACAGGGGTTCTGGTGCGTCAACCATGGTTCTATCCGAGGCTCGTGGCCTATGGCTATTTCTGGTTATCCGAGGGGGCATAACGTGTAATGGGTGACTCGGTGCCGAAGCACACAGGGCCGATCTCATTGACGGATACTCCCCTCGAACCGAGCATCTTCAGAACCCGACCGACCACCACCAGGGAAATCCTAGAGATGGAAAGGCCTCTTCCTCAGCGATGCTCAAACTGCTTGCTGCTGCAACTGTTTCGGGTCGAAGCTCACTCCTTTCTTCCAGATGGTTAAACTAATGGCGGCAATCTTCCGTGCCAAGGTGAGTCGGGCCATCGTCGACCGCATCCCTTTGGCAACCAAAGCAACATAGAAGTCGTGCAGAGGACCAGGACGTGTGCTGGCAGAGATGGCAGCCCCTTTGAACAGATTCTTCAAATCCTTGTTGTAGTTGTCATTCAGGCCGCGCACGGTGATGCGTTCGCGGTTGCGTTGCGGTTTACCGCGCACATAGCGGTACTCGCCGCTGTCGTGGGTCTCCACGGCGAAACCACTGTAGGCCCAGAGTTGGCGTTTGGTGCGGAATCGATGAGGGGTCTGCAGCAAGGCCACCAGCAGAGCGGCCCGAATCGGGCCGATCGAAGGAATCTGGCGGAGTCGCTTCACCGCCGCATGTTTCTGGCTCTCCTGCAGGAGTTCGCGTCGTGCTTCCAGACGCAGGGGTTGCAGACTATCGAGTTGCTGGTATAAATGCACGGCTCGAACCCGCACTCCTGGTTCCACGATTTTGGCCAACCACTCGGTGCGATGGCGAGAAGCGTAGACCGCGGTGCCGCTGCAGGGAATGGCCCAGCTGCGATACAGCGCTTTGATCCGATTCATCACCCGGGTCACATCTTTGGTGACGGTCAGATAACTGCGCCCTAGTTCCTTCAACGTGCGCATCCCATGCTCGCCGTGGTAGACCGAGTGGAGTTGGTTGGTGCGTAACATCTCGGCCAGCTTGCGCGCATCGATCCGGTCACTCTTGTTGCCTGCTTTCAACAAAGCCGCTTTGCGCGGATCGCAGACTACCAGCCGGCTGACGTGTGGCTTCAGCAGATCGTGTAACCAAGCCGCTGCCGTTCCTTCTTCGAAAGTCAGCGACAGAGTTCCATGCAGTCCTTGGAGGAACTCGACAATGGTGGCTGCCTTGGTCTCCAGCAGGCATTCCATGATCAACTTGCCAGCAGCATCCATCACGGCAACTGAAATGGTGGCCTGATGAACGTCCATGCCGATATACTTTTCCTGACTCATAAAGGTGCTCCTTTCGCTAGGTTGGTGATCCAACAATCTCAACCTACCGCAAAAGTGGGCGCCTTTTTATATTGCGTGCAATGGCGATTTTACGCCAACTGACTTTGCCTGCACGAGTCAACTCATTACCTCTCATTGACTTGCCCTCGCGTTCCGCCTACCATGTCGTCGCGCCATGATCGGCCAGACGGTCTCGCACTACCGCATCGTTGAAATGCTCGGCGGCGGAGGGATGGGTATCGTCTACAAGGCCGAAGACGTAAACTTGCACCGCTTCGTAGCCTTGAAGTTTCTGCCGGAAGATGTTGCCAACGATCCCCAAGCCCTAGCCCGATTTCAACGCGAGGCGGAAGCGGCTTCCGCACTGAATCATCCCAACATCTGCACGATTTACGAAATCAGCAAACAGGACGGTCAGCCGTTCATTGTCATGGAGTTTCTGGACGGCCTGACGCTGAAACACAAGATCGCGGGGCGTCCGCTGGAGACCGAGTTAATTCTGTCGCTGGCCATCGAGATTGCCGACGCCCTGGACGCCGCCCACGCAGAAGGCATCGTTCATCGCGACATCAAGCCTGCGAATATCTTCGTGACCAAGCGCGGACACGCCAAGATTCTGGATTTTGGGTTGGCGAAGGTTGCCCCGATGTCGTCTTCTTCAAGCCAGACCGCCGCCGCCAACACTCAGACTGTGGATGAACAATACCTGACCAGTCCCGGCTCGACGCTAGGAACGATTGCCTATATGTCGCCTGAGCAGGCCAAGGGCAAGGAACTGGACGCTCGCTCCGATCTATTTTCCTTTGGTGCAGTGCTGTACGAGATGGCCACTGGACAGTTGCCATTCCACGGTGAAACCTCTGCACTCATATTCAAAGCTATCCTCGATTTTGATCCGCCTCCTGCCATTCGTTTCAATCGTGACATCCCGCCCAAACTGGAAGACATCATCAACAAAGCTCTGGAGAAAGACCGCAATCTCCGCTACCAGGGCGCGGCGGAAATGCGAGCTGACCTGCAACGGCTGAAGCGAGATACCGAGACGGGACGAGCCAAAGCTGCGAGTTCAGGTTCTGTGGCGCTGGCACAGGAAAGCGGCCTTCCGGTCGGTCCACCGCCGTCGCCCGCAACCCGTACTTCTACTGCGCCTGATCGAAGTTCGCCATCGAGCGCTCTGAATGTCACCGGCGCGAGCAGAAAAATCTGGAGGGTGCTGGTTCCCGCAGCGGTGATCCTCGCTGCTGCTGCAATCGCGGGGGTGTTCTATTTTCGCTCGCGCCAGAGCACCCACCACCTGACCGAGAAGGATACCATCGTCCTTGCCGATTTTGACAATAGCACCGGCGATGCCGTCTTCGACGACACGCTAAAAACGGCGCTCACTGTTTCTCTGCGGCAATCGCCTTTCCTCAATGTGCTCTCCGACGGCGAGGTTGCGAAGACCTTGCAGCAGATGACCCGTCCGGCTGATACTAAGCTCACGCCCGAGCTCGCCCGCGAAGTTTGCCAGCGGGCCGGCAGCAAGGCTTATCTTGCCGGATCGATTGGCTCTCTGGGCAGTGAATATGTCTTGGGGTTGAAGGCGGTGAACTGCCAGAATGGAGACACCCTGGCGCAACAGCAAGTCACAGTGGCATCTAAGGAGAAGGTGCTGCATACGCTCGGAGAAGCAGGGTCCAAGCTGAGGAGCGAACTGGGCGAATCACTGGCTACCGTGCAAAAGTTCGATATTCCGCTCATAGAAGCCACCACTTCCTCACTGGAGGCTCTGAAGGCCTATAGCGTTGCCGCCAGAACTCGCGACACCACCGCGAGTCTCCTCTACTATCAGCGTGCCCTCGAGCTTGATCCGAATTTCGCTTTTTGCTACAGGGAAGTAGGCGAACGCTATTCGAATCGCGGCGAACTCGGACGGGCAAGCGAGTATTACACCAAGGCATTTCAGATGAAGGAGCACGCGAGCGAGCCGGAAAGGCTGTTGATCGCCTCCAGCTACTACCGCAGCGTCACCGGGGAACTGGATAAAGCCGCCGAGATCCATCAGGCACAGATTACAAGCTACCCACGCACAGCTGCCGGAGCCTATGGCAACTTGGGCATAGACTACGTGGAAGAAGGTCAGTACGAAAAAGCCGAGGAGTGCACCAGGCAGTCCACGCGCCTGGGGACCGATTCGTCTGTCTACGGCCAAAAGGGCACAAACGACCTCGCCTTGCAGCGTTTCGACGACGCACGCGAGACCCTCCGCCAGGCGGAGGCGCGGAAGCTCGATGGCATCGACATCCGCGTCCTTCTCTACGCTCTTGCCTTTCTCGCTTCGGACTCGGCAGCCATGGCGGAGCAACAACAGTGGTTTGCGGGCAGGCCCGAAGAAAACTTTGGACTTTCGCTCGCATCCGACACCGAAGCCTACGGCGGCCATCTGGGCAAGGCGAGGGAACTGACGAAACGGGCGGTGGACTCTGCCATCCGGGCCGATAGCAAGGAGACGGGCGCAACCTGGCAGGCGATTGCCGCTCAACGAGAAGCCGTTTACGGCAACCCAGCGGAAGCCCGCCGGGACGCGACGGCGGCCTTGAGGCTGGCACCGACAAGTCAGGCAGTGGCGGTGGAAGCCTCGCTTGCCTATGCCTTGGCGGGAGATACGTCGCCAGCCGAATCGATGGCACAAGATCTGAGCAAAAAGTTCCCGCTGAATACTCAGATACAGTCGCTGTGGTTGCCGGCGATTCACGCACAGGTGGCACTGGACCGAAAGGACCCGGCGGCTGCCTTGAATGCACTGCAAGCTGCTTCACCATTAGAATTGGGCGGAATTTTGTTCACAGCCAATACTTCCTGCCTCTACCCGGCGTATGTGCGCGGAGAGGCATACCTGGCGGCAGGGCAGGGCAAGGAAGCTGCTGCGGAGTTTCAAAAGATTCTCGACCACAACGGCCTTGTCTGGAACTGCTGGACGGGAGCTTTGGCGCATCTCGGAAAGGCTCGAGCCAACGCCATGCAGTCGAAAGCCTCGCAGGGAGCGGATGCCGATACCGCCCGCGTGCGCGCGCTCGCCGCTTACAAAGATTTCCTCACCCTCTGGAAAGACGCCGACCCCGACATCCCCATCCTGAAAGAAGCCAAAGCGGAATACGCGAAGCTGCAATAGTCAACTGACGAAATCAGGCGTTAGCACAAGTGTGCGCCGTCTGTTCGCCCACTGTGCCTGTCACTGGCGACCTCGACAGAACGGAGTGCAAGATCAAGCCTTGGCTATTGCAGATTAACGCAGGCGGGCGAGAAAACAGTTCTCATGTTCTCAGAATCAGCTGGCGAGTTTGCGGAGGAATTCGTGTTCGTCCATGCGGTATTTGAAGGCTTTGCGGCCGTCGATGAAGACGACGGGGACTTCGTCGGTGAATTGGCGGTGGAGTTGGTCGTCGGAGTCGACATCGATTTCCTGCCAGGTGAAGCCGCCCCGGCGATGGAGTTTGGTGAGGGTTTCTTTGACGATCTGGCAAAGGTGGCAGCCTTTGCGGGTGTAGAGCACGACCTGGCGGGGATCGGGCACGCGGCGAGTGTAGCAGAGACCGGCCGAAGGAAGCACGTGATGATCTGGATGAAAGTGGCAGGAACTACCAGAGCTCCTGCCACGCAGGTGTTAGTGACCCAGGTAGCGAACCAGCTTGAAGCCAGTGTCGAACTGACCGTGAAGCTCCGAGGTTGTGAAATTCCCAATCACTACGATCTTGTCGTCCGACTGAATTGCGAGACCGTTAGCAAAGACCTGGCTGGTGTTGGGCAAAGAGGTGGTGACGATTCCGCCGGTGCCAAATGTAGTGTCAAGGCGGCCGGCCAGGGTGTAGCGAGCCAGGGCAAACACGTTCGGAGTGAGGCTTGCCGACGCGGTGCCCGAGGTTACAATGTCGCCGCTCGACTGAAGCCCGAGGCCCGAAGTCGCAATCGCAGGGAAATCTGGGATCGGCGTAACCGCTCCGCCGTTGGTGCCGAACCTGGCATCCACGGTGCCCACGCCCTTATAGCCAGATACTTCGAAACCGTTGACTGGGCCGGTAACGCTGGTGGTGAGATTCCCAGCGACCAGGAATTCTCCAGCGAAGGGCCCAGCATTTAGAAGAACCATCGCGGTGGCGGGGCCGGGGACGGGCAACTGGCCGTTGATGCCGAAACTCGCGTCCAGGCTGCCATCCGAGTTATAGCGCGTCACAAAGCCGGGATTTTCGAAGCCGCTGCTGACAAGGGAAGACGCGACCAGGATCCTGCCGTTGGGAAGGAGAGCCAGTGCGGTGGGATTATAGCCAGCAACCCTGGCCGAGCCTCCGCTGCCAAAGCCGAGGTCGGGCTGGCCGTTGGGCAGGAAACGGATGAGCAGATTGCCGTTGCCGACTAGAATCTTGTCGTCGGGCTGCACCACGATACCGCTGGTCGAGCTGCCCAGGGCAGTGAAGGCTGCGATCCCGTTGGTGCCAAACGAAGAATCAAGCTGTCCGTTTGAATTGAATCGGACCACGTCGATGGACTCGCCACCGGCGCCTGTGGCCACAATCTTGCCGTCGGTCTGTAGTGCGATTGCGGTAAAGAGCTCGAACTGCCCCAGAATGGTGGTCACGCCGGCGTTTCCAAACCCCTTGTCCGGGCTGCCGTCGGTGTTGTAACGGGCGACTGTGGCGTTGGGAAAGCCGTTGGTACCGGGAGCGCCACCGCAAACCACAATCTTCCCGTCAGGCTGAATGGTGACCGCGCTCGCGGTGGCAAAGTCGCTATTGATTTGGGTTCCGAAGTCTGTGGTTGCGATGCCGCCCTGACCGAAGGTGGGATCGAGTTGGCCGGCCTGTGCGGCAGCCTGGGTGGAAGCAATGAGCACGATAGAGAAAATCAACAACCAAACGCGCTGAAAGATCGTGTCGGTGTCCATAACTGTTCCTCCTCACTTGACTTGAACTGCGCCCGCTGAAGCCTGATTCCAAGCCAGCAACGCTACTATGAAATGCGGGAAGAGTTGTCAACAAATTGTCATGGGGACTTGAAGAAAGTGGGCCAGGGGTCGGGACGGGAAGACGCTTCGCCGACGATGGGCCAGGATTGGGCTTCGCTGCGGGCGAGGGGTTACAATCGCGGAATGTCAAAGGCTGATGAGCGACCACTGGCGGGTAAGGTCGCCTTGATTACGGGCGGGGCACAGCGCCTGGGACGGGCTTCGGCGTTGGCCCTGGCGCAGGCAGGGGCCGATGTGGCTATCACGTTTCGCGAGTCGATGCGTGAGGCGCAGCATACCGTGATCGATGTCGGCAGCTTCGGGGTGCGGGCGGTGGCGGTGCGGTGCGACGTTACCGACGAAAAGAGTGTGAAGGCGGCGATCAGGGAGACGAGAAAAGAACTGGGCGGAATCGACATTCTGGTCAACAATGCTGGGAATTACGAGACGGTGGAATTCGAGAAACTGACGTTGAAACAGTGGGATGCGATTTTTGCGGCGAACGCGCGGGGACCGTTTCTGGTTTCGCGGGAGGCAGTGAAGCTGTTGCGGGAACGGCGGGGAAAGATCGTCAACATGGGGTCGCTGGGCGGATTGCGGCCGTGGGCGACGCATGCGCATTATTGCTCGTCGAAGGCGGCGGTGCACATGCTGACCAAGGTGATGGCCAAGGCGCTGGCACCGGAGATTGCGGTGAATTGCGTAGCGCCGGGAATGATTGATCTGGGAGAAAAAGCGGCAGCGGGGTTTATGCGACGCATGGCGAAAGAGACTCCGATGCGGCGGAATGGGACAGGCGAGGAGATTGCGGCGGCGGTGCTGTTCTTTGCGACCGCGCCGCATTTCATCACGGGTCAGATTATGGCCGTGGATGGAGGGTTGGGGTTGTAGGTGAGTTCATTCCGCGGTGGTGGGATCGATGATTGACTTGACCTCGGAGATGCGGTTGGCGGGAAAGCCTCCCTGGCTGGCGTGTTCACGAATCATTTTTTCGTTGGGAGCGTTGTAGATGCAGTAGATTTTGTCGTCGGTGACGTAGCTGTGGATCCATTGAATGGACGGACCGAGGTTGCGTAAGACGCCGCATGACTTTTGTGAAACTGCCTGAAGCTCCTGGGGAGAAAGTTTGCCGGCGCCGGGTAGTTCCCGTTCGATTACGTATTTGGGCATAAAGGCTCCTGAGTTAGGTTCGTGACAGTGTGCCTTGTTTGGGGAGCTTAATCAAGGGGATGGGTGCTTGGCAGTTCACAAAGTTTCCTGTTATCTTGCGAGCTTGATGAAGAACGCTCTAGTTGTGGCGTGGTTGCTGCTGAGTTCGCTGGCGTGGGCGCAGGCGCGTCCGGAAGAAGGTGGGAATGAACTTCAGGTGTGGACTGGCGGAGGGCATTCGGTTTCTGGAGGCAGGGCGGACACCGGCGTCTGGAATGTGGGTGTGCGGTATGGATGGATTCTGACGAAGCCGCATGGGCCGGGATTTTTGAAAGGACGATTCGAGTATGTGCTCGACGCGACCCCGGTGTTCATGGTGTTTCAGAAGCTGGACACCGCGTACGGTGGGGGATTCAGTCCGCTGGGCTTGAAGTGGAACTTTGCTACGCGCGGATCGGTCGCGCCGTACTTTGAATTGAATGGCGGGACGTTGTTTACCAATAAAGATGTTCCTGCGTTCACCAACGATGTGAACTTCACCTCAGCGGCGGCGTTCGGAGTGCATGTATTTGGGAAATATGCGTGGAGTGTGGAGGCGCGCTACCTGCATATTTCGAATGCGGGGTTGGCGACGCCGAATCCGGGGATCAATACGGTGCAGGTGCGGGTGGGGGTGGGGAAGTTCTGGCACCGGTAAGGGCGCAAAAGCTTAACCACAGAGGGCACAGAGGTTCCCAGAGGAAATTCGTCGCGGCAAGGCAACATCCTTAATTGCAGAGGGCGCAGAGAAAAGCCGCGGAGGACGCGGAGAAACCCGCCTCTGATGACGATCAGGTCTACAGGTTGAGTTGCGGCGTTACGACCCACCCAGCTATTCTTCTCGCTTATGTCAACACTGGTGGAATGTGTTCCCAACTTTTCTGAGGGCCGGGACAAGGGCAAAGTGGATGCCATTGTTGAGGCCATGAAGATGGATGGCGTGTACCTGCTGGATCGGGAGATGGATGCCGATCATAACCGTTGCGTGATCACGCTGGTGGGGGAGCGCGAGCCGATTCAGGAAGCGGCGATCCGAGGGGTGGGCAAGGCGGCGGAGTTGATCGATCTGACGGTGCATCAGGGGGCGCATCCGCGGATGGGCGCGGCGGATGTGGTGCCGTTTATTCCGATTGAAGGCGTGACCATCGAAGATTGTGTGGCCATGGCGCGGCATGTGGGCGCGGAGATCTGGAAGCGGCACAAGATTCCGGTTTACTTGTACGAAGCCGCGGCTACCACGCCGGAGCGGACGAATTTGGAGAACATTCGGCGTGGACAATTTGAGGGAATCCGGGCGGAGATTGCCAGCAATCCGGCGCGCAAGCCGGATTTCGGGGAGCCGAGGGTGCATCCGACGGCCGGGGCGACGGTGGTAGGGGCGCGGAAATTTCTCATCGCCTACAACGTTTTTTTGAACACGCCGGATGTGGATATCGCGAAGAAAGTGGCTAAGGCGGTGCGGGCTTCGAGTGGAGGGATGCGGTTCGTAAAAGGCGCTGGGTTTCTGGTGCGAGGATTGGCGCAAGTTTCGATGAATCTGACTGACTTTGAGCAGACGCCGGTGCATCGTGTTTTCGAGATGGTGAAGCGGGAAGCGGCACGGTATGGAGTGACGCCTGTCAGCAGCGAGATTGTGGGTTTGATTCCGAAGAAGGCTTTGGAATCGGCGGCGGAATGGTTCTTGCAGGTGGAGAATTTCGATTCGTCGCTGATTCTGGAAAATCGGTTGACGGCGGTGATAGGCGGAAAGATGGCAATCGGCGGGCTGCGGGCGGGGGTTGAACCGTTTGTTGAACAATTGGCGGCGCCGACGGCAACTCCCGGAGGAGGCAGCGCGGCAGCGGCTGGTGGAGCGATGGCGGCTGGATTGGCAACCATGGTGGCGGCGATGTCGCGGGGGAAGAAGGCTTATCTGCAACATGAACGGGAACTGAGCGAGGCGATTGCGCGGCTTTCTCAGTTGCGCGAGGAATTGAAAGCGGCGATTGATGCCGACGCCGAGTCGTTCAACCTGGTGATGAAGGCCTACAAGCAGGCGAAAGGGTCGGCGGATGGGGACAAGGCGATTGAGTCGGCGTTGAAGCAGGCGACTAGTGTGCCCTTGGGCGTGGCGGAGAAGGCGAGGGAAGTGGTGGGGATCGCGGAGAAGCTAGGGCCGATGACGAATCCCAACATGAAATCGGACTTGACTACGGCCAAAGCGTTGGCGCAAGCGGCGATTCAGGGGGCACTGGCGAATGTGGAGATCAATTTGGAGTCGATCAAGGATGTGGGGTTTGTGGCGGAAGTGAGGAAGCGGGTGGGGAGAACCTAAACCAGGCCGCAGAGTTCGGAAAGCGAGAAGCTTCTATCGCAGAGTTCGCAGAGGACGCAGAGAAAAGCGGCAACCACAAAGGACACGAAGGTACACAGAGGAAGACTCTGAGAACAGGCCGTCCGCGCCGACCGGTGCGCCCCCGTACCTGCGACGGTACAGACGATGTCCTTTGGTTTGGGATTCCAAGCTTGCACGTGGAATACAATAAGGTCAGGGATGCAAGGTTACGGTTCCGGCCCGTTCTGCATCTAAGAACCTATAACTTCAAGAGGCAGAGTGTTTATGAAAGCAGCAAGAGTTGCTCTGTGGGTGTTCCTGTTCACGCTCCCCGCGGCGTGGGGTGCGGCGATGCCGAGTTCGGCGCGCAATGCCATCCCCTCAACTGTGCAGCAGATCATCAGCGTGGACTACCGCACGCTGAAGAACTCCGATACCGCGATGGCGCTGAAGGCGCAGGTGCTGCCACCCAGCCTTAAAGAGTTCGAGGACCAGCTAAAGACGGTCGGCATTAACCCTGACAAAGATGCCGACCAGTTGACCTTCGCGTCTTACCGAGGCCCCAAGAACGAAGTGCGGGTGGTGGGCGCGGCGCAAGGGTCGTTCTCGAGTAAGGTGGTTTTGAAGAAAATGCGGCTGAACAAGATTAAGCCGCTCAGGTATCACGACAGCGATATTTATCCCATGTCGAACGGGATGGAAATGACATTTCTGGACGACAATACGTTGTTGTTCGGAGACGGCGCAGCGCTCAAAGGGGCGCTCGACACTCGAGACGGGTACAACCCCGGGCTGGACTCTAACAGTCCGGTCGCCGACCTGATTGGGGGGGTGGAATCGGGGACGGTGTGGAGCGTGCTGGATCAGCAGGGAACGCAGAACATGCTGATTTCGGCACTCGGGGATGCCGGCAAGTTGGCGGATTTCGACATGGTGAAGAAGCGGGTGCAGGGTTCGCGTTACACCATGAACTTCACCAATGGCGTGACCTTTGATCTGGATGTGGTCAGCTCGGACTCGGTGACGGCAGGGACGCTGTCGTCGCTGGTGAAGGCGGGCGTTATCTACCGCAAGATGACGGCGTCGGCGATCGAGAAAGTGGCGCTACAGAACGTTGTGGTGAACTCCGATGGCTCGAACTTGCAGATGCACTTCAAGGCGGACGACAAGCAATTCCAGTCGCTGCTGCATTCGGATTTGTTTGCGGCAGTGTCGAAGTAGGCGGGACGGGTCAACGGCTTAACCGCGAAGGACGCAAAGGTCTGGCAAAGATCGCAACTCCCCGGCGGGCAGGCGAGTCGTGTAAAATTGGGGACGGACGTTATTTTCGGCTGCCGCGCGGACCAGCCTTCAGAAGCACTCCCGAAATCTTCTTAATTTGAAGCCCAGGGCCGGAGCCGGCGGCGGCGTGGTCAGGAGACTGAGATGAAGATCGCAAAGACAGCAGATCGCAAGAAGGTGATGGATACGACCAAGAGCACGGATTGCCCGAAGTGTGGCAAGCCGACGCGCATTGTGAAGCGGGTGAAAGACCGCGAGCGGGGGATTTCTGGCGGGATTTTTATTTCGTGCTCGGGGTGCGAGTTTTACGAGAAGCTGTAAGTCCGGCTTCTAGATTGTGGGTCTGAAATTCAGTTCTCAGATGCCGGTTCTCAGTTCTCAGCGAGTTGCTAGAAGCTGACTTGGGCGAGGATGGCGCGGGCTTCGCTGCCGGGGTCGGCGGCTTCGGTGATGGGCCTGCCGACGACGATATGATTGGCCCCGGCGGCGATGGCGGCGGCGGGAGTGACGACTCGGGCTTGATCGGCAGCGTCGGCGCCAGCCGGACGCACGCCTGGAGTCACGATAGCAAAGTCGCTGCCTAATTCACGGCGCAAGTCGGCAGCCTCGCGGGCGGAGGCCACGATTCCACGACAACCGTTGGTTAGAGCCAAGGCTGCCAATCGCAGAACCTGGTCGCGCAGTCGGCCGTGAACCCCCAGTTTGTCGAGATCGCGATCGTCCAGACTGGTGAGCACGGTGACGGCTAGAACCATGAGGGAAGGATCGGCGGACGCGGCTGCCTGGGTGGCGGCGGCCAGCATCTTGCCGCCCCCGGAAGCGTGGACGGTAAGCATGGTCACATGGAGCTGGGCGGCTTCACGCACGGCTGCGGCGACGGTGGTGGGGATGTCGTGATATTTGAGGTCGAGAAAGACCTTACGGCCGGAGCTGACGAGATCGCGCACGACCTGCGGGCCTTCGGCGGTGTAGAGTTGCATCCCGACTTTGTAGCAGAAGGCGGAATCGCCCACGGCCGCCACGATCTTGTGGGCGGCGGCCGCGGACGATACATCCAAAGCGACGATCAAACGCTGACGCGGATCGTGCATCTATTGCAGTGTAAACGTCTGTTGGTTAGTACGCCACCGGCTGGAACATGGCGATTTGCTTAGGCTGGGCGTCGCGGGCGGAAGCCAGATCGAGGCGCACTTGTTGCAGACCTTTTTCCTGGAAGGCGAGCGCTTGAGCGGCGCTATAGGAAAGGTCGATGATGCGGCCAGGGACGATCGGTCCGCGATCATTGATGCGGACAAAAATCCGGCGGCCGTTGCTTAGATTCGTGACCCGAACCCAGGTGCCTAAAGGCAAGGTGGGGTGGGCGGCGGTGAGTTCGTACATGTGGAAGGGTTCACCGCTGGCGGTGGCCCGGCCTTCAAAATACTCGCCGTACCAAGACGCCGTCCCTACTTGATAGGGTGGATGGGGCTTGGGCTTCACCGGAGAAACGGCCTTGACAGTCGGCGCCGCCGGCTTGTGTAACGTTACTTCAGTGTCTTTGGACTCGGAGCCCTTCGACCCCGGTGCCGCTCCGATGCTGACGACCGCCAAAATGCTCACTAGTCCGTGAGCGAAGAGTCTACGCATTCAAATCACCTCGTGTCTCAAAAAGTCGTATCCCTGAATAGTTTTAATGAGTGTTTGAAAATGCTACCGACGTGGGGCTGGCGTGTCAATGGCAAATTCCTCGCAGGAATGTAACCAGGCAGTTATGGATATCTCACGTAACTTACTGTATAGCTTAGGTAATCATGCAATGTCCTTGTGATAGCATTCACTTACGTGTTTATATAATAGTAAATAACCCGATAATGGTGCACCGGGAAATATTTGCCTGCCTTTTGTTTTCATGCAGTTAGGATCGAGAAAGCGTTATATAGTTTTAATTCAATGGGTTACGGTGCAAGAACGACGTCGGGTTTGCTGTCGGCGCAGAAATATTTTTTGCGGTAACCGGTTTTTCGGTACATTTCGTCTATGGCTCCAACGCCACCTGTGGTTCTCAGTATCGCTGGCTTTGACCCCTCCTCAGGGGCGGGTGTAACGGCGGATATCAAGACTATAGCCGCCCATGGGTGCTATGGAGTGGGTTGCATTTCGGCGCTGACGGTGCAATCGACGGGCGGAGTGCGCCGGGTGGAGCCGGTTGCAGCGGACCTGCTGACCGAGACCCTGGAAGAACTGGCCGGCGACCTGGAGATTTCGGCGGTCCGGATCGGAATGCTGGGTTCGGCCAAAGCGGTTGGGGCGGTGGCGGAGTTCCTGGGCAAGCACAAGCTGCCGAACGTGGTGCTGGATCCAATCTTGAAGAGTTCCTCGGGCGCGGACTTGCTGGAACCTGCGGGGGCCAGACTGCTGGCAGAGAAGCTGATCCCGCTGGCGACGGTGGTAACGCCGAACATCGATGAAGCCTCCGCGCTGACCGGTCTGGCGGTGACCAATCTGGAGCAGATGCGGACGGCGGCCCACAAGCTACACGAGATGGGAGCAGCCGCTGTGGTGATCACGGGCGGACACCTTGAGAAGGCGATTGATCTGCTGAGTTTCACTGGCAAGGCTGGCATCGAGCAGGAAACCTTCAAGTCGGCGCGCTTGCGATCGAACTCCACCCACGGGACCGGCTGCGCCTTTGCCACCTCGGTGGCGTGCCATTTGGCGCTGGGACGAGGATTGCCGGAAGCGGTGTTGCTGACCAAGGCCTACGTAGCGGCAGCAATCGTCAATGCTCATCCGTTAGGGCGCGGGGTCGGGCCGGTGCATCATCTTTATCGGATGCATCAGCAGCGGCGAACGAGCGCGGGCGGCGATCCGGAACCGGTGAACTGAGGACATCCCCGACTGAAGCTCGCGGGAAGGAAAAACTCTCTAGACGTGAAGACCTCCTGCCGCCGCTGCGGTGCAGTCGGCGTCGAGGAGGAACGTGGTGGCTCCCGTCAACTGGCTCATGAGCCACAGATAGGTGGTCAAGTGGTGCATGCAGGGGATGGTCGGATTGATCTGGTTGGGCGGCGGATTCAACTCGTATTTGGTGTTGACGTGCTCGTAGGGCAAGGGCAAGATCGGCGGCAACTTCGGAACCAGGTCCTGACGATTCTCAATGCGATAAGTGGAAGCAATGGCGGCGTTGTATGAGCCCGCGAAGGTGTGGTCACCGCTGCGTGGGCTGGCATAGGTATATGACGTGGGCGCGTGACAGGAAGTGTTCAATCCCACATCGAGTGTGAGAAACGTTGCCAAGGCTCCGCCCAGGCTGTGGCCGCAAACGGTCACGCTAGCCGCAGCGCCATTGTCGAGATAGCCCTTGATGGAATCCTTTGCCGACTGGGTGCCGTTGGCTGGCCCAATTCTCAGCGACTTGTATATCGCGGTAAACCCATCTTCAGTGAAGCCATGGGCGCCGGTGATCGGGGTGGGCACCATCAGAAAAGATGCGTCGTGCAGCCATTCCAGAATCGTGTCTGTGCCTCGAATGATCGCCACCAATTCTTTGACACTGGAAACAGCGAGGAACCCGAACGTCACCACGTCGCCATCATGGGCGTCCATATCGGTGGCGAGGTCATCCCCGTAGAGGGTTTGAAGGAAGGTGTAGCCGGCAGCTTTGATTTGATTTATTTCAGGGGCGCCGTAACTGGCAGAGGGATTGACGGATTCGGCGATTTTCACCAAGAGAGCGTATTGAATCGCGGTATTCCAACTGATGGGCGACATGCGGCCAATCATACATCTGGCCGCTCAGGTGTTCCAGGAGAAGACTGTGGTTAGCGGGAGCCGGCGTGCCTGAGGAGAATGCCGGCGACAAAAGCCACGAGCGCGGCCAGCAACCACTCCAGGCGCCAGAGTTGGATGGCCTGGAAATCGGCGAGGCTCTGCACCGAGTAGATGAGGCCGACGGAAACTGCGGCCAGGATGCATCCCAGACCTGCAAAGAAGGCAATCAGAGCCGCCAAGGAGAGGCCGAGCCAATCCTTTATGCTTTGGAATTCCAAGGTCTTCAAGAACTCGAGCGGTTGCATCCAAGCGGGAACGGTTGCCGATTTGGTTGAGCGGGAGGCGCCGCAGACGTGACAAAAGCGTCCGCCTACCATGAATTCGGAGCCGCAGCCTGCGCAGGCGCTCTCCAGGGCAGGCAACGACCGGGGGTGGGCTACCGGGGGCTGCCAAAACTCTTGCGTCGTGTTGTGGGCGACCTGAGACATGGCAATCCTTCGCCGCTTTGACCGCAAATCACGGGCCAAAGCCGGGCTTTCGTAAGTTGTTGCAAAACCCCGCACCTTCAGAGTGTGAGTTCTGACCCTACCGACCTACACAGGCAGGATTTACCTGTTCCGGGCAAAGATTATCGGGATTACGCCTCCTTCTGGAGAGTGTGCACCGCCGCGGGTGTTACCGGTGAGTGACCTTCTTGGTTCGGGAGGGAGGCGCGGACGTACTGGACAGAAGACCTCCGTTTGTTGGGAACCGGTGTATCTTAGATTCCGTATCATGTTTCAGGAGGCTGGCCTATGTACTGCAACTACTGTGGGAAGGTCATTCAGGATGACGCCAATGTGTGCGCCTACTGTGGGACGCGGGTGGGCGGAGTGCTGGCGCGAAAACGGTTGCTGCGGCCACGGGCCGACCGCCGGATTGCCGGGGTATGCGCCGGCTTCGCCGAGTACTTTGACCTGGATGTGACGCTGGTGCGGCTGGTTTGGTTCTTTACCGCTTTCCTGACCGGGGTTGGTCTGTTGGCCTATCCGATTGCATGGATCGTGATACCGGAAGAACCGTTGCCAGTGTCAGCGCCGATGGGGCAGCGGGTGACGAATCCGTAGGAACCTTTCGCCGCGGATTTACGCGCATTAAGACCAAACCCACCACAGAGACACGGAGACACAGAGGAAAAACCAAGACCTTTAACCCCAAAGGACACTTAGGTACACGAAGGAAAACCTGGCCGCGGATCAATGCGGATAAACCTTCGACCTCTGGGTTACAATTCCTTGGTCATGATTGATACCTTCCTGGTCCCAGAAAACACTGTAATCACTGCCAAGGGCGACGGCGCTCCGGTAGAGGTGAAGAGCGCTCAGAACCGCGTGTTCCTGTTGAGTCTGAATATCACGGAAATCATTGAGCAGGAGTCGATCGACGTGAGCATTTTCGGATCCGCGGACGGGGCTGCCTGGGGTGCGAAACCGCTGACCAGTTTTCCGCAGAAGTTTTATCGCGCCGAGCATCCGATACTACTGGATTTGACCGGGCATGCCGAGGTGAAGTTTTTGCGGGCTCACTGGGAAGTGGCTCGCTGGGGCCGAGGCACGGAGATCCCGATGTTCAAGTTTGGAGTGAGCCTGCGCGAAGTGCCGGCAGATATTCTGAAAGAGGCTACCGCCGAGGCCCAGGCGCTGGCGTAGGCTTTCCTAGAACGCGGTGGGCGAGGACGCCCGACCTTCCATTCTTCCAGGCATCCGCTATATTGGATAAATCCATGGCGGAGCAAATCGTCATTCGTCCCGCGCGAAATATCTCCGGCTCACTCCGCCTGCCGGGAGACAAATCCATCTCCCATCGCTATGCCATGCTGGCCGGGATTGCAGAAGGCGGCACGCGCCTCGAGAACTTTTCTACCGGAGCCGATTGCGCCAGCACGCTGAATTGCCTGCGTGCCGTGGGCGTGGAATGGGAGCGCGCGGAGAACGTAGTGACGATTCAGGGTCGTGGATCGAGGTGGCAAGGGCCAACTTTGCCGATTGATTGCGGTAATTCTGGCTCGACCATGCGCATGTTGAGCGGGATTCTGGCCGGGCAGGACTTCAGCAGCGAACTGGCCGGCGATGCGTCTTTATCGCGACGGCCGATGGCGCGGGTGATTACGCCGCTGCAAGCTATGGGAGCGAAGATCAGTGCTGACGGGTCCCATGCGCCGCTGCGGATTACTGGCGGCGATCTCAAAGCGATTCACTACAAGACGCCGGTGGCCAGCGCGCAAGTGAAGTCAGCGGTACTGTTTGCCGGGTTATTCGCGAAGGGCGAAACTGGCGTGGAAGAGCCGGTGCGCACGCGCGATCATGGCGAGTTGGCGCTGCGAGCGTTCGGCGCGCAGGTGCGACTTCAGGGCAATACCGCGAGCCTGGTTGGTGGTCAGCGGTTGCATGGGCTGGAAGCGACGGTTCCCGGCGATCTTTCGAGCGCGGCGTTTTTCTTGTGCGCAGCAGCGCTGTTTCCCGGTTCGCAATTGACGATCAGCGGGTTGGGATTGAATCCGACCAGAAGCAGCCTGTTGGATTTGCTTGGCGGGATGGGTGTGCGGATTACGATCACGCAACTGGAGGAGCACCATGGGGAACTGATGGGGACGGTGCAGGTGCAGGGCGGAGAATTGAGAGGCGTGGTGATTGAGAGTCCATACACCGAAAAGTTGATTGACGAAATCCCGGTGCTGGCAGCGATTGCGCCTTACAGCGAGACCGGTGTGGAAATCCGAGATGGGTGTGAACTGAGGGTGAAGGAGTCGGACCGGATTGCGGCCGTTGCCGCCAACTTGCGCGCGATGGGAGCAGAAGTCGAAGAGCGCGAGGACGGGCTGAGAATTCCGGGGAAGCAGAGTCTGCACGGGGCCGAGATCGATTGCTTCGGCGATCACAGAATTGCGATGGCGTTTGCGGTGACGGCATTGCGGGCGGAGGGAGAGACCGTGATGAAGGGAGCCGACGCGGCGGCGATTTCTTTTCCGTTTTTTTTTGAAGCCTTGGAGAGTGTGGCGCAGCGGTAAGGCGTGGCTTTGGGGTGCGCTCTATTTGCGAACTACAGGGCGAGCGGATTCAGCGCTCACGCCTAATGATTTTTCCTTAAGTGGTTATGATCGCGGCCCGGAATGTGGATATGGCGGGGTGGTGGAAAAAGAGCTACACCGTAGAAGAGGCGTCCCGTACAACTTGCGTTCTTCCAGGGAGGGGTGATTCATGGCCTGGGTAACTCGACGGAAATTTCTAGCGTTGGCGGCATCCTACGGCGCCGCGCTTGCATGGACACGGCCATATGCGCGTGGTTCTTCCATTTCGTGGGAGGAGCGGCGGGATTTGTATCCGCACGGCGTGGCTTCGGGTGACCCCCATTCGGACAGTGTGATTCTGTGGACTCGACGGCCGCCCATAGCCGGAAGCCGGGCAAAAACGTTGACGGTCGAGATAGCTGAGGATCGCACTTTCCACCGAGTGGTAGCCAGCGCGGAAACCAATGTTTCGGAGGAGAGCGACTGGACATGCCGAGTGCTGGCCGCTGGTTTGAAGCCGGCCCGCGTTTATTGGTACCGCTTTGCCGACGAGCATGGCTTGGGCAGCAGAATTGGCCGCACGATCACGGCCCCGAAGGGTGATGACGGCAAGCCGGTACGTTTCGCATTCGTATCCTGCCAAAACGTGCAACAGGGCGCATCGACTGCCTACCGGCGAATGATTTGGGAAGACGAGCGAAGGTCGCCGGAAGAGCGTTTAGGATTCGTGCTGCACCTGGGCGATTTCGTGTACGAAATCGTGTGGTATTCCGAGGACGGATCTCAGGAGGTGGTGTATGCCCGCAAGTTGCGGGACATCGTACGCTACCCGCACGGCGAAAAGCGGCGGGACTGCTACGTACCGACCACAGTGGATGACTACCGGGCGCTCTACCGCGCCTATCTACTCGATCCCGATCTCCAAGATGCGCGGGCTCACTTTCCGTTCGTGTGCATGTGGGACAATCACGAGTTCTCATGGAAAGGCTGGCAGACGCAGGAAAATTTCGGCGCCGGCATTGTCCCTGCACAAACCAGGAAACTGGCCGCGGCCCAGGCGTGGTTCGAGTACCAACCATCGCGGGTGCTCAAAACGAATTCTGCCGGCATAGATAAGTTTGTGCCGCCCTCGGTTAAAGACGCGCCCATTCACGATTTCGACGGCAGCGGACTGGGCTTGGAGCCGGGGAATCTGGCGGTGCTTAACAGTCTGAAGCTCTATCGCACTTTCAAATGGGGTCGCAACGTGGAGTTGATCCTTACCGACAACCGCACGTTTCGCTCGGAACCTCTGGGAGACCAGCCAGGATTTGCTGCTTTTGTGCCAAAGAAATTTCCTAACGGGGTCCCGGCCGAGATTGTGGAGATCCTTGACGCGGGGCGGACGTTCTCGGGCGGGCATCCGCCTGACACCATCGAATTCGGTGGAGTAGCTCTTCCCAATCCGCGCAAGAGCGCGCCCGCGCAATCGATGCTGGGAGCCGAACAGAAAGCTTGGTTTCTGGAGCGGCTGCGAACCTCCAAGGCTCCGTGGAAGCTCTGGGGTAATACGGTTGCAATGACCGACTGGCGTATCGACTATCACAACTTGCCATCCGGAGTCGGACCGAAGTGGCCGACGGAGGGCTACGCCTTGATCGAGGACGACGACTGGTCTGGGTATCGGGCTGAGCGCGCGGAGATTCTGAATTTAGTTCGAGAGGAAAAGATCGGAGGCTTCGCTGTTCTGGCGGGGGATCGCCACGCCTTCACCGCAGGTGTGTTGTCAGAATCATTACCACCCAAAGCCTTCGAACCTATGAGCGTGGAGTTCGTTACCGGATCGATTTCGGCGCCGGGTTATTTTGAAGCTTTCGAATATGCGTTGCCCAAGGACGATCCTCTGAGGTTCGTCTTCGTCCACGAGCCTACTTCGGGTGGTCCGGCGCAGGACGCTGCGAATTTTTCGATTATGCATGGGGTGCGGGCAAGTCTCGCCCTACAGAAGACGGGCGACTTGCAGCAAGCGCTGAAAGAGTCCAATCCGGAGGTCGGCCCTCACTTCTCCTTCGTCGACATCGGAGGACACGGCTATACCACGGTGAGAGCGACTGCGGAGGAATTGGAAGTCGAATTCGTGTGCATTCCGAGACCGATTGAGCGCAACGAACTGGAGGACGGCGGGCCGTTGGCCTATCGAGTGACTCATAGAGTGAAGCTATGGAAGCCGGGAACCGCACCTCGAATGGAGCGGACCGCGCAGGAGGGGACGCTTCCTCTGGTGTTGTAAACGACCGACGAATCGCGTGAACGAAAGTCGGTTGTCAGATCTCATTCCCCAGCTCTCAGTTGACGAACGGTTCTTGTCAGAGCAGACTGTCGTCGTCCACTTCGGGAGCTGGTCATGACGAGATTCAGGTTTGTAATCCTGGCCGGGGTTTTTGCAGTTTGCATGTTGCAATGGCTGCCGGGTCAGGATCAGCCGCCGGCGTCGAACTCGCAGCCGACGACGGCGGCGTCAGAGAAAACCATCACTGCTTACACCCTCCCGTCCGACCTTTACAAGAAGGCCCACGATCGCAACCGCATCCATTTTCACCTGGCCCTGATCGGCTTTGCTTATGGCCTCTTGGTCCTGTGGCTAATCTTGCGCTGCAAACTGGCAGCGAAATACCGTGACTGGGCCGAGCGCTCCAGTTCCCGACGCTTTATGCAGGGCCTGGTCTTCTCACCTTTGTTGCTGCTGACTATTGCGGTATTCACGCTGCCTTTGGACATTTACGGCGAGGTGGTCGAGCAACGCTATGGAATCTCGGTGCAGGGATGGGGCTCGTGGAGTTGGGACTGGATCAAGGGGGAACTGATCGGGCTGGCGATTGGGACGATCATGATCTGGCTGCTTTATATGGTGCTGCGCCGCAGCCCGCGCCGCGCGTGGTTTTATTTTTGGCTGATTGCAATGCCTATCGGCGTGTTCATTTTCTTTTTAGGTCCCTGGGTGATTGACCCGATGTTTCACAAGTTCGAACCACTGCAACAGAAGAATCCCGCGCTGACGGCCAGCCTGGAACAGATGGTGCAACGAGCGGGGGAGAACATTCCTCCGGAGCGCATGTTCTGGATGGGCGCGGGCGAAAAAACCACGGGATTGAACGCTTATGTCACAGGCATCGGCGCTTCCAAACGAATGGTGGTTTGGGACACGACCATCGCCAAGATGAGCAATCCGCAAATTGTGTATGTGGCGGGACATGAGACTGGCCATTACGTGCTGGAGCATATCCCCAAAGGACTGGCCTTCCTGGCCGCGCTGTTACTGCTTTTCTTTTATCTGGTCTATCGCCTGATTGGATGGGTGCTGGGGCGATGGGGAGCAGGTTGGGGAGTTCGCGGCCTGGACGATTGGGCATCGCTGCCCGCCTTGCTGTTCTTGCTGTCACTGGTGTTCTTTGCGGCGAACCCGGTGGGGAGCGCTTTCAGCAGATATGTGGAGCATCAGGCCGATCAGTATGGACTGGAAGTAACTCACGGCCTTACGCCTGACTCAGCGCAGGTAGCAGCGCAGGCTTTTCAGGTCTTAGGCGAGGTGGATCTGGCTGATCCCGATCCGAACCCGGTCAACGTTTTCCTGTTTTACGATCACCCGCCGATTTCCGAGCGGGTGCGCTTCTGCCTAACGTACAACCCGTGGGAGCATGGCGGGAGTGGGGAGTTCGTGAAGTAAGGTGGGTCTTTCGCCCCTGCGGGGCTCGATCACCTACCGAAATTAAACCCACGGCTTGCGCCGTGGGCTTTATTCTGGAGCCGCTATGCGGCTAACCGCTCGCGACAAACGTCGAGCTTCAGATACGTTCGGTCTTGCCGCCGTACTTGACGGTTCCGTTGCTCTGGTTCATACGGTCGACGTCCTGGTTGGTGTAGGTACGGGAAGCCTTTGCGGCTGGGGCTGACCCGACCATGAGCTGGGCAACGCTCCAGTTGCCTTCGCTGGGCCCGGCGATGAATGTGGCTTCGCCTCGCTCCTTTCTCTGGCCCCGCATGTGACCATGCATGGGTTCGCCAACTTCAACCGCTGCCGAGGGGCCATACCAGGTTGGCTGGGTGAAAACGCCAACCGGGGGGTCGGCGACAAACTCATCGGACAAGGTGGCGTTGGTCGCACCGGCTACGTTTCCCCAAGTGGCGTTGCTGGCCCCAACCGGGGACGGCGATACCGTGGACAGGGTTAAGGACGGAGTTGTCACCATGGGAACATAGGGAGCCGCATACACACCGTAGGCTGGAGCCCAATTGCCGGCGGTTCCGCCAATAATGGTGGCCTGGGCGGCGGCCAATCCGGAGAGCAAGAGAAGCAGGCACAGAACTGAGAGCTGACGCATAGAAATCCTCCACTTCGTGTTTGATCAAACCTGGTTGATCAACCTGGGTAATGAGATTCGCGGGACGGCGTCCCGAGATGCCTTTCGGAGCGGCCCGCGAAATTTGAAGCTGAAAGATGATACACCCGAAATGCCGCTCTGGGCGCGGCTTTTGTTAGGTCCCAATAAAGCGGGCATAGAGACTTCTGGCCACTGCGGGGTCGGTGGTTCCCTTGATGATGGCCCGGCCGTCGGGAAACAGCGTCAGTTCATAGGGTTCGCGCCAGAATTTGAGAACAAAGTCACTATGGCGGACGGTCCCATGAGGGCGCAGGCGTTCACTCATTTCCGCCAGATTCAGCGGGCGGCTGCGCTCATGGATCTGGACGGAGTTACGGCCACATAGCGTAATGTGGGGGCGGCCTTCGCCGGCAAGATGGGGGAATTCGCGGCGGCCGCAGGTGGGGCAACCGGGACGGGGCTTGTCGGCCGTGATTTCGGCGCGCTCATTTTGCCAGACATCGAAGGACAACAGGGTGCGGCGCAGGTGCTGATGAGCTCCGACCAGAAACTTGAGGGCTTCGGTGGCGGCGATGGAGGCTGCCAGGTTGACGGCGGAATTCAGAATTCCGGCAGTCTCGCAGGTTTCGAGGACGCCTTGCGGAGGCTGGGGAAATACACAAGCCAGGCAGGCGGTTTGGCCGGGCAGAACATTGAGAGTCACGCCGTAGCTGCCGACGGCTGCGGTATAAATCCAAGGCAGGGAATTCTTGACCGCGAAATCGTTGATCAAGAACCGGGTCTCGAAATTGTCTGTACCATCGAGAATGAGCTGCGTATTTTCGAGCAAGGAAGCGATGTTGGCAGGGGTCAGATCGGCGACGCGCGGTTGGACAACGATCTGGGAGTTGAAGGCCGCGATTTTTCGCGCGGCGGCGATGGCCTTGGGGAGGGATTCAGCGGCATCGGCTTCGTCGAACAAGGACTGCCGCTGTAGATTGCTGGGTTCGACGTAATCGCGATCGATGATGTGAAGGGTGCCGACCCCGGCGCGCGCCAGCAGGGAAGCGAGCACCGAGCCGGTAGCGCCGCATCCGACAATAGCGACGCGCGAGGCCGAAAGGCGGCGCTGACCTTCCGCGCCGACTCCGCGGAACAGTACCTGGCGCGAGTAGCGGTCGTCCAGTTCCAAAGAGATCACCGTTCACAGCCGTAACAAACCTTTATTATAGGGGCCGCTGGATTTTGGGGAGCGCACGTCGCCGGGAGCGGGGGGCGAGACCTTCGCGTACTTCGCGGTGTTCTAACCGCAAAGGACGCAAAGTCCTCGCAAAGAGCGCGAAGAAACCCTGAGGCTTTCGGTGAAGACGCAATCCCGGAACAGGCGGATGCAGGTTCGTTAGCGGGGAAATCGCGGCAGACAACATTGATTCATAGGGCTTCATCGAAACTATTCAGTTCCAGCCGAAGCGAGGGACGAGTTTGCGAGTAGGGAGAGCTTTGCTCACAGGCTTGCTGATCATGGCAATCGCGCCGGCATGCGCCGTGCAAGCGGCGGCCGGACCATTTCCCCAGCAAGGTGAAGAAGCGCAGCAGGCGCCGCCCACGCAGGACAACCTGGCGAAGTACCAAGGCCTCATGATCGCAGAAATCCGTTTCCCGGCAATTTCATCGGCCGCTGGACAGCAGCAACTGCGCGACCTGCTCCCCCAGAAGCAAGGCGATCGGTTAGAGCGCGATGGGGTTCGTCAAAGCATCCATGTGCTGTACGATACCGGGCGCTTTGCCGACATACGGGTCGAGGCCGAGGAGACAAAGGACAACCAGGTGGTGCTGTCGTTTGCGACCGCAGCGAACTACTTTGTCGGCGAGGTGCGAGCCGAAGGCGCACCCCCTCGTCCGTCGGCGGGGCAGATTGTGAATGCGTCGAAACTCGCGCTGGGCAGCTTGTTTTCGAGCGAGCGCATCGATACAGCGCTGACGAACATCAAGCAACTCTTGGAGGAGAACGGGTATTACCTGGCGACGATCGCACCGCATCAGTTTGAGGACGGGAATACGCAGCAGATGGCCATCGTGTTCACGGTAACTCCCGGTGACCAGGCGCGTGTGGGCAATGTGACGGTGAATTGCGATGCAGGATGCGTGCCCGCGGACGTGGCCAAGGTCGCCAAACTGCGGCCGGGCGACCGAGTGTCGGCGCAACGCACGAGGAGTGCGTTGCAGCGGATGCGCAAACGATATCAGAAACAGAATCGGCTGCTGGCGCAGGTCTCAGTTGTCAGCAAGCTGTACCGCCCGGAAGCCAATGTCGTGGACTACACCCTCGCCATCGTACCCGGTCCCCAGGTGGAAGTTTCCGCGGAAGGCTTCAAGATTCGACGCGGGGTTTTGAAACAGAACATTCCCGTATTTGAGGAGAATGCAGTAGACGAGGACCTGTTAAACGAGGGCCGCCGGAATCTGGTGAATTATCTGCAAGGCCGGGGGTATTTTGACGCCAAGGTGGACTTGCAGAAACGCAGCGATGAAGCCGCCGGGCAACTGCACATCGTCTATACCATTCACGCCGGGGCCAGACACAAGCTGGTCAAGCTGGAGATCACAGGAAACCAGTACTTTCTCAGCGAGAAATTACGGCCACTGTTGCAGGTGCAGCCGGCTGGACGCTTGTTTGCCAATGGCCGCTACAACCAACGACTGCTGGCAAACGACGTGCGCAGTCTGGAAAATCTTTATCGCGCCAATGGTTTCGCGAAGGTTTCAATTACGCCTACGGTGTTGGACGACTTTGAGAGCCACGAGAATGACGTTGCGGTCAGGTTTGCGATCGACGAAGGTCCGCAGACGCGGGTGGGGGCCTTTCGCATCGTAGGCAATACCACCTTCACGGAAGCCCAGTTGAAGCGGGAGGTCAATACCGCCGAAGGGGAGCCCTTCTCGGAGTATTACGTCGCCGAAGATCGTGAAAATCTCCTGAACTATTACTTCAATCGTGGATTTCCGGAGGCCACGTTCGAGGCAGCGGCGAACCTGACGCCGGGCGAGAGCAACCGCATGGATGTTACTTTCAGCATTCACGAAGGCAAGCAGGTTTCTGTGGACCGGGTCTTAGTATCGGGACTAGGACACACGAAGCCTTACATCGTACATCGCGAACTACAGGTGGCGCCGGGCGATCCCTTGAGCCAGATCGAAATGCTGAAGACGCAGCAGAAACTGTACGACCTGGGAATCTTCAACCAGGTGGACGTCGCGGTGCAGAATCCAAACGGAAATGAACCGACGAAGAATGTGCTGCTGGATGTGCAGGAAGCCAAGCGCTATACATTCACCTACGGATTGGGTCTGGAATTTCAAACCGGGCAACCGACGGCCATCGGTACGGATCAAGCCAAGGGCCAGACCGGCGTCAGTCCCCGCGTCTCGCTGGCCGTGACCCGGCTCAACCTATGGGGCAAGAACCACACCATCACGTTCAAAGCGGACGTAGGCAGCTTGCAGCAACGTGGGCTGATCAGCTACGCCGCGCCCCGCTTGCTGGGGAGTCCGAACTGGA
Source organism: Terriglobales bacterium (assembly GCA_052147055.1). GTDB lineage: Bacteria > Acidobacteriota > Terriglobia > Terriglobales > Acidobacteriaceae > JABCZH01. Next base: position 28,561 of record JBKQLO010000181.1, read on the forward strand.
ACCTCTCATTCACCGGTTTTTACGACAATACCCTGGACGTCACGACGTTTACCTCGCAACGGCTGGAAGGGTCGGTGCAGGCCCGAGAGATCATCAACAAGACCAGCACTCTGGACTACAGCTTCACCTATCGCCGGGTGAAGGCGAACAACATTGAGATCAGCCCGGCAGAAATTCCGCTGCTCTCGCTGCCGGTGCGAGTGGGTGAGCCGGCACTGGCCTATATCCGCAATACGCGCGACAGCGATCTGGAAACCACCAAGGGCAGCTACAACGCCGTGATTGCGGGTGTGGCCTCCAGCTATTTCGGTTCGCAGGCCGATTTCAGCCGGCTTTTGATCCAGAACTCCACCTACCACGCATTCGGCAAAAACCGTCCTCGGGAAAAGAAGTTCGTGATTGCGCGCTCGACACGCATTGGGCTGGAAAACGCTTTTGGCAACACATCGATACTGCCGCCGGGACACAATTGTCCCGACCCTACACAGACGAATTGCCCGGACGCCACCGTGATTCCGCTGGCCGAGCGTTTTCTGGCGGGGGGAGGAAACTCACACCGAGGATTCGGGCTTAACCAGGCGGGTCCCCGCGATCCGGTCACCGGCTTTCCACTGGGAGGGAGCGCGTTATTTTTGAACAACCTGGAACTGCGGTTTCCTCCGACCTCGCTGCCCTATGTCCAGGACAACATCAGCTTCGCGATTTTTTGGGATGCCGGGAATGTTTTTGTGGACGGCCGCAGCATGCTGGACAACCTGCTGCGCTGGCGGCAGAAGGATCCCCAAATATGCCTGCAAAGTCCTGCGCCGGGATCCACCACATCCCCCCAGCAGTGCGATTTCAGCTATGTGAGCCATGCGCTGGGGATCGGGGTGCGGTACCGGACGCCAATTGGACCGGTGCGCTTCGATTTCGGGTACAATCTAAATCCACCAGCGTTTCCAAGTTGTCAGGCAACACCCAGCACGGTTGGGCAGGCGCCCTCTACGGATTACTGTGTGCCAAACAGTAATAAGGCGCTGCCCTATTTTGTGCCGCAGCACGAGTCGCACTTTAACGTTTACTTCAGTATTGGGCAAACTTTTTGATGAAGCGAGTTTACAGTCTGGTTTGTACGCTGGCATTGCTGGCTGTGCCGCCGGCCTTGTGGGCGGGAGACGTACTGGATCGCATTGTAGCGACGGTGAACGGTCATATCATTTTGCAGAGCGACTGGGATGACGCGCTGCGCTGCCAGGCGTTCGAGGATGGCCGGACGCTCGACCAGTTACCGCCCGCCGAGCACAAGGCCGCGCTCGACCGGCTGATCGACCAGGAACTGTTGCGGGAGCAGATGCACGCCTCGAGCTTTCAGCACGCGAGCGAACAGGAAGTCGCGCAGCGGATACAGGACATTCGCCGGCAATATCCAGGGGCAGCAACGCTGGAGGGCTGGCAGGCCGTGGTCACTCATGGCGGGTTGACCGAAGATGAGCTGAAACAGCACGTCTCACAGCAACTGGACTTGATGCGGCTGGTGGACGCCCGCTTACGCCCCAACGTCAGCATCGACTCCAAGAGTATTGAGAGCTACTACAACCAGCAACTCTTGCCGCAACTCCGGCAGTCGGGGGCGAAGGAGGTTCCGCTGGCCGAGGTGACTCCCAAGATCAAAGAGCTGCTGACGCAACAGCAGATGAACCAATTGCTGGTGGCGTGGCTGCAAAACCTGCGCTCGGGGAGCGAGATTCGCCGGGAGGCGGGTGATTCCAAGGGCGAATTGCAATGACCGATGCCGGCGCCAAGCCGGGTCGGCGCAAGTGGGGAAAGCGTCTGCTGGTAGTGGCGCTGGTGGTTGCCGTCGGGTTAGGTGGGCTGGCGTGGTACGCAACCACCGATTCCTTTCAGGCCATGGTGCACCGCCGCCTGGTGGCGGAGTTGCAGCGAATCACCGGTGGCCACGTCGATATTGGCACGATCCATACCATCCCCTTCCGCTTCGTGATCGATGTTCGTGACCTGACCATTCATGGCCGCGAAGCGGCCAGCGAAGTCCCCTATGTTCACGTCGACAGGCTGGTGGCAAGAATCAAGCTGCGCTCCGCATTGGGGATCGGACTGGGCTTTGAATCCCTGGTGCTGGAGCGGCCGCTGGTTCATGTCATCCTGTACCCGGACGGAACCAGCAACCAGCCAGAACCCCAGGTAAAGACGAGCTCTGGCAGCAGCGTGGCGAAACTCGTTTCCTTGTCCATTGGTCACCTCGAGATACGCCATGGCGCGATTCTGTGGAATGACCAGAAATTGCCGCTCGATGTCGCCGCCGACGATGTGTCGGCGGAACTGAATTACTCACTTCTGCACCTCCGATACAACGGCCATCTGCTGATCGGCAAGATCAATACCACATTTGACGGGTACCGGCCGGTGGCGTGGATGGCGGAAGCGCATTTCACGCTGGGTCATGACAACCTGGAATTGCAATCGTTGAAAGCGACTTCGGGGCGCTCGCATGTGCAGGCGAACGCACGGTTATCAAATTTTCGAAATCCGGAGATCGCCGGTGAGTACGACCTGACGGTGGATCTAGGGGAAGCGGGCGCGATTTCACGCTATCCCGAAGTGCATTCCGGAGTGCTGCAAGTGAGCGGCAAGGGCGCATGGTCGCGGTCGCAGTTTGCGTACGCCGGAAAGCTGTTGGTCAAAGACCTTGACTGGCGCTCCGAATCTTTGAATTTTCACGCCGACAGCGTGAGCACGCAGTACAGCCTGGATCCGCAGCGGCTCGGCCTAAGCGGGATCACGGCGAAGGTAATGGGCGGAGAGGTGAGCGGAGACGCGGAAGTGAGCAACTGGATGCGGTCGGCAACCCTAAGCAAGAACCGCGCGCAGAGAGTAGCTGCGGAGGAGAAGGGAAGCGTGCGTTTGCGGATGAACGGACTTTCCGCGGAGGAGATTGTCGCGGCCTTGTCCTCAGCAGCGCGACCGTTTCAAGGCATGAACCTGGCCGGGGAGGGCAGTGGCACGATCGCAACGCGATGGCGAGGCTCCCTGCGCAATGCGGAAAGCGAGATCACACTGGAAGTCGCGCCCCCAGCCCGGGTCTCAGCCGAGCAGTTGCCGGTGAGCGCACGCGGCCACGCCATTTATCGAAGCGCTCCCGCGGAGCTGGAGGTGTCCGAGTTTAACGCCAATACTCGCTCCAGCCAGGTGCGCGCCTCGGGCACGCTCTCGACCCATGCAGCGATGAAATTGTCCATCAACACCAGCGACCTGCGAGAATGGGGGCGCATCCTGGTTGCGTCGGGTTACCAGGAGCGCACACCCATCGAAATGCGGGGGCAAGCGTCGTTTGCCGGATCGGCGAGCGGACGGCTGGCGGAAGTTGCGTTTGAAGGCAAACTGCAATCCGAGGATTTCGAGGTTGTGATCCCAGCGACTCCAACCACATCGAGAAAAGAAATTCGGTGGGATTATCTGGCGGCGGAGGTCGAGCTGTCTCCGCATACTTTTGTGGCTCACAATGGCACCTTGCGACACCGGGAAACCGACGTGGGATTCGATCTGGAGGCGGGGCTTGACGGACGGCTGTTTACCGATTCCAGCGTTTTCACTGCCAGTGTGCAGATGCGCGACGCCGATATCGCCGAGGTTCTGGCGATTGCGGGCTATGACGATCCCGCCAGCGGCAAAATGGACCTGTTCGTGCACGCGTCCGGAACCAGAGCACAGCCCCATGCCGAGGGCACCCTCCACCTGGCGGACGCGGTGGTGCGGGGAGAACCCATTCAGCAGTTCGATTCCAAGTTCTCGATCAACCGGGAGCATCTCTCTCTGGAAGAGATGCGGTTGGCGCATTACGAAGCCAAGGTAAGCGGCGACGGAATCTATGATTTCCTGACGCGCGCCTTCAGCTTCCACCTGAACGGGAGCAACTTCGACCTGGCACGCTTTTCGTCCCTACAGTCCACACGGGTGGCGGTGGAAGGCAGGCTGGACTTTGAAGCGCAAAGTTCCGGGACCCTGGACGAACCCATCCTCAACGCGAAAATCCGGTTGCACGATCTCACGCTGGACCATGAGCGCATGGGAGAGTACAGGTTCGACGCAGTCACCCATGGGTCCGAGCTGCGCCTGAGCGGGCGCTCGGAATTCAAAGACGCTCAACTCGACCTCGATGGAACCGTCAATCTCCGTGGCGACTGGCCCTCCGATGTAAATCTTCATTTCAATCACCTCGATGTGGATCCAGTCCTGCGGAACTACGGGCGCGGGAGAGTGACCGGACACTCCACCGCTGGAGGCGATTTGCGGTTAATTGGACCCTGGCGGAAGCCGCGGGAATTGCAAGTCAGCGGAGACATCCGAGACTTCTTCGCTGACGTGGAACACATTCAGGTCCACAATAACGGGCCCATCCGCTTCGCGATCTCCGGGCAAGTGCTCGATATTCAGCAATTGCGCCTGGCGGGCCAGGGCACGGACCTGACCGTGGGGGGGAAGGTCGAACTGAGCGGGGATCGTGAACTTGATTTGCGGGCTTCCGGCAATGCAGACCTCCAGTTGATTGAAAGCTTCGACTCCGATTTCACTTCCAAGGGCACCGTGGCCGTGAACCTGGCGTTGGCGGGAACGATGGCCCGGCCGACGATCCAGGGGCGGTTGCAGGTGAGCGGTGGCTCGATCCAGTACAGCGATCTGCCGAGCGCACTGAATGACATCAACGGATCCCTGGTGTTCAGCACCAACCGCCTACAGATTGAGACGCTGACTGCACATGTGGGCGGCGGCCTCGTCTCGGTGGGCGGCTACGCGACCGCCTACAACCGGCAACTGAGTTTTGATCTCACGCTAAAGGGACAGGATGTGCGCCTACGGTACCCTCCCGGCATCAGTTCTGTAACCAACGAGCAGTTGCGTTGGTCGGGAACTTCGTCTGCTTCGACCTTGTCCGGGGACATGACCATCACCAAGTTGGGGATCACTCCCGGTTTCGACTTCGCTTCCTACCTACAGCGCAGCGCGCAAAGCTCGGTATTGCCGCAGACCGACCCGGTGCTGAACCGCATCCGTATGGATGTGCACATTGTGACCACCCCGGAACTGGAGATGCAAACCGCGATCGCGCGGCTGTCCGGGGATGCGGACCTGCACTTGCGAGGTACGGCAGCGAAGCCGGTGCTGCTGGGGCGGGCAGATGTGATCGAGGGCGAGTTGTACTTCAGCGGCACGAAATATCACATGGAGCGAGGGGACGTAACCTTTTCGAACCCGGTGACCACCACCGCGGTGCTGGATTTGCAGGCCTCCACCCGCGTCCAGGATTACGACATCACGGTGAACTTAAATGGGGGGACGGACAAGCTCAATCTGAGTTATCACTCGGAGCCACCCTTGCCCGCGGGCGACATCATCAGCTTGCTGGCACTGGGGCAGACCCAGGAACAGTCGGCGCAGATGCAGCAGAGCAACCAATCAGCTTTTTCCGGGCAGGCATCGAACCTGGTGCTGGGTGAGGCCTTGAACTCAGCCGTCAGTAACCGTGCCCAGCACCTGTTTGGCATTAGTCACATCAAGATCAACCCACAAGGGATTGCCACAGAGACTACACCCACGCAGAACAACCCCTATCCCGCCGTGACCATCGAGCAGCAGGTGAGGGACAACCTCACCGTCGCCTACACTACGAACGTGAACGAAACCTCCCAGCAAATTATTCAGGGCGAATACAACATCAGCAAGAGTCTTTCGATTGTCGGCATTCGCGATTACAACGGAGTGGTGAGCTTCGAGGTTCGATTCCGGCAGCGCAGGAAGTAGGGTATTCCGCGTTTTCACGATCCACCCGCAATCTACTTTCGGTTTGCAAGCCGGGGAAAGTTCCGCGTTCCTTTCGTGAACCAGTTGTCAGATCTCAGTTCCCAGTTCTCAGTTGCCAGGAGGAATCGGAATGCGGAAGGACAGAGGCTTTTCACTGATTGAATTGTTGATTGTGGTCGCGATCATCCTGATCATCGCCGGCATTGCTATTCCCAGCCTGATCAGCGCAAAGATCGCCGCGGATGACGGCTCCGCGGTGGGCTCGCTTCGCACCATCAATACCGCGCAGGTTGCCTACGCGTCGGCCTATCCGGCGGTTGGGTATGCCCCGACCATTGCCGCATTGGGGCCGGCCGCCGCCACAGGCTGTACCACGCCGAGTTCGGCGAACGCCTGTCTGGTCGACTGGGTAGTTTCGCAAGCCACGACTGCGGCGCACGCCAAGAGCGGCTATTACTTCGGCATGGGTGTGGTCACGGGAAACGGAGTGAACGTCGGCTACACCGCTGGAGGCGCGCCGGCCAGCTTCAATCACACAGGGGTTCGCGGGTTCTGCTCGAATGAAGACGGGGTGGTGCGATATACACCTGCTCTCAACGGGCCTCCGGTGACCACGAATGCGGCGTGCGCGGGATACGAGGCTTTGCGATGAAGACTACCGAGTCCATGTGGCTCTTGCCCCAGATGGGTATCTACCATAGAATCGGGCCGATGGTCGCAGTCCCGTTGACGGTCGAGCGCTTGGGTGCAATCGGGGGACAGGGAGTGCTCTGTCTGCGCGGCCCCCTGACCATGGAGAATGTGTTGCCTTTTCAGAACGCCATTCGGCGGGAGGAAAAAGAAGAGAGCGTGATCGTCGATCTGAGTGAGGTTCCCTATATCGATTCGTCAGGCTTGGGGTCGCTGGTGAGCGCCTACATCACGCGCCAGAAAGCCGGACATCGGGTGGCGTTAAGCGGGGTGAATGAGCGGGTGTTCCGGCTGTTCGAAATCACCAAGACGGAGTCGCTGTTTCTGATGTTTGAGACTCTCGATGATGCGGTGGCCGCGTTGAGTGGGGCGGCAGAGGCGTAACCCAGTCTCAGGTCTTTCCGGCTTTGGCCTTGGCCTCTCGCTTTTGTTTCATCCAGCCTTCTTTGACGATCTGCCGTGCCCGGCCGATCGCGAGCGAGTCTTCGGGAACATCGTCGGTGATACAGGAGCCGGCGCCGATATATGCGCCTTTTGCCACGCGCAACGGTGCGACCAGGGTGGTGTCACTGCCCACAAAGACGCCGTCTTCGATCACGGTGGTGTGTTTGTGGACGCCATCGTAGTTGCAGGTGATGGTGCCCGCGCCTACGTTCACACCTTCGCCGATTTCCGCATCGCCAAGATAGCTGAGGTGATTCGCCTTGGAACCCTTGCCTAGCCTGGTTTTCTTGGTCTCGACGAAATTGCCGACGTGGGCGCCTTCGCCGATCTCGCTGCCCGGACGCAATCGCGAATAAGGACCGACGACTGCGTTCTTTTCCACGTGCGAGTCATCCATCACGCAGGCGGGGAGAACCACCACGCCATCATCAATCACCGTGTTGCGGATCACGCTGTAAGAGCGGATGCGGCAATCGCTGCCCACGCGCGAACTGCCGAGAATCTGGACGAAGGGCTCAATGACGGTATCGGCGCCGATTTCGACGTCGCTATCGATCACGCAGGTTTGTGGATAGAAAATGGTTGCGCCGTCGCGCATGAGCTGCTGGCATTTGGCGAGGCGAATATGTTGATCGATTTCGACCAGTTCGGCGCGAGTGTTTCCGCCCAGCACTTCGTTTGGATCGGCAGCGGCGACTGCGACCACCCGCTCTTTCGCTTTGCGCAGAATGGCAGCGATGTCGGTGAGGTAGAACTCGGCGTGAGCGTTGTCGGGGCTGAGTTTGTCGATGTGGCGGAAGAGCGGCGCGACGGCGAATGCATAGGTGCCGGAGTTGATCTCGTGGATCTTTTTCTGCGCGGGGGTGGCTGCCTTTTCCTCGACGATGGCCTGGACTTCGTCGCTCTTGGGTCCTTTGCGGACTATGCGTCCATAGCCGGTGGGATCCTCGAGTCGCCCGGTGAGGATGGTCATGGCGGCTCGCTTGGCGGCATGGAAGTCGCGGAGGTGCGTGATGGTGGCGGGAGTGATCAGGGGAGCGTCGCCGTAAAGCACAATCACTTGGTCATAGGCAGAAAGCGCATCGCGGGCAACCATGAGGGCGTGACCGGTGCCTTTCTGCGGCTTCTGCTCTACGAACTTCACGCCGGTGTGTGCTACGGCTTGGCGAACTCGTTCCGCTTCGTGACCTACGATGGCGTAAACATCCTGGGCAGGAACGACTTTGGTGGCGGCGGCAATCACGTGCGCCAGCAGCGGCTTACCGCCGACTTCGTGCAGCACTTTGGGATGTTTGGATTTCAGACGGGTGCCCTTGCCGGCAGCCATGATGGCAATGGCGAGCCGTGGCGCGGGTTGCGAATTGTTGGTTTTAACCTTTGGCATTCAATTCAATATACCGCGAGAATGGCGGCAAGGGGATGATTTGGACGTTAACTAGAAGGGAGACGGAGGCATGAAAATCGCCGCCCAAGCGGAACTTGTATGGGGCGCCCTCGAGCGTAGAAGTGAACGCGGAAGCCTATCAGGTCGCTCTTGCCAAGCCCATCCGTGCGCTTTGCTTCTGCCATACCAACTGCAACACATCGCGGGCGACGCGGTCGGTGGCGTGGCGCGCGACCTCGCCTTCTTCCAGGTAGTCGCCGAGCACGGGGGTAACGCCCAGCTCTTCAATTGCCTCGCGGTCGACCACCACCTGGGTCGCACCTTCCAACGCGTATTTCGCTTTCAGCTCAGGAGACATTTGCTTCCGGTTGATGATGGCGTAGTCGAACACCTGTCCACCGGCGTGGCGGTTGAGGGCGCGGATGTGGTCGGCGGCGGTGCGTCCCAGACTTTCATTCGCCTGGGTCATCAGATTGCACACGTACACCTTGATGGCGGAGGAAGCGGCAATGGCGTGGGGAATGCCGCGCACCAGCAGATTGGGGATGAGACTGGTGAACAAAGACCCGGGCCCTATGGTGATGAGATCAGCGGAAGCGATGGCGTGCAGGGTTTGAGGCTGAGGTTCGACGTCCGGCGGGACCAGGAACAACTCGTTGATGCGGCCTTTGCTGGCGGTGATCTTGGTTTCACCGCGGACGCGGGTGCCGTCTTCCATCAAGGCTTCCAATTCAACGTGAGAGGTGGTTGCGGGATGGATGTGACCGCGAGTGGCAAGAATCTCTGAGGACAAGCGCACGGCCTCGCCAAAATCTTTGGTGATGGCGGTCAGTGCTGCAAGAAAAAGATTACCGAAGCTGTGGCCTTCAAGGCCGGATCCCTTGTCGAAGCGATGCTGAAAAAGTTTGGACAACAGGGGTTCATCCTCGGAAAGAGCGACGATGCAGTTGCGAATGTCGCCGGGAGGCAACATGTTGAGTTCTTTGCGAAGGCGGCCGCTGGAACCGCCGTCGTCGCTGACCGTCACCACGGCGCAAAGATCGTGGATGCAGGGTTCGTCGGCCTTCTCGCGGCGCCGTTCGCCGGGCGAGGTCACGTAATGCCGGAGACCCTTTAGCAGGGTAGAGAGGCCGGTGCCACCGCCGATGGCCACGACCCGCAGGCCGGAAGTGCCGCGCCTTTCACCGGGGGCACGGTCGGGCGGCTGGTGAGCAGAGCCCATGGGGCGGCCTAGCGCTCCTCGACGGATTTTGGGGAAGAAGATTCTGCGCCGGGATCGGGATAAAGCATTTCGGTGAAGCGGGGATCCTCGGCCAGATTCTGGAAATCGGAATCGTTGCGGGCCTGGAAACGCAGGGACGGATTGATGCGAATGGCCTCATCGAGATGGCGCAGGGCGTCCTCGACATGGCCAGTGAGACAGTCGAGCGCGGCCAACCCGTAGGCGACAAAATCGGCCTTCGGCGCTTGCTTGGAGAGTTTGTCGAGATGCTCGCGCGCGCCCACATAGTCGCCAACGTTCATCAGCGAAACCGCGTAATCGTAGTGCTCTTCTGCGCTCTTGAATTGAGTGTCGCCGCGTTCCAATTGCTGGTTGCAAGCGCTCAGATGCATGTTCGCGCGATCGGAGAGTTCCTTGTTGGGGCCGGTGAGAGCCTTCTGTAGGAAGCCCTTGGCCTTGTCAAATTTGTGCTCCTGCATGGCGCGCAAACCTGACTCGTAGTTCTGCACAGCCTGTGTAAAACGCGGGTCTTCGGCGACCGTCTTCTTGGGTGTGGTCTTTTGTGCCATGTGCAATACTCTTCCAGTACTCTTCGTAAATACTCCTTTTATCTTATACTTAGCCGATACTTTTTTAACCTTTACTGCGGGCCTTCGAGCCGTCCGCTGGGAAAATCTGCCGTGGCCCTTGGGGAGACCGAGGCGCAGGCTGTGGAAAACCCCTCCGCGAAGGCGACGTGAGCAGGTTACCCGCCCCGGCAAGCGGCGTCAACTAGTTGATTGAAGATGCCGTTTCCAGGTTTACTTGCCGCCAGTCTCCGGCGATGATGCCTTTGCGGATTTGGACGGCAGTTTTGCCCTTTTTATGCTGCGAATACGAATAGTACAACTCTTTGAGGCAAATGTCGCAGCGCGCCCCGTGAGCGTTCTCAAAGCAACTGTGCAGACTGTTGTGTCCCATGCGGTCGCAATAGCAATAGCAAGGCTGTTGATGCAGCGTGACCGGGATCTTGGCGGCCAGTTCGTAGGCATGAATCTGATAAGGCTGCTGGCTGTCGTCACCCCAGAGCTGATCGCGTCCCAGGATGGGGGAAAGCTTGGTGTCTTTCGGCGGCGGAGCGGCATTATAGGCCGGAACCGCGCCGGCTTGTTGCGACGCCGCCCAGGGCGCCGAGACAACCACGGTGACCAGAAAAAGAAACGCTACGCTGAATGCGCGCTGCCGCATAGGATCCTCGGTTGGTATTGTACCCGAATTGTGAGGCGGGAGGACTCGATCTGGCAACCGCCGCCCGCACACGCAAGCGGCAATCCGTATAAAATCAAGAGAACATGTCGCAGCAAACTGGTGCTTCCGACCCGACCCCGCTGGTAGTGAGTGAAGGAATCGTACCGGTGCGCTCGCGCAGGATGGCGGTTTCAGTGTGGTTGCGGGACCTGGTGATTTCGCTGGCCATTTCCGGCTTCATCATCATCTTTGTCTACCAGCCGGTGAAGGTGGAGGGGACGAGCATGATGCCGTCGCTCGAAGACCAGGAACGCATCTTCGTGAACAAGTTTGTCTACCGCCTGGAGCCGATCGAGCGCGGCGATATCGTGGTGTTCCGCTATCCCCGCGATCCCTCGAAGAGCTTCATCAAACGGGTGATCGGCCTGGCTGGGGACCGCATCCGCATTAACGCCGGGCAGGTGTGGGTGAACGGCAAGCGCTTGAATGAAGATTACGTACCGCGCGCGTACGAAGACTTGCGGTCGTATTCCGAGACGGTGGTGCCCGCGGGAAGCTACTTTGTGCTGGGCGATCATCGCAGTCTGTCGAACGACAGTCGCGATTTTGGCCCAGTAGGCGAGAGTTATATCTACGGTAAGGCGGTGTTTGGTTACTGGCCGATGGATAAAATGGGGCGGGTGCGCTAGGAGGATGCTGGAGTTTTCACATTGAGGGAAAAAGTGGCGCCAACGGCGCAAAACTATTCCATTCAGCCTGATTTCCTACACGAATTTCTTGGCTGATTCCTCCCATCCCTGCTAAAATCTATAAAATCCACTCTCCCCGGAGACGCAATGCAAGCAATCCTTGCGCTGGAAGACGGCAGAGTCTTCCGAGGCAAAGGCTACGGAGCAAAGGGCGAATGTTACGGGGAAGTAGTTTTTAATACTTCCATCACCGGCTATCAGGAAATTTTCACTGATCCCTCCTACGCCGGCCAGATTGTCGTTCTCACCAATCCCGAAATCGGCAATTACGGCACCAACCCTGACGACAACGAAGCCACCCGCCCGTACATTGAAGGCCTGATTGTGCGTGAGTTTTCGCGCGTGAGTTCCAACTGGCGTTCGCAGCAAGTCACGGATGAATTCCTGGAAGGCTTCAAGATTCCAGTGCTCGCCGACATTGACACTCGCGCACTGGTGCGGCATTTGCGCGACCATGGGGTGATGCGCGGCGTGATTTCGACGCTCGAAACCGATGCGCAGAAGCTGATCGCAAAGGCGCGGTCGATCCCCAAGATGGACGGAATGGATCTGGCGAAAGTCGTGAGCACTAAACATCCTTATGTGTGGGAAGTTGGTGAGCGCTCGCATGAGCCGATCGCAGTGGTGGGAGTGAAAGACGAGCCTATCCGGTTTCACGTGGTCGCCTACGACTACGGGATCAAGCAAAATATTTTGCGCAAACTGCGCGGCGAAGGTTGCAAGGTGACCGTGATCCCGGCGCAGACTCCGGCGGAAGATGTGCTGGCGATGAAGCCCAATGGCGTATTTCTCTCGAATGGCCCGGGCGATCCCGAGCCGTGTACTTATGCGGTGGACAACATTCGCCGGTTGATGGGACGCCTCCCGATCTTTGGGATATGTCTTGGACATCAGCTTACGGGGATTGCTGTGGGCGGGAAGACGTACAAGCTGAAGTTTGGACATCACGGAGGCAATCATCCGGTGAAGCGGTTGCAGACAGGCAAGATCGAGATTACCGCGCACAACCACAATTTCGCCGTTGATCCTGATTCGCTGCCTATGAGCGAAGTGGAACTCACACACATGGATTTGAACGACAACACGCTCGAAGGCATGCGGCATAAGAACCTGCCGCTGTTCAGCGTGCAGTATCACCCGGAGGCTTCGCCCGGTCCGCACGACTCGCATTATCTGTTTAAGGAATTTACGAAGATGATGGAGGAGTGGAAAGGGTAGCAGAGGAGACAGCAGTGGTGGCAGCAAGAACCAAGATAACTCAGGACCAGAAGCTGGTAGAGCGATGCAATATGCTAGCCCGCGTCGTTGTAAACATCAAAGCTCTATAAGCGGTACAGAGTTGACTAAGGCGCCGATGAGGCGCAACTACATGAGACCCAAACGAGAGCACACCACGGAGAACCAACAGACCTACATGGTCACCACGAGCACGTGGGGACGGCGCTCTCTCTTTCACAAGGAGCGCTGGTCTGAATTGCTTATCGACACGCTCTATCACTACCGGGGAGCGGCGTATCTGCTCCACGAGTTCGTGATCATGCCTGATCACATCCATATCCTCCTGACGCCTCTGACAAGTCTCGAGAAGGCAACCCAGTTCATCAAAGGCGGCTTTTCGTTTCGAGCGAAGAAAGAGCTTGGCTCGAATATGGAGGTCTGGCAAAAAGGGTTTCAAGATCATCGTATTCGAGATGCGGCGGACTACGATGTGCACGTGACGTATATCAGACAGAATCCCGTGCGGAAGCACTTGTGCGAGGAGCCCCAAAAGTATCCGTATTCCTCCGCGCATTCGGGGTTCGCATGTGACCCGGTCCCTCAGGGGCTAAAGCCCAAGGCTTTGGGGGCGGCAGTCGGCGCGCCTGAAGGCGCGCCCTTTCAAAGCAGCGGCGTAGTTCGAGCGTCCATGGCCGTACCGTCTCAAGTCAACACCGTTGACGTGGGTCGCGAGCCTTCGGACAAGCCTGCAGCCCGCTCAGAAATCGTCATTCACGAAAAGGACAAGATTGCGTAACCAACGACCCACGACGAATTTTTCATGCCCAAACGCACTGACATCTCGAAGATTCTGATTCTCGGCTCTGGCCCTATCATCATTGGCCAGTCGGCGGAGTTCGATTACTCCGGCACCCAGGCTTGCAAGGCTCTCAAGTCCGAGGGCTTCGAAGTCGTGCTCGCCAATTCCAATCCGGCGACCATCATGACCGATCCCGAGTCGGCCGACCGCACTTACATCGAGCCGCTCACGCGCGAGTACGTGGAAGAAATCATTCGCATCGAGCGCCAGATGTCGCCGAGCGCCGGCTTCGCCATCCTGCCGACGGTTGGCGGCCAGACCGCGCTGAATCTTGCTATCGAACTGGCCGACGGCGGCGTGCTCGACAAGTACAACGTTCAGCTCATCGGCGCGAATGTGACGGCCATCAAGAAAGCTGAAGACCGGCTGGTGTTTAAAGACGCCATGCAGCGCATCGGCCTGGACGTTCCCAAGTCAGCTTTGGTGAACAACATTAAAGATGGTCTGGAGTTTGCCGGCAAGATCGGTTTTCCGGTCATCATTCGCCCGTCGTTCACACTTGGCGGATCCGGCGGGGGCATCGCCTACAACCGCGAAGAACTGATGGAACTGCTGGCGCGCGGACTCGACTTTTCTCCTGTTCACGAGGCGCTGATTGAAGAGTCGGTGCTGGGGTGGAAGGAATTCGAGCTCGAAGTAATGCGCGACACCGCCGACAACGTCATCGTCGTCTGCTCCATCGAAAACTTCGACCCCATGGGCGTGCACACCGGTGACTCGATTACGGTTGCCCCGGCGCAAACTCTCACCGACCGTGAGTACCAGATGATGCGCGACGCCGCGATTGCCGTGATCCGCGAGATTGGCGTCGACACCGGTGGATCGAATATTCAGTTCGGCATCCATCCCCAAACCGGCCGCATGGTGGTAATCGAGATGAACCCACGCGTGTCACGGTCGTCGGCGCTGGCGTCGAAGGCTACCGGTTTCCCCATCGCCAAGATTGCCGCGAAACTGGCCGTGGGTTACACGCTCGACGAAATTCGCAACGACATTACGCGTAAGACTCCGGCGTGCTTCGAGCCGACGCTCGACTATGTGGTGGTGAAGATTCCCAAGTGGCAGTTCGAGAAATTTCCCGGCGCCGATGAGAACCTTGGCCCGCAGATGAAATCAGTGGGCGAAGTGATGGCCATCGGCCGCACTTTCAAAGAAGCGCTGATGAAGGGCATTCGCTCGCTCGATACCGGCAAGCGCATCGGGGGATCGAAGATCGAGCCTAAGATCATGACGCAGCGCCTGGTGACGCCGCATCCCGAGCGGCTGGCTTACGTGCAATACGCGTTGCGCCAGGGCCATACCGTCAAGCAGCTTTACCAAATGACTTCGATCGATCCCTGGTTCCT
>JBKQLO010000182.1:0-10773 GCA_052147055.1 Terriglobales bacterium
CCTCACTGCTTCGTTGTGCTTATATCGTGAGCGTGTTCCGCTCCGGTAATACAGAACCGGAAAAGCCGAGAATTTGCTTGCGCTGATTGAGTACTCGCCCTACCATTTGCAGCAGGACGGAATACCGCGTAACACGCTGATTTTGAATTTGGTCGGGACGGGCAGATTTGAACTGCCGACCCCTCGCACCCCAAGCGAGTGCTCTACCAGGCTGAGCCACGTCCCGACGGTTGGAAAACCGGCCGCGCCGGTGCGATGCGGCGGTGGGGTTACCTGACAATTCTACATCAGGGGTTGGAAAATCGTAACCACAGGGGATCACAGAGGATTGAAACCAGTTCTCAGATCTCAGTTGCCAGTTCTCAGTTGTTCTTACATCGGCCGGGGAGCGAGGCGATCCATTCTTTGAGCAGCTCCACACCTTCTATGTGGACGACGTCGCGGCTGAGCGCGGGCATGGACGTCTTCGGCGCGGTGGATTCGAGGCGATAGATCAAGATGGATTCATCGGGACGGCCGGGGACGAGGTCATATCGCAGAGAGCCTACTTCGCCGGCGGAGTTGGGCGACTTGCATAGTCCCTGATGGGCGATTTCGGTCTGGGTGAGGCGGAAATCGACTCCGGTGTAGCCGGCTTGTCCGCCGGGCTGGTGGCAGTGGGCGCAATTGTTGTCGAGATAGGCGGCGGCGCGATCGGCGAGCGAGGCGGTGGTGGGGTCGTCCCACTTGGCGGCTTTCGGGCGGGCTTCAGGAGCGGGAAGGCCCTGGAGATATCCGACGCGGGTCCAGTGGGCGAGTTGATTCTCGCTGCCTTCGGCGTAGGCATAATCTTTGTTTAGATTGCGAGCCTTGGGGCCGATGGGGAGAAAGATTTTCTGATTGTCGTGACATTCGTGGCACTCGTTTAGGTTGGGAATGACGTAGTTGAACTCATGGCGGCGTCCGGCAGCGTCGGTCCACTTCACGGGGACGGGGTCGGGGACCAGTTGTAGAGTGGCGTCGCGCTGATTGTTATCCCAGATATAGAGCAGGGGCGTCCAGCCGGATGAGGCGTGCACCAGCAGGCGGGTTTCGATGAGCCTTTGCGCAGATGAGCCGTCCACCGGGAAAGCGAAAGTCTTTGCGAGCACGGTTCCGGTGGGGAAGTCAAAAGGGCCGTCGTCGCGGTATTGCGCAGCGGTGCCGGGGGGCATCCAGACGAAGCGGTATTTGCCGGCGTAGTCGGAAAAGAGCGGGGTGTTGAGGTCGTAGGGGACGACGCCTTTGTTGGGTTTCAGATTTCCGGCTCGCAGGGTGAAGAGGCGCCATGCGGAAAGCTGTTTGGGAAATGGCTTCGCGGTGCGCGTTTGCACACTGCGGTCGAGGAAGCGTCCGCAAGATGCGAGCGCGATGACAAGAAGAAGGACGCCGAGACTGCGCGCCCAACGCATTATTTGCCTCCGGCGGCGGCTTGAGGAATGGCGACTGCGGACAACGCTGGAAGCGAACACTCATAGCGCTTAACATCGCGGACGGGATGGTGCATTCCTCCGGCTGCGTCGAAATTCAAGAAACCGGCAGCGCCATTCTTGGAGAGACAAACCTGGCCGGGGTTCGGCCTTTTGTGTCCCCAGCCAGGGTCGACGACGCCGTCATAGAGGATGTCAGGCAGCTTGCCGCCGAGAGCGGCGGCCAGCATCTTCACGCCATCGACGCGGTTGTCGGGCGACTGTCCTCCGCCGCTGATGTCGTTGTCGTGTAGGTACACGTCGCGGACGAAGGGATCGTAACGCTTGTCGTCGGGAGCGAAGACCTGTTGCGTGATCGGCGAAGCCGCGGTGTCGCGCAGCGATTCTTCGTCCACCCCGGTGTGGTAGTTGATGATGTAAATGTTAACGGTGTTGTTGTTCTGGATTTTGTTGTTGAAGACTTCCACGTCGCGAATGGCCATGATGTACATGCCGGTGCCGGTGGGCAGGTAATAGATGGGGCCGAGGCTCTTGGGAGCGAAGTTGGGAGTGTTGTTGTCCACGAGTTGATTGTTGTAAACGCGGATGTGGCGTCCGCCCTGGCGGGGGAGATTGGGGAGATTGAAGACGCCCATGCCGCCGGTGTTGTGGGTGGAGACGTTCTCATAGGCGTCAACGTTCTCGGTATTTTCGATTTCGAAGCCGTCAACGTTGAATTCGACGTGGTTGCGGCGGAGGACTACGTTCTCGGATTGGCCGACATAAATGCCGGCGTCGGCTGCGCCGCGGGCGACGGAATCCTCGACCAGCAGGTTTTTGCAGCTCACGGGGTAGATGCCGTAGGGGCCGTTGGCGGAGTTGGGGCCGCGAGTCCACTCGACGCGGACGCGGCGGACGGTGATGTTGGAGGCGTCCTGGATGGTGAGGGCGTCGCCGGCGGTATCTTCGATGGCGACATCTTCAATGACGAAATCGTTGGCCTTGATGAGCATGCCTTGCGCGCCGGTTTTTTGTCCGGCGAAGGAAAGGATGGTCTTGTCCATGCCCTTGCCGCGGATGGTGACGCCGTTGACGGTGAGTGAAAGAGTGCGGTCGAGATGGAACTTGCCTTCGGGCAGGTCGATGACGTCGCCGGATTTGGCGTTGATCAGCTTCTCTTGCAGGCTTTTCTGGAAATCTTCGGGTTTGCTGCAACTGAAAAGCAGGAGAAGCGCGGCGGTCAGGAGACAGCATGATCCCACTTCTCGCAAAAGCGTCGAGAAGCGGGGCACCCGGGCGCTGGGTTGGGGATTGGGCATGGAGCCTCCGGTGACAAGTTCATGCGAATTCTATGCTGAGGGGTGGGTGAGGTCAAAAGAGATGGCAGCAATCGGTAAAGTTAAATCGCTGAGGTCGCAGAGAACACTGGCGGAGAACGCGGAGAAAATCAGGGCAAATGAAAAACGGTCGGCGCATTATAGGCGTTAAAAAGCAAAACCCCGGGTCGCTTGCGATCCCAGGGCATCAGCCTGTCCAGCTGTTACCACAATTATCCTTAAGCCTGCATCGCGAAGTCAAGATTACTAGAGGAGCCTGCCTGTCCAGAGGCTCCTCGCCAGCGTCCCTACCAAACCCAGGGATGCCGTGGACCCGGCGGGACTCGAACCCGCACCTTCCAGCTGGACAGGCTGATGTGCTGCCATTACACCACGGGCCCGCAATGAAGGCTATGTGGCGAACGCGACCTGAACAAGTTTGTACGTCACACGACATGAGAAATACGTCCCGATCCGGAACCAACGCATTTTCAGGGCTCGGTCTTGCGGTAAGATCAAAGAGTGAATCCGCCTAATTCATCCGCCGAGGCCGCGGCCACGCCTGCACCCGACACGCCGGCTGCGCCTTCGAACTTCATACGCGACATCATTCTCGATGATCTGAAGACCAACAAATATCAGGGCCGGGTGCAGACCCGGTTTCCTCCTGAGCCGAACGGCTACCTGCACATTGGCCATGCCAAGGCGATCTGTCTGGATTTCGGCCTGGCGGACGAGTTTGGCGGGCATACCAACCTGCGCTTCGACGATACCAATCCTTCGAAGGAAGAGACGGAGTACGTCGATTCGATCATGGAAGATGTGAAGTGGCTGGGCTTTCACTGGGACGGGTTGTTTTACGCGTCCGACTATTTTGACCAGTTGTATGGCTGGGCGGTGCAGCTCATCGAGACGGGCAAAGCGTATGTGGATGATCTGTCGGCCGATGACATTCGCAAATATCGCGGAACGCTGACCGAGCCGGGCAAGGACAGTCCGTTTCGCAATCGTTCGGCGGAAGAAAACCTCAATCTGTTCGAGCGCATGAAGGCGGGAGAATTCGCGGACGGGTCGCGGGTGCTGCGGGCGAAGATTGATATGGCTTCGCCGAATTTGAATATGCGCGATCCGGTGATGTACCGGATTTTGCACGCTGAGCACCACCGCACCGGAAATAAATGGTGCATTTATCCCATGTACGACTATGCGCATGGGCAGTCGGATTCGCTGGAACGGGTGACGCACTCGATGTGCACGCTGGAATTTGAGGACCACCGGCCGCTGTACAACTGGTTCATTCAGCAGTTGGGAATTTTTCCCTCGCAGCAGATTGAGTTTGACCGCCTGAACCTTACTTATACGTTGCTGAGCAAGCGGAAGCTGCTGCAACTGGTCCAGGAAAAGCGAGTGAGTGGCTGGGACGATCCGCGTATGCCGACGATTAGCGGGATTCGGAGGCGGGGGTATACGCCGGAGGCGATCCGTAATTTCTGCGGAGCAATCGGAGTGTCAAAAACCACTGGCTCGATTGAACTGGCCATGCTGGAACACTTCGTGCGAGAAGACCTGAACAAGCGGGCGCCGCGAGTGATGGCGGTGTTGCGACCGTTGCGGGTGGTGATTGACAACTATCCGGAAAATCAAGTCGAAGAGATGGACGCGGTGAACAATCCGGAAGATGCGAACGCAGGCACACGCAAGGTGCCGTTTTCCCGTGTGCTGTACATCGAGCAGGACGATTTCCGGGAAGATCCGCCCAAGCAATATTTCCGGCTGGCGCCGGGGCGGGAAGTGCGGCTGCGCTACGGCTATTTTGTGACCTGCGCCGGGATTGTAAAGAACGGTAAAGGAGATGTGGTCGAAGTGCATTGCACCTACGATCCGGCGACGCGGGGTGGGAATTCTCCTCCGGATGGACGCAAAGTGAAGGCGACGATTCACTGGGTGTCGGCGGCGCATGCGGTGGATGCCGAAGTGCGGATGTATGAAAATTTTTTCACCCGGGAGGATCCGAACCGGACCGAGGAAGACCAGGATTTTACCGTGAACCTGAACCCACATTCCTTGGAAGTGCTTCCGCAATGCAAAGTTGAGCGGTCGCTGGCCGGGGCTGTGGCGGGCAGCCGCTATCAGTTCGAGCGCCTGGGATATTTCTGCGTGGACCGCGACTCGTCGCCCGGCAAGCCGGTGTTCAGTCGGACAGTGGCGTTGAAGGACACGTGGGCGAAGATTGAGAAGAAAGCGAAGTAATTTGCTCCGGGCGTGAAGCCTTTCTGCCGTCGATCAGCCTGCCGCGATCACCCTAAGGTGTGGAAAACCGGCGATCGAACCCTCGCAAAAAGCCCGTCCAGTGCCGGATTTGGCGTGCGATTGTGCTTGACAGACGCTGGAAGTGAGTTAGAATCGCCGCCAACTTCGTCCAACCCGCTCTGCCGTATTTCTAGTGGAGGGTTGTCCCCTGACGGATTTCAGCCGAGCGGAGGCGAAACTTTACGAACCGATACACGGAGAAAAAAATGAGGAAACCCGTTGTTCGCATCGTGTTGGTTTTGTCGGTACTGACGCTGGCTGGTATTGTCGCTTTGGCGGCAGCCGGTCATCATGGAATTGTTACCAGTCAAGACGGACGGATGGCCATTGCAACGCATGGCCCATCGCAGGTTACACCCTCGAGGGAGCCAGGAGCAGACAGCCTCACCCTGATCGCCGGAACCTTGAGCAAATATCCGTACGGCACCTACTTCTGTTGCTACGGATATACCATCACCGGCCCCCAGGGGTTTCTGGGCTATGCAGTCTGGATTGGAATACCTTTCACTCCCACCACGACCATGACGGCCAAGAAGATCCAAGCATCTGTCGGTTATGTAGAAGGACCCAACGGAGTGAGCCTCAGCTTGAACGCAGATTCCGGTGGCCTTCCGGGAGCGGCGATAGCGACCGCCAATGTGACGAACCTGTCAGACTACGGCGAGTGCTGCACGCTGGCGACTGCGCAGGGTGGGAGCGGCGTGACGGTCAACGCCGGCACACAGTACTGGGTGGTAGTGAGCACCTCGGCCAGCACAAACACCACATTCGATGCCTGGGCATTCAACAGCACCGACATGCGGTCCTACCCGTTCGCGTCGTATAACTCAAGCAGCGGGGGCTGGGCAGCCAGCGACGGCCTCCTACCCGGCTACGCCGTGTGGGGACAGTAAGTTCCTGGCAGTAACTGATTTTTGCCTGCGTTCGGAGCTTCGGACGCAGGCATTTTTTTGGATTGCGAAAGTCAGTTTCTCTTCGCGGCGGTTTCGACTCCAGCCAGCAACTGGTCCAGATCGGCGCGCGATAGATGGGAAATGAAGCCAGTTGCCGGTTCCGTGTTCTCAGTTCCCAGTCGGCTCTTCAGTTATGGATGTGGGGGCTTTGGGCGGGGTTCTTCCGAGGCGCGGGCGGCGCCTTCACCACCTTCACTTCGAAACGAACGGGAAGTTGTTTGGGGGGATAGCAGGCGGCGTTGTCGCAGGCCTGGTATCGCAGCTGTCCGTGGAACTCGTAGTCGCCGGGGAGCACGCTGGCCAGGGGCCTGACCATCACTTCGAGATCGAATTCTCCGCTGTAGACACTGAGCTTTTCGTTGGGAGCGAAGGCGAAACTCATCTCTTGGCCTTCGGGATAAGTGATGCGGCCGAGCATGATGTCGGTGGGCGCGTCGAGTTTGAGCACAGTGGGAATCAGGTACTCGGCGCTGGGCTGGTTGGAGTTGACGTGAAACCCGGAGGAGACATGAAATTGCAGTTCCACGGTGTTGGGTTTGCCGCGCGTGACGGTGGTGAGCGGCAGAGGCGACATGGTGATCGAGGGGATTTTCCTGCCGGGAGGCTCTTGGGCAGGCAGAAGAACAGCGAGGAGGCTAATGCCTAGAATCATCCTGGTGAGCGTGCGCAGCATGGGGTTGGTCTCCTCTGTGTCTATTTCGGCGTTGCTCTGGAGGCAATGATGGCTTTGATATCGTCCTCAATCTCGCTGCGGCTCTTGAGGCCGAAAGCTCTGGCGACCAATTTGCCATTGCGATCAATATAGAAATTTTCGGGTAAGAACTGCACGCCGCCGTAAGCATCGCCGACGGACTCTTTTCCCAGCAGCACGGGATAATTCACGCCCATTTCTTTGGCAAAGTCGGCGATGTCCTTGGGGCTGGCATCGTCCATGGCAACTCCGACAATTTGAAAGCCCTGGGGCCCGTACTGTTTTTGCAATTCGACGAACCAGGGCATCTCGATCTTGCAGGGAGCGCACCAGGTGGCCCAGAAATTGAGCAACACGGCTTGGCCGCGCCAATCGGACAGCCGGATGGTCTTGCCGTCGAGCGATTGCAGGGTGAAATCGGGGGCGGTGTCGCCTTTGGCCTGCGGGCCGGGGACTGAGTTGTTTTTGGACTTGCGGGCCATGTTGAACCCGAACACCAGCATCAGAGAAACCACCATGGCCACTACGATGATGACAACCGGGTCACGTTTCAAGGGCAGCTCCCAACTACAGGGCAAAGCGATTTAAGAAAGAAAGATAATTCGAAATGATGGTAAAGCGTCCCAGAACCAGAAGCACGCCTAACGCGATCAGCAAGGCGCCGCTAAATACCTCGAGCCCATGCATGAACGTCTTGAATCGGCTGTAGAACTTCAAGAAACGCTCGATGGCAAAGGAGGTCAGCAAGAACGGCACTGCCAATCCCAGGGAATAGATGGATAACAAGACGATTCCCTTAGCCACGGAGTCTTGAGCGGCTGCAAACCCCAGGATCACGGCCAGAATTGGTCCCACGCAGGGAGTCCAGCCGAAGGCGAAGGCGAAGCCGATCAGGAACGCTCCGCCGGGAGTGCTGCCGCCTTTTACGTTGTGCAGGCGCTTGTCAGCGTAAAGCGCATTGATGCGAAAGATTCCGGTCAGGTGCAGGCCGAACAGGATAATGACGACGCCCGCGACTTGCGCCAGGCTGGACTTGTAGCGTGCCAGCAGTTGGCCGACCTCGGTAGAAATGGCGCCAAGAGTAATGAAGACGACGCTGAATCCGAGGATGAAGCTGACGGAGTTCAACATCATCTTGCGGAACAGTTGCGACTCCTGCGCTTTGAGTTCTTCGACGCCGGCCCCGGAGATCAGCGAGACATAGCCTGGCACCAGGGGCAAGACGCACGGCGAGAGAAACGAAATTAAACCCGCTAGAAACGCAGCAATGGGAAGCGGAAGAGTTGCCATTGAAAGTTATTCTACCTGTCCAGACCCTCAACCAGAACGATAACCAGCCTGTGCCCGTAACTGATTCGACGTTGGCGGAGCAGAAAAGTCGCACTTCCCGACCGTGATCTGGGTGAAATGCAGCTTAGGGGTGGGTCTTCCGGGCCGGCTTCTTGACCGGCGGCGGTGGAACTGGAGGGGCCGGTTGCACTGCGGTGGGAGCTTCAGCCAGGGCTTTGCGGATGAAGCCAACCGGCACAGTAGCGGTCAGCAGGGTGCGGTCTTTTTGTTGCTCGACTTGCAGGCTGTCGAAGATGGCTTTGACGTCAGTATCGGTGGCGGAAGGTGCGGTGGTGTGGTCCAGGCTTTGAAACAGGTTGAGAAAGGCGCTCAGTTGCCCGGTCAGGCGCTCGGCTTCGGCGTCACTTCCGGTGAAGGCAACCGCCCGCAGGCGCAGGGCGCGGATATAACGAACGGAGGCCACCACGACTGCGGGCTGGGCGAAAAGGAAAGACAAGTTGCTGGGAATTCGCGCGGCGCGATCGGCCCGAGGTTGAATTCTGAATATCGTCCATGCCAGGCTGGCGAATGGCACCTGCGCGTAGTACTGCCGCAAAAGTGCAGGGCCGCCGAAGGGAGATGCCAGCTTGCGCGAACGCTCGACGATGCCGCGGATCACGGCGGGATCGGGGTAATTGGAAACGGCGACGGTATCGACTCCCAGAATCGCGACTCGGACCGTGCGGTCTTCGACGGGAATGGTGTAAATGTCCACCGCGTGGTAGGTCTCGACCGAACGGGAGAGATTGGTGAGATAGGCGCGCAGTCGCTCACCCTGGATCTTGCCCACGAACACTTCAGAGAAACGGGCCTCATTGGGTTGACCGGGAACGACCGTGGCGATCGATTCGGGATAGTGGATTGCAATGGCGGCTTCATCCAAATCGCGCTCGAACTGGAAACCGGTGGCGTTGATGAATCGTTCGTAATCGGGATCGTGCGGCACCGGCGGCAGCTCGCCGGTGATGTTGGCGCGCCGCATCCATTGCAGATTGATGTAGCCAAATCCGTCGGCGGAAGGAAGAAGACGGGCGGGCTCGGGCGGGGCGTGTTTGCGGAGCACGACCATCAGGGCGACAGCCGCAGCTACCAGCACAACTGCTAAGAGGATGGGGAGGCTGCGTCGAATTCGCATGTCAGGGCGGCAGGCAGCGAAGATACGCGGAAATAGCGCGCAAGCCAGCCGGAGAAGGCCATCATAACACCCAGAGATGCAGGGAAGGGGGTAGGCGTTGGGAAGAGGCAGGGATCTAAAATCAGTTCTCAGATCTCAGTTCCCGGTTCTCAGACTTGGGTTGATACGGCAGCCGGAGCTGGCTGCTTGCACGTAAAGTGCCGTTGTGGTAACTTTTACAGTTGTCCCGGACAAGCGGAAGGGATCAGTGGGATTAGCATGCCCGAAGAGGGTGTGTGTCCCTGACTGCTGGCGTAGCTCAGCTGGTAGAGCATCTGATTTGTAATCAGAGGGTCAGGGGTTCAAATCCCTTCGCCAGCTCCAGGATCGGTTTTGCGGAAGGCAGGGGTTTTGCGCGGCGCGGCGGCGTAGAGAGTTTTCCCCAACGGCACTCCATAAGGAAGCAGTTCCAAGTGTGTGTGTGCGTGCGGACAGAAGTCTTTGTGCGCACCTGGTTTTCTATTCTTGTTTGTCCGCCGCAGTGTTGTCTTCCGCGCAGGCGCGGCCCGAGGGTCGGGATTGGATTTGGCCAACGGCAAGAGGATGATTTTCTGCACAGGTGGGTGAGTGGTTAAAGCCAACAGACTGTAAATCTGTCCCTCCTAGCGAGGTACGAAGGTTCGAATCCTTCCCTGTGCACCAGGAATGATGTGAAGCGTTTATACGCAGGGCTGGCGGCGTTCGTAGCGTTGGGAGTGTTGGCGTGGACGACCATCAGTGATCCGCGGATCCGGCTGGCGACGCTGGCAATCTTGGTGATGTTTGCATTGAAGACGTGGGTGCGTCGTAAGGACTTGATGCACTCGGGCAAGGGTAGTGATGTCGAGCCGATGTAGCTCAGTTGGTAGAGCACTCCCTTGGTAAGGGAGAGGTCATCAGTTCAATCCTGATCATCGGCTCCAGGATTTTGTGATGGTAGAGACGTAGCTAGCTACGTCTCTACGGAGTGAGAGGGAGTCAGGGAAGGGCGGGAGTAACTCAGTGGTAGAGTCACAGCCTTCCAAGCTGTTGGTCGCGGGTTCGATTCCCGTCTCCCGCTCCAGAGATTGAGGTTGGCTTGATGGGCTTTGAGCAGGCGACGATCAAGGTTGAGAAGGAAAAGGAATACGAGGAACTGAAGAGCGCCATCAGTCATGTCTTCAGTGCCGGGCGGAACGAGAAATTTCTCAAGCGGATGAATCGTGAAGGATTGCGAGTGCGGGACTGGGATTCGGTGCTGGCGCAACGCGTCCTGGAACACGTAGCCGACGGGAAGGCGAGCGCGGCACGCGAGTTGTACGAGGCGCTTCCGGTTTCCGACCAGGCGCAGATTCGGGAGTTTTATTTGTCCCGGGTGGAGGAAGTGGACGCGAAGCTGCGGACCAAGTTTCAGAAGCTTTTTCGGTATTACTGAGCCTACACGCCGAGACGTAGCAAGCTACGTCTCTACGGAGAGAGAACAAGCACATGGCGAAAGAAAAATTTGAGCGCAATAAGCCGCACTGCAACGTAGGGACGATTGGTCATATTGATCATGGCAAGACCACGTTGACGGCGGCCATCACCAAGGTGTTGCAGAAACACAACCCGAAGA
>JBKQLO010000183.1:0-20539 GCA_052147055.1 Terriglobales bacterium
ATGCAATCGCCTCACCCTGCGGTCCACGCGCCTCACCATTTTGCTGCGCGTAGTCGAATGCTTTTCGTGCCGCTTCCAGGCTGGTGTCACCACCCTCGAACAAGGCCAACATGTTGGGAGGAACCAAAGCGTCAGCCAGACGACTGAACGCGCTCTCGTTTTCGACATCGCGCAGGTAGAGCGCGCAGGCGGAGTTCAGATCGATGACCCGTTCATCACCGGTCACCGCGCCAATGCGGGAGCGGCGTACCGAATCCTCAAACGTGATTAATCGCATAGATAGTAGGAAGGCAGCACAAGCAGTTTATTCAGCCTCCAGAGGCCTTGTCCACCGCAGCCGGCAACAATGCTCCCTAAACCACCCGGAAACAGGGTTGCTTACCGGCGAAACTTTTCTCTGAATCCAGAGTCTAATCGAGTACGTACAATTGTTAGGTTGCGGAGGTTATTCCTGTGTTCCGTTCTTGTCTTAACGTTTGCTTGATGTTCATGTTGGGGGCAGCCGCCTATGCCGGGAACGGAGCCCTCCCCGCGCCTGCCGTGGACGCGCCGATGGCCAAGACCGCAGGACAACAAACTGCCGTTGTGGCGGGAGGCTGTTTCTGGGGCATTCAGGCCGTATTCCAGCACGTTAAAGGCGTCGTCAGCGCTACTTCGGGCTACTCGGGTGGTTCTTCGGTGACTGCGCATTACGAGGTGGTCAGCACTGGTGCTACCGGTCACGCCGAGTCGGTTAAGATCGTTTATGATCCCTCACAAATCGCCTATGGCGAGCTGCTGCGTGTGTTCTTCTCCGTTGCCCTCGACCCCACCGAGCTAAACCGCCAGGGTCCCGATGAGGGCACGCAATATCGCTCAGTGATCTTCTACAGCAGTGACGAACAAAAGCACATTGCCGAGGCCTACATCGGCCAGCTCGACCAAGCGAAGGCTTTTTCTCGCCCCATTGTGACCCAGGTAGTGCCACTAAAGGCGTTCTACGCGGCTGAGGCTTACCATCAGAATTACGCCGCCAATCATCCGGGTGATCTCTACATTCGTTATAACGACGCGCCCAAGGTTGCGCACCTTCGCCAAGAATTTCCGGATCTGTACACAGGGAAGTAAGGGCATAAGGACAAACGTATGTTCGACTCACTTGATCGCGTTACCTCGAAAGGAAAGCTGGGCCGCCGGGAGTTTATCTCCGCAGCGGCTGCTGCGGTCCTCGGGTTTGCATATTGGTCACTGAGGAAGCCGAAACTTGTCGAGGCCGTGGCATCCCAGCCTGCGGACAAGTCCGGGCAAGTAAAGATCGTTCAATTTTCCGATGGTGGCCGGCGGTTGAAGACCGAACGTGTCGCCAAGGTCGTCAAGACTGAAGAAGAATGGCGCAAGCAGCTCACACCCGCCGCTTTCGACATCGCTCGCCACGCCGACACGGAACTCGCCTACAGCGGCCAGTATTGGAACCTGCACGAAAAGGGACTCTTCCGCTGCATCTGCTGCGACAATGCGCTGTTCAGTTCCGAGACAAAGTTTGATTCCGGCACTGGCTGGCCCAGTTTTTGGCAGCCAATCGCCGAAGAGAACGTTCGCACCACCAGAGACATCAGCTATGGCATGATTCGTGACGCCGTCGCCTGCACGCTGTGCGATGCCCATCTAGGTCACGTTTTTGACGACGGCCCTCGGCCGACGGGTCTCCGCTACTGCATGAACTCGGCCTCGCTGCGCTTTGTGAAGCGCGGCTAACAGCAGGCTGCGCATCGTCGTTCCTCGCCGTAAAATGGAACCATGACCGGCCTCCCCGCCTTCCGTCCGCCCACCGCTATAGAACGTGTGTTCAACCGCGTTTTCGGGATATTGGTCGGGCTGGGTCTCGGTTTTTCCTACAACTACCTGCTTCAGGTGGAAGGACGTAAGAGCGGGCGTGTTTACTCCACACCCGTCAATCTGCTGGAACTGGATGGCAAACGCTTTCTGGTGGCTCCACGGGGACGCACGCAATGGGTGCGCAACGCCGAGGCTAGGGGGGAAGTCACGCTAAAGAAGGGAAGCGTGCGGCGGAGATTTCGTTTGCGCCCTATCCCGGATACCGAGAAGCCTGCCATCCTGAAGGCCTACCTCGATGGCTTCAAGAGGGAAGTCCAGCGCTACTTTCCGGTGGCGGCAGGCTCGCCTGCTGAATCCTTTCGGGAACTGAAGGAGAGCTATCCCGCCTTCGAACTCATCGAACTCTGACACCGGACGCTCCGCCTATTCCAGCACACTATCGTCCAGCTTTTTTCGTCCCCAGTCGGCGGCGGCCTGGACAAATGCCATCACCAGGGGATGCGGCTTCTTAGGCTTCGACGAGAGTTGCGGTTGATACAGGGTCGCAATGTAGAACCGGTGCGTAGGCGATTCTATGGCGCGAATTTCACCTTTCGACCCGCGCGCCGACACCGGAAAACCAGCTTCCATCGCAGCCCATTCATATTCAGGATTCACCTCGAAATTGCAAAAGAATTCCTCTGTGACCACATCCTGGGTATAGAAGGAACGTAGATACGATCCCGGCCGCAAGCGAATTTCGGGGACCTCGCCGGAGAGCTTGGGTGCGTCCTTGCCCCGCTTCGGCACCGCGCACGCTACCGGATAAATCACGATGTTTTTCGATCCGGAATTGTTTTCGGCGGAGTCGGCGTCTTTGATTCCAAGCACATTGCGGGCACATTCGATCAGCGCGTATTGAAAGCCTCCGCACGTGCCCAGAAATGGCCAGTCCCTCCGGCGTGCAAATTCGATCCCCTTCAACATCCCGTCGAAACTCTTGTACGGACTGGCCGGCGCGGCCCAGATGCCATCGAATTTCTCCAGCGTTTTCTCGATGTTGGGTTCGAGCAATGAAGGAGTAGCCAGCCAGGTCGATGCGACAGTTATGCCCAGCGTGGCAGCCGCGTGCTGTAGCGATTTATCGATAGCGGGCAGCGTCGGCGACCTCGGATCGAAGTCGCCCAGAATGCCGATGCAAACGGGGTCAGCCACGGGGCAATTCTAATTGAGAAGTTTGGGTCGCGGCGGTTACGGAGGTGAGAAGGCTGATGCTCCGTTGTAGGCGCGAGTGTCCCCGCTCGTGCTGCCGCTAGACAGATCGTCTATCCCGCCGCCCCAAAGCTCAGCTTCACTTCCGCCTTGTCGGCATCCTCGACCTTGAACATCGACTGCGGCCGCAGGTTCATAAACGCCGCAATGAACGTGTCTGGCGCCTGCTGAATGCGGACGTTGAAGGTGTTCACCGAGTCGTTATAGAACTCGCGCCGGTCGGCGATTTCACTTTCGAGTTCCGTGATCCGGTTCTGCAGCTTTAGGAAATTATCATTGGCCTTCAGTTGCGGATAGTTCTCCGCCACGGCAAAAAGACTGCGCAGCGCCGATGTTGTCCCCTGATCCGCTTGCGCTTTTTGGTCCACCGAAACCGCCTGCTGATACTGGCTGCGCGCCTGCGTAACTTTCTCCAGTGTTTCACGCTCGTGGTTCATGTAGCCCTTGCAGACTTCCACAAGGTTGGGCAGTTCGTCATGACGCTGCTTGAGCAGGATGTCAATGTTCGCCCACGCCTTGGCTACGTCATTTTTCACAGCGATGAGCCCGTTGAAGATCAGGACCACGTAGACCGCGAGCCCGATGATCACAAATAGAAACGCTAAAGAAGAGATGTTATTCATCTTGTGCCTTTTGTCCCATCCTTCACAGCCAGCCGAACTCGAGTGCCAAAATGTAAACACATGCCAGCGTCAGCGCCGGACCACCCCAAATCATCAGCGCCGATTTCCAACCCAATGACTGCACCACGGCTCGCTGGCTCCGCCACGAAATAAGGAACGCTGGGCTGTGCGCGCCCTTCATAAGTACGGTGGGAGGATGCAGATCGAACTGCTCAGGCGCCGGCGCCGCCCCGGCTGCGCCGCCTCCGCCATTTACCGCGACTGCCGTGGTTTGGGTCTGGTTGATCCCCGCCGCCGCCCAGGCTGTGGGATTAGTGATTCCCGCTTTGCTGAGCGCATCGGCGATCTTTGCTTTCTGCGCCGGATCCGCAACTACTGTCTTCGAGCTTGGCGCGGATCTGGACGGCGCAGCGTTGCCCTTGTAGCTGCCAAAGGTGACTGACTCAGAGAACGACATACTCGAACCCATACTGAACGAAACCGGAAGCTCGGCGGGACGCCAGGTCTGCACCGGCACAGCGCTTACTTCGATCCCGGGATTGCTGGCTAGCGTTCCAAAAACAAACAGCGCATTCTTGGGCTTGATGCAATACTCTTCCACCTTGACCTTTGCACTGGTTTCGACCCCATGCCCCGTCAGGAAGGCGGCAACATTCCCCGGAATCTCGAGGGTGCTGGAAAACAGCGAATGGCTGAATTCTTCCTGAAAGTCACGATGGATGTCCATCTCCGCGCCCTGCGGATCCACCAGCACGCGGGCGCTGCCGTCATCCAGGTAGAAAGGCACGTGCAGGCCCTCGTCGGCTTCCTTTACCCAAGAGCTGCCTTTGTCGCGCTGCTTCCACTCCCAGACCATAGTGCGGTAGTAGTAGCAGGGAACACCGGTGATGGGAGCTTTCAGCGTGTACGGACCGGTCGCCAACCCGCTCACTTCCACCAGCCCCATGGCAGCGCTGCGAATCTTCGACGACGGTGTGTTCATGATCAGCCGTTTTCGTTGCAGCAACTGAAAGCCATGACAAAAGAGATACAATCCCGCGCCTGCCCCCAGTAGAGGCATAATCCAGAATGCGGCCGGAATCGAAGTCGAGATGAAAGTCAGCGCAAACATGACGGTTTCCGACGCCAGCAGAACGCGTCGGGCCGAGTGTAGGGGAATTACGATGCGAGGGCAGTAGAAAACAACCAAGAAGCCTTACGTTGGTAATGGAGGACGGGCGTCCCTTCGACTTCGCTCAGGGCAGGCCCCTTGCCCGTCGGAATCGTGTGCCAGGGGCTAGATTACTGCGCCGCTACCGTCCGCTCTTTCAGGATTTCTTCTACGGTGTTGATTCCAGTCTCCAACTCCTCATCGGTGTTGTAGAAGTGCGGGGACATGCGCACGCCCGCCTTGGGCCGATAGTCCACCAGAATTTCCCGCTTGATCAACTCCCGGCAAACTTCCTGAGCGTCGGGCATATCGATCGAAACGGTGCCGCCGCGCTTTTCCGCGTCGCGAGGGGTATTTACCCGCCAACCATGCTTGGTGGCTAGTTCAATCAGCCTTCCCGTTTGCCGTTTCGATTTCTCCCGGATGCGATCGATGCCAGCTTGGGCTATGATCTTCAGCCCCGGCCGTGCCGCTTCGAGTGCCGGAACGTGCGGGGTCCCGTTCATGAAGCGATATGGCGGATCGGTATAGCGGTTCGCACCAATCTCGAAGGCAAATGGGTTCTCGTGCGCCGTCCAGCCGGTAAACTTCGGCTCCAGCTTCTTCCCCAGATCCGGACGTACGTACAGATAGCCCACGCCCGGCCCACCGCAAAGCCACTTCAGCACGCCACCGCAGGCGAAATCCGTGTTGAGCGCCTGCACGTCCACCGGCACGGTTCCGAGCGACTGAAAGGTATCCAGTACCACCAGCGCACCTACTTTGTGCGCTTTCTCGACGATCGCCCGCGCGTCCTGGATGAAGGCGCTACGGAAGATTACATGTGAAACCGGCACCAGCAGCGTAGTTTCATCGATCGCATCCAGCAACCGATCGAGTGGAACAGTGATGCCGTCATCGGTCTTCACCATGTGTACGCGGGCGCCCCGCGACTGCTGCGCTTCCCAGAAATACATTACCGAGGGAAAATTCATGTCGCTGTACACAACTTTGTTGCGCTTCCCGGAGAAATCAAAACACGACGCCACTACCGCCTGGCAGGTCGTCACATTCTGATGGGTCGAGACCGATCCCTTGGGCGCGTTCATCAGCGCGCCAATCTCGTCTCCAACCTCCGCCGCCAGCATCCACCATCGTTCTTCCCAGGCACGCACGCCTCGCGTGGCCCAGGTATCGGCGTAGCCCTTCATGGCGTCATACACTCCGCGTGGCATGGCCCCGAGAGAATTGCTGATCAGGTAAGTAGTCCGTTCCAGGATGGGGAACTCAGGGCGATATTGCAGCAAGTGGTCGGTCACGGAAGTATTGTACTTGGTCTTCTGATCTTTCTCATTACCGCGTAAGCCACGGAAAACAGTGCCAGATAAGCCACTCCGCTGACCAGGTTGATACGCGAATCCCACCAAGTGCGCAGGATCGCCGCCGTCACCAGCGTGAATCCCAGCACTGATCCCCACATGCCAAGTAGGGAACGCATCGGCAGCGATTCCAACTCTTGCGCAGTGGCTCTTCGCCGGAACGAGACATGCGCAGCCAGCGATGTCAGCCACGACAGCATCAGCCCGAACAACGCCGCGCTCAGAATGTACACAAAGGCATTCTTCGGCGCCCAGGTCTCGGCCACCAGCGCCACCACAATCCCGTAGGACGAAGCCAGCACCGCTAGTTTCGGCGATCCCGCGGCATTCAACTGTCCCAGTTTCGCTGGCGCCCATCCGTCCCGCGCCAGCGAAAACACCATCCGCGATCCCGCATACAGATTTGCATTCGCTCCCGACAAAGCCGCAGTCAGAATCACGAAGTTCATCAAGGCGCTGGCCGCGGGAATTCTGACCATGCGAAACACGGTCACAAACGGACTTTCGGAAACGCCCGCATGGTCCCAGGGCATTACTCCCACCAACACCACCACCGCGCCCAAGTACACAACGGTAAGGATCGCAAAGGTGTAGAGCACAGCTCGCGGAATTTCTGCGGCGCTGCGGGATTCGCCAGTAGTGATGGCCACAATCTCCACTCCGCCGAACGTATACAGCGCAAAGGTGAGAGCCAGCAACGAGGCCGCGGGGCCGTTGGGGAAGAAACCACCATGCGTTGTGTATTGCGGGGCCACGTGGCCGCTCAGCAACAAAGTTCCGCCAATGGCGATGAACGCCAACATAGTGGCCAGCTTCACCATCGAGAACCAGTACTCAAACCGGCCGTATTCATGCACGCTGCGCAGATTCACCAGCCCCAGAAGGAGCGAAAATAGCGCTACCCAGAACAACGGTGGAACCGCCGGGAGCCAATACTGCATGTAGGTGGCGGAAGCCACCAAGCTCGCGCCTACCGAAAGGCAAATCGCGGCCCAATAGCCAGCGCGCGATACGAAACCCGCCCATTGGTTGAGATAAAGATCGGCGTACACGCCGAACGACCCCGCCGCCGGGTGCATGCTCGAAAGTTCTCCCAAGGCCATGGTTACGGTCCAGCTAATGAAGCCTGCAAGCAGGAAACTCAAAATCACGCTGGGCCCCGCGACTTCGATGGCGGCAGCCGACCCCAACAACAGTCCCGTACCGATCGAGCCGCCCACCGCCACCATTGCCATCTGACCGGCGCTCAACTGATGCTGGAGACCGTGCTCGGGGTCACGTGTTTTTGCCTGAGGCATCCCGGCACGTATACCAGAAAGCTCTGTATTGCCAAAGACTTATTCGACCGGGTGACTTTCGTAATCTCCCCTGGCCTTACTTCATTGCCGCCCGCCCAACCCCCTCCTAAAATTTCTGTGGGTCACTCCGCGCATTTCCAGCTCTCATGTCAGACACTGTCAAGCGAATGGACCGGGCCGAAATCAGCAAGCGGGTGGAACGCGCCGAAAAGCTTCTCCAGAAGGGGAAGACGGACACTGCCCTGGAAGAGTACCTCCAGATTCTGGCCGGCGACCCGACGAACGACAGCATCTGCCAGATGGCGGCAGATCTCAGCCTTTCCCTGCAGCGCATTCCCGAGGCGGTGAGCTTGCTAGGGGAGATGTTCGAACGTCAGATCCATGCCGGCGACGCCACCCGTGCCAGCCTCACGTACAAGAAACTGGCGCGCTTTGTGAATCCCACCTGGGAGCAGAAAGTTCGCTTCGGAGAGCTGCTCGAGAACAACAACCGCAAACTCGCACTCGAGACCTACGAAAATGCCTTCGAGGAATTGAGCAAACAGAGCCGCAAGCAAGAGTCGCTCTCCGTTTTGCAGCGCGTGCTGAAGCTCGACTCCAGCGAGAAGAATCTGATTCGTCTGGGAGAATTGTCCTCCGAGCTTGGCGACGGTAAGGGGGCCGCATCCGCATTCCTCAAAATTTCCGAAATGACGCGCGCCTCTGGCGGCAACAGCGCGCCCTGGATTGAGCGTGCCTACGGCGAAGACCCCACCGACCCGCAGATCGCACTCGCTTACAGCAAAGGCCTGGTGGAGCAGGGACAGGTCGGCGCCGCCATCTTCGTGCTTGAGCCTCTGGTCAATGCCGGATCCGCCCCGCAAGATGTTCGCGACACCTACGGCAAAGCCCTGCTGGCGGCAAATCGCCTGAGCGATGCCGAACCCATCCTCTGGCAACTGTTCGAAGAAAATCCCTCGCGCACCCAGGAGGTAGCCAAGCTCATCGGCCTGTTGATTGATTCCAATCAGGACGCCGACGCCGTTTCGCTGGCGCGAAAGCTGGAGCAATACCAGCGCCGCAAGGGAGATCGTCGTGCCTTTCTCACCCTGATGCAGGAAATCGTTGCCGCGCACCGGCCCTCGGCGGACATGCTCGAATTCATGAGCGAGCAGTTTAACTCCTCCAACCGCGAGACCGACTACTGTCAGACCCTGCTCAAGCTGTTTGATCTGCAATGCAGCATGGGTAAATACGACAAGGCGGCGGAATCGCTGGATCGCGCCGCTGAGGTGGATGCCTATGAGCCTGGCCACAACAAGCGCCTGGAGATGCTGCGCGGCAAAATTGACGAGAACCGTTTCAAAGTGATTGCCTCCCGCTTTACCAGTATGGCGGACTCCACCGCCGTGTCGGTTCGTGCCGAAGAAAAGCTGCTGGGCGCGGCTGCCTTGCAGGACCTCATGCTGCAGGCGGAAATCTTGGTGCAATATGGCATGCGCGCCAAGGCCCTCGAACGCTTGCAGCGCATTCAGCAACTCTTTCCCCACGAGGAAGAACGCAATCCCGCGCTGCAACAGCTTTATCTTTCGGTGGGGTTAATTCCGCACTATCCGGGATCCGAACCTCCAGTGGCCGCCCCCTCGCCAGTTCCCGTGCCGGCCGCTGCCGCAACTCCGGTGCAATCCTCGGCTGCCGATGTCAGCGGTTTTGCCCGGGTGGCAGACATCACCCGCAAACTTTATCGCCAAAGCAATGCCGAGGCTGTGATGGCCACTGCCGCCAACGAAATCGGTGCGCAGTGGAAGGTGGGCCGTTGCGTGGTCGCCATGCGCAAAGCCGGGCAGCGCCCCACCAGCACCAAAGAATTCTGCGGCCCCGGCACCGGGCCCGCCGAGGCTGGCGCACTGGAGCAAATTGTTTCCACCGCCCACGATGCCGCCATCCGCCAGGGCAGCATGCTCGCGGTCACCAACGTCCGATCCACACCTGAGTTGGCGATCGTCCAAGACGCCTGCGATCAGCTGGGAATGGTTTCACTGCTGATCCTCCCGCTCGCCGACGGGACCGAACACGCCGGGGTGCTGCTGCTGGCCCAAAATACTGCCCACGTCTGGAGTCCTAATGACGTATTGGTGCTCAAGACCATATGCGACCAAATCTTGATCGCCCTCAACAATGCCGGCCTGCGCCGCTTGGTCAAGAGCCTTTCCGTCACCGACGAGCGCTCCGGACTGCTCAAGCGCGCATCCTATCTCGACCTCCTGATGGCGGAAACCCGCCGCAACACCCAGCAGAGCACCTCGCTCTCGATTCTGTTGCTGCAATTCGGCGAGAAGGCGGCCATGCTGAAAGAATTTGGCGAAGCAGCAATCGAGGCCCTGATGCAGCAAATCGGTCAGCTCTTCGCTGCCAACATCCGCCAGAATGACTTAGCCTTCCGCTATGAAGCCACCAGCATCGCCATCGTTTTGGGCGAAACCACTGAAAAGGAAGGCATTCTGGCCGCCGAAAAGTTGCAACGCTTGGTCGCTCAAATCAAGCTTCCCGAGAAAGACGAACCCGTTCGTTTCAACGCCGGACTGGCCGAGGCCGTGGTCCGCGCCGAATACGATCCGGTGGACATTGTCACCGAAGTCGTCAATCGCGCCGAGCAGGCCGTCCACCTTTCCATTGCCCAGGGGGCGGGCAAGGTTGTGGTCCTCGCGGCGTCGGTCGCTGCTGCAGCCGTGGCCTAATATCTGAGAACCGAGAACGGAGAACCGAGAACTGACAACCGGTTCTAGACCCAAGCAGGCGTCGTTTGTGCCTCCGAACCCCTCTCCGCCCATTGGCGCTATCCTCACCCACGCTGTTACACTGCAAAGTTCAGCCGATAATTTTAATCCCAGGAATTCGTCGCTTCAGTCATGCTCAAGCCAGGAGACATCGCCATCGTCAGTGGGGCGCGCACGCCCTTTGGCCGCTATTGCGGCAAGCTGAAGGACTTTACCGCCCAGGAGTTGGGCGCGATTGCCGCCAAGGGCGCTATCGAGCGCGCCGGAGTTGATCCCAAAGACTTCGACCATGCCGTCTTCGGTAACGCACAGCAGACCTCCGGCGATGCTCTTTACGGAGCCCGCCACGTCGCCCTGCGCGCCGGCCTATCCATCGAAACTCCTGCCCTCACCGTCAATCGCCTATGCGGATCGGGCATGCAGGCCATCGTCAACGCAGCTCAAATGATTCAACTCGGGGAAGCCAGCGTGGTCCTCGCCGGTGGCATGGAAGCTATGTCGCAGGCACCCTTCTCCATCCGTGGACGCGACGGCTTTTCCCTCGCTCCCGGTGGAAAATTGGAAGATTCTTTGATGGTCGCGCTGCTCGACACTTTCTGCGGCTCCTACATGGCCAACACCGCGGAACTCTACGGTGAGCAGCAAGGCATCAGCCGCTTGGCACAAGACGAGTTCGCGCTACGCTCCCAGCAGACCGCCGATGCCGCCTACAAAGAACATCGCTTGCAGGACGAACTGGTTCCCGTGCCCCTGAAGAATCACAAAGGTGAGCCCATCGGCGAAACCCTGACGGAAGACGATCATCGCCGTCCCCAGACCACGATGGAAGGCCTGGCCAAGCTGAGGCCCGCGTTCGGCAAGAACGGTACGGTCACCGCAGGAAACGCCAGCGGCATCGTGGATGGGGCCGCGGCGGTGGTCGTCATGTCGCTCGAAGAGGCCACAAAACGGGGTATCCGACCGATGGGACGCATTGTAAGCTGGGGGATCGCCGGTGTTGAGCCGAAACTCATGGGCCGCGGGCCCGTGCCGGCCACGAAGATTGCTCTGCAAAAGGCTGGGCTGACGCTCGACTATATTGACTTGATCGAGGTCAACGAAGCCTTCGCGGCGCAATATCTCGCCGTCGAAAAAGAGCTCGGCCTCGATCGCAATAAAGTCAACGTAAACGGCGGTGCGATTGCCCTGGGTCATCCCCTGGGCGCGACCGGCGCGCGGCTGGTGATTACCCTGCTATACGAACTGCATCGCCGCAAGAAGAAATATGGCTTGGCGACTGCTTGCATCGGCGGTGGTCAGGGAATCGCGATGATCGTGGAGAGCTTGAACTAGGTTTTATCTGCGTTTATCCGCGTTAATCTGCGGCGCAAAAAAGGGATCATTTATGGAAATAAAAAAAGTTGGAGTTCTCGGATGTGGCTTAATGGGTTCGGGCATTGCTCAGGTCGCAGCTATGGCTGGTTTTGACGTCACCGTCCTCGAAGTCGAGCAGAAGTTTCTCGATAAGGGTTTTGCCGGCATCGAAAAGTCACTGGCCAAATTTGCCGAAAAAGGCAACCTGAAAGAAACTCCACAAGCCGTTCGCGCTCGCCTTAGGGGCACGACCAACATGCAAGACCTCTCCGACTGCGACATCGTGATCGAAGCCGTCATCGAAAACATCGCCGAAAAGAAAAAGATGTACACCGCGCTCGACGCCATCGCGAAAAAAGATGCCATCTTCGCTACCAACACTTCTTCCATCTCCGTAACCGAGTTGATGTCGTCCACTAAGCGCCCCGAACGCTTCATCGGCTTGCACTTCTTCAATCCCGTCCCGTTGATGAAGCTGGTCGAAGTGGTGAAGACCATCGCCACCGCTCCCGACGTGTACGACACTGCGTACGAGTTCGGTAAGAAGTTAGGTAAAGTCCCCGTCCGCACCAGCGATAAGACCGGATTCATCGTCAACCGCCTGCTGGTGCCCTACATGCTCGATGCCATCCGTGCTTATGAAGAGGGCGTCGGGTCGATCGAAGACATCGACAGTGCCATGAAGCTGGGCTGCGGCTATCCCATGGGGCCGTTCACATTGCTGGATTTTGTAGGCCTCGACACGACCTACTACATCACCCACGTGATGTACGACGAATTCAAAGAACGGCGCTTCGCCTCGCCACCGCTGCTCAAAAGAATGGTCATGGCGGGCTGGTACGGCCGCAAAAGCGGCAAAGGTTTTTACGATTATTCGGACCCGGCGAACCCGAAGCCGAATAAACTGTGAAATGCGTGGCCACGGATTCGCACGGATTAACACAGATCTCGAAATTATTGTGTTTATCCGCGCCGATCCGTGAAAATCCGTGGCAGGGTTTGATTCTATGACCTACGAAAACGTTCTCTTCGAAAAGAAAAACTCCATCGCCTACGTCACCGTTAACCGGCCCAAAGTGCTCAACGCGCTCAACATGGCCACCATGGAAGAACTGCGCGCCGCCTTCACCGACGCCAAGAACGACGCCAGCAT
Organism: Terriglobales bacterium; assembly: GCA_052147055.1. Classification (GTDB taxonomy): domain Bacteria; phylum Acidobacteriota; class Terriglobia; order Terriglobales; family Acidobacteriaceae; genus JABCZH01. The sequence goes on from JBKQLO010000183.1 coordinate 12,758, forward strand.
CCGCGTCGCGATTCTCACCGGATCGGGTGAGAAGGCTTTCATCGCCGGCGCCGACATCGGCGAACTGGCCAAGCAGGACGCCGTCAGCGGCAAGGAATACACTCACCGCGGGCAGAGCGTTCTTGACTTAATCGAAAATCTAGGCAAGCCGGTGATTGCATGCATCAACGGTTTCGCGCTCGGCGGCGGATGCGAAATTGCCATGGCTTGCACCATGCGCCTGGCCAGCGAAAACGCCAAACTCGGCCAGCCCGAAGTGAAGCTTGGGATTATTCCCGGCTACGGTGGCACCCAGCGTCTGCCGCGTCTGGTGGGCAAGGGTAGGGCAATGCAACTCATTCTGTCCGGCGAAATGATTAATGCTCAAGAAGCGCACCGCATTGGTCTGGTGAACGAAGTGGTCGCAGCGGCCGAACTCATCCCCCGCGCCGAGGCCATCGCGCAAAAAATCGTTGCCAACTCGCCGCTGGCTGTACAGTATTCGATGGAAGCGGTGAACCGTGGTTTCGATATGCCCTTGCCCGATGCGCTCTATCTGGAAGCGGTCTTATTCAGCGTGGCCTGCTCGTCGGAAGACAAGAAAGAAGGCACGGCGGCGTTTCTGGAGAAGCGCGCACCACAATTCAAGGGCAAATGAGACCTGCGCAGATTTTCGTGGGATTCCATGGATGAAAGACATTTCACCAAAGAGACACACAGACTCACAGGAAACCACCGAAGATAAAATTCGGATGAAGGCGCTTGCAGGTAAACTGAACGCGGTTGGTTTCCGCTTCGGTATTGTTGTATCGCGGTTCAATCAGTTCATCACGGAAAGGCTGCTGCGGAGCGCCTATGACGGACTGCTTCGTTCGGGCGCCCAGGAGAAAGACGTCACCATCGTTCGCGTTCCAGGCTCCTTTGAAATTCCCGCCGCCGCCCGTACCCTCGCCGAGACAAGAAAATACGACGCCATCATCTGCCTTGGCTGCCTTCTCCGCGGAGACACGGCCCACTACGACGTCATCGTCAACGAAGTCACTCGCGGCATAGGACAATCCGCACAGGAAACCGGAGTTCCGCACGCTTTTGGCGTCCTCACCTGCGAAACCTTGGAGCAAGCCATTGACCGCGCCGGCCTGAAAATGGGCAACAAAGGTTTCGAGGCGGCACTGTCCGCGGTGGAAATGGCGAATCTAAAGAAAATCATCAGCACTCAGCCATCAGCACTCAGCCGGGGCGCGAAATCCAAGCCCCGTACTGGCTCGAAGAAACGCGAACGCTAGAGTCCGAACCTCTTCTCAACTCTTGTAGACTGAATGCTGACTGCTGACAGCTTGCCATGGGCATCCGCCGAAAATCCCGCGAACTAGTGTTGCAAATGCTCTTTCAATCCGACATGGGGAAACAAACCCCAGACGATGTCCGCCGCATTTTCTGGAATGAGCACCAGTCAGCCCAGGACGAAGTGCGCGGGTTTGCGGAAGATCTGTTTCGCGCCGCCACCGATCATTCTGCTGAAATTGACGGTCTCATCGAGCGCCACGCCGAACACTGGCGCATGGACCGCATGGCTGCCGTCGACCGCAACCTCCTGCGCTCGGCAGTGGCGGAACTCATCGCCTTCCCGGATACGCCGCGCGCCGTAGTCATCAATGAGGCCCTGGAGATCGCGCGCAAGTTCTCCAGCCCGGAGTCCGTGCAATTCATCAACGGAGTGCTCGATAGCGTAGGCAAAGAACTGGAGAAGAAGGTCGTTGGTCGATAGTCGTTCGCGGTTGGCCGGATCAAGCCGCTATTCACGCCACTTAGTCGGATAGCGCAGACAGTGCTTCCCGGCAATGCCGCGGCAAACTGTGTTGCTAACGACAAACGACCAACGACAGCTTTACGGCTTCACCGCCACCAGATCAGGATTGCAGGTCACTCCGGGGAAAGGTTTCCCGGCCGTGGTCTGGCACAAACCTTGCGGAAACGTGATTTGCTGTATGTCCGCGCCGACGTCGGTTTGCAGAACGTGGAGCGTGCCATCGCTGCTTCCTACGTAGAGTTGCGTGCCATCGGGGGTCAGGGAAGCTCGCAAGGGGAATCCGTTGCCAACCAGAGGGATGGCCGACGAAGTCTGCGCGTCAATATGAAACACCAGAATACTGTTGAAGCTAGGCGTCACGATGTATGCCGTCGAGCCGTCCTGAGACATGATCAGCTGTGAGGCCACGAAGTTGCCACGGCCAAGATTGAAGGTCGTCAGGCTGTCGCTGACGCTCGGAGCACAACCGGTCGGCAGGGTGAAAACATTGATAACACCTATGTCAGGGGGAATCAGCGCCACGACTCCGGTCGCATCCGGTAATGTTTTCAGGAAAGTCGGGACCGGGGATACCATGACCGTATCCGCTTGGCCGTTATCGCACGTTCTCTGGACGGTGACGCCCGACGGATTCCCGCCCGCCAAATAAGCGAAGGCACCCTCGGCCAGAAAGCTCACATCGTTGGCGGGTGCGGTCAGCGCCTTGGTCTGCAAAGCATCCAGTTTGGAGTACACGTAAAGTGTGTTTCCGGCCACAATGAACGCCTTGAGACTGTCGGGCGAGAAGTCGGCGGCGGTAGCCCCGGTGATCCGGTACGCCGTCGAAATATTGCTGGCTGTATCAAACACAAACACCTGATTGGGCGAATCGGCGGTGTCGGAAACCACCACCTTGGTGCTGTCGGGAGAGACCGCGAGAACCTTGCCTGGCGCCGAGGCGAATTCATTCACCGTGCTGCCGCCTACGGCAATCACCGACAACCCTTTGCTCCCCAGCAACCCGGAATTGGTACCGAGGTAAGCCTTGGCTCCTGCGGGATCAAAGAGAAGCGAGTTTGGCGTCGCAGGCACGATCATCGCATTGCCGAGTGTGATGGGCGGGGTCGTTACCGGAACCACGGTGCTAACACACGCATCGATCGTTCCACAACCCGTGCTTGAGACATACACAGTTGCCGTCGGCGAAGTAGTGCTCTGCGCCACCAGCGTGACCACGGTCTCAGGAAATATGGGCACCGAGGGCTGGAGGCCGATGTTGCAGGTGGGGGGAGTACAAGATGCAATGATGGTTGCGCCCCCTCCTCCGGTCGGTGCCGAGGCCACGCCGTTGTTGCCGACACTCACCGACGCGGACTCAGAAGAGCTCCAGGTTAGGGGGACGCTCGTAAGGGTTGTGCCCAACGTGTCTACCACCGTGGGCGTAATCGTTTTTCCGTTGGCTGATGAGCCCGTCACGTCGAGTTGGATCGACTGAACCGGGCAGGTGGTGAAGCTGAAAGGTACGCTGCTGGTGTTGCCGATGGCCGCGAACACCGGAGTGAGGCCGGGAACTTTCGCCGTGATCTGCACCTGATTCAGCGACTGGCCATTGACGACATTAACCAGACCGTTCGCCGTGGTGCTGAGGGTGGCTACTCCGGCATTCAACGTTTGCCAACTGAACTGCCCTGCGGTCGCGGTGACGTCGACGCCACGGCTGTAGGCGGTTGCCTGGTACGCCGCCGTGTGCGGGACGACCGTCGAATTTTCGGCGGCCGTGAGGCAGGTCGTGGCTGGTCCCGGTGGAACCGGTGTTATCACGACGTTGTCAATGTGCTGGTGAACGTAGACCCTGGTTGACGGACTGCTTACGCCCTGGGTGACGGCGGTGATGTCGGCGAATCCCACCGGTCCCGCGGTGCAAACTTGTGGAACGCTCAAAGAATCCCAGGTGCCGGCGCAAACCAGTCCATTGACCGCCACGGTTACCACTGCGCTGTTGCTGGATTGGAAGAAAACCGGTTCCGTAAGGGGCGTCTTGCTCGAGTTCTCAGGGGTGGCAGTGAACTGCTGGTCCGTTCCCAACTCCATGGAGGCGCTCCCGGCAGGAGCCAGGGTGATGGTGGTGGGTACGGCGTAACTGGCCGTATTCACCGCCTTGCCGCTACTGCAGCTGGCTTCGACTGCCACCAGAAAGCAGAGCACTGCACTGACAAAGCCTACTTGTCCCAACCTACCCATTCATCCTCCCCGCCTTCCGGGCGGTACATGGCGCCAGCCTGCGTGGTACTGGGAAATTCCAAGTGTAGAGGGAGTCCACGTTTTCGGCAATCCTTCAAGGACTGTTCTTTCTGGGATGCGCTCCGCCCCGGTTGACGATGTGTGAACTCAGTTGCTATATTTATAAGGTTCCGCGAGTCATCCTGGCTTTCCTGTACCCGGTGGGTTTCACGGCGTGCGATTTTTGCGCAACGGGCCCGCTGAAAGCAGTCAAGCCGCTAAGATACACGTCTTCGGATATTGCGAAGATCGCCCTCGCTGAAGCGCCCTGTGCGTACTTCCATCCGTTGGAAGGCTATGCAGGGCGGTGCTGACGAAACGGAGTGCCTCCTGTTTGGGCTTGGCGCCACCGTCGGCAGCGTTAGTCCGAACTTATGATCCTCCGCCCGCGGTTGCGCGGCGGAAGCATGGCTGGCCCATCGCCATCCAGACCCTGAATCAGGGAACAGTCGAAGCTGCGGGTTTCGTTGCACGCCCGCCCGGATGGGCGTGTGGCTGAATTGCGCGGCTCAAGGAGTTGCAAGAGTGCCGACTTTTAATCAATTGGTGCGATCTGGCCGCAAGCGGCCACGTTACAAGACGGCCAGTCCGGCGTTGCAGGGATGTCCGCAGAAGCGCGGCGTGTGTACTCGCGTGTACACGCAGACGCCTAAGAAGCCGAACTCGGCGCTACGCAAAGTTGCCCGGGTGCGGCTGACCAACGGAATCGAAGTCACAACTTACATCCCCGGCGTTGGCCACAATCTGCAGGAGCACTCAATTGTGCTGATCCGCGGCGGCCGCGTGAAGGATCTGCCGGGAGTGCGCTATCACGTCATCCGCGGCACTCTGGATGCAGTCGGGGTGGTCGGCCGCAAACAGAGTCGCTCGAAGTACGGCGCCAAGAGACCGAAGGAAGCTAAGAGCTAGGAGTCAAAAGCTGCATGCCACGAAAAGGACATATCGCGAAGCGCGGCACTGAGAACGATCCGGTGTACGGATCCGACTTGGTCACCAAATTCGTCAACTGCATGATGTGGGGCGGAAAGAAGAGCACGGCGGAGAGGATTGTCTATTCCTCCATGACCCGCTTGCAGGAAAAGGGCGGCGGCGACGACGCCCTAAAGCTCTTTAAGAAGGCAGTTGAGAACGTCAAGCCACTGCTGGAAGTGAAGACCCGCCGAGTGGGTGGCGCCAACTACCAAGTGCCGGTCGAAGTGAATGCCGACCGCCGCACCTCGCTGGCCATCCGCTGGCTGATCACTTACTCCCGCGGACGCGGCGAAAAAGGCATGATCGACAAGTTAAGCAACGAACTGCTGGACGCCGCCAACAACCGCGGTGCGGCGATCAAGAAAAAAGAAGATGTTCACCGCATGGCCGAAGCCAACAAGGCCTTTGCGCATTACCGCTGGTAACGCGGTCGACAAGGATAGAGATTTGACGGGTTCAGTCGCAAACGAGCAAGAGTTACGAAGGGAAGAGAGAAAGAGAGCTGTGTCCAGGCAAGTCCCATTAGAGCGGTGCAGGAACATCGGCATCATGGCCCACATTGATGCCGGGAAGACCACTACGACCGAGCGCATCCTTTTCTATACCGGAAAGACGCACCGTATCGGAGAGGTCCACGAAGGCACTGCCACCATGGACTGGATGGAGCAGGAGCAGGAGCGCGGCATCACCATCACCTCCGCCGCCACCACCTGCACCTGGCGCGACATTCGCATCAACATTATTGATACTCCAGGGCACGTCGATTTCACCGCTGAAGTGGAGCGCTCGCTGCGTGTGCTCGACGGCGCGGTCGCGGTGTTTGACGCCGTCCACGGAGTGCAGCCGCAGTCGGAAAAAGTCTGGCGTCAAGCCGACAAGTATGGCGTTCCCCGTATTTGCTTCATCAACAAGATCGACAAGATGGGCGCCGATTTTGAACACGCCGTTGATACCATCCGCAAGCGCCTGAACGCCAAGCCCATCGCGATTCAGATTCCCATCGGTCAGGAAGACAAATTCAAAGGCGTAGTGGACCTCATCGAGATGAAATCCATTATCTGGGAAGACGACACCATTGGGGCCGAGTACACGTCCGGCCCGATTCCCGCCGAACTGCAGAAGAAAGCCGATGCTTTCCACGCTCAGCTGGTCGAAACCGTCGCCGAAAACGACGACGAGATCCTACACAAGTTCTTGGAAGGCGAGACCATTTCCGCTGAGGAGTTGCGGGCTTCCTTGCGCAAGTCGACCATCGCGCTGAAACTATTTCCAGTTGTGGTCGGCACTGCCTTCAAGAACAAAGGCGTCCAACCCTTGCTCGACGCGGTAGTGGACTATCTGCCTTCCCCGATCGATGCCGGCGAAATCAAGGGTATCAATCCCGATACTGGCGAAGTCATTACCCGTCACCCAGCCGATAACGAACCTTTTTCCGCCCTGGCCTTCAAGATCATGGCCGACCCCTTTGTCGGACAATTGACCTTCATTCGTGTCTACTCCGGACAGGTCAAGTCGGGCGATTCGGTGCTGAGTAGCGGTCGGGGGCGTACCGAGCGCATTGGCCGCCTGCTCAAGATGCACGCCAACAAACGCGAAGACATTAACGAGATTCTGGCTGGCGACATTTGCGCGGCCGTGGGATTGAAGAACGTTAGTACCGGCGACACGATCTGCGATGAAAAACACCCCATTGCCCTGGAATCCATTACCTTCGCGGTTCCGGTAATTTCAGTGGCGGTCGAACCCAAGACCAAGGCCGATCAGGAAAAGATGGGCATGGCGCTCTCCAAGCTGGCCCAGGAAGATCCCACCTTTAAGGTTCACACCGACCCCGACAGCGGACAGACCATCATCAGCGGCATGGGCGAACTGCATCTCGAGATCATCATCGACCGCATGATGCGCGAATACAAGGTCGAGGCCAATGTTGGCAAGCCGCAAGTCGCTTATCGGGAGACCATCCGCAGGAAGGCGGAAGCCGAGGGCAAATACATTCGCCAGACCGGCGGCCGTGGTCAGTACGGTCACGCCAAGATCCGAATTGAGCCCAATGAACCGGGCAAAGGCTACGAGTTTGTGAACGAAGTCATAGGCGGTTCGGTGCCCAAGGAATTCGTTAAGCCCATCGATCAAGGAATCAAAGAAGCCATGGAAGGCGGGGTCCTGGCGGGTTACGAGATGGTGGACGTGAAAGCCATTCTCTACGATGGCAGCTATCACGATGTTGATTCCAACGAAATGGCATTCAAGATTGCCGGTTCCATGGCTTTTAAGGAGGCGGCACGCAAGGCTTCGCCGGTGTTGCTTGAGCCGGTGATGGCAGTGGAAGTGGTCACTCCGGAAGACTATGCCGGCGTCATCATGGGCGATTTGAGTTCGCGCCGAGGACGCATCGAAGGCATGGAACATCGTGCCGGTTCGCAGGTGATTAAGGCGATCGTTCCGCTGGCGGAAATGTTCGGTTATGCGACCCACATGCGCTCCAGCACGCAGGGACGCGCCGAATACTCGATGCACTTTGCGCGTTATGAAGAAGTGCCGCGCAGCGTGGCGGACGAAATTATCGGCCGGGCGCAAGGGAACAAGAGGTAGCTGACGCGGGCGAGAATGCCCGTGTTATACGGAGCTAGCGAATATGGCGAAAGAAAAATTTGAGCGCAATAAGCCGCACTGCAACGTAGGGACGATTGGTCATATTGATCATGGCAAGACCACGTTGACGGCGGCCATCACCAAGGTGTTGCAGAAACACAACCCGAAGA
>JBKQLO010000184.1:0-54132 GCA_052147055.1 Terriglobales bacterium
ACTTCCCTGCGACGATTTGCTTCTGTGTTCCGACCGCGTTTGTGCAGTGGTCTTAGTCGCTCAGCGGCTGCAATATCCCGAAGGTCTGTGTAACTCCGGCGCGCTTGCGCAACTCATTGAGCAGGGCATGAGCGGCGTTATCGTAGGTTTTGGTGGAGTCGGAAGTGTCCGCCCAGACCGCTTCATAGACAATTTGCGATGCTTCTTTCAGGTCGATGTGGAGAGCGGCTTCCAGAATGTCGACACGCTCCTGGAGATGGTCGACGCAAGCCTGGCAAACGGTCGCAGTCTGCTGGCCAGCCTGGTGGTTTTCCGCACGGGTGCAGTTTGTCGGCGGCGTCGAACGCACCTGCATCTGCGAAGTGAGCAGTTGGGCTTTGAAGTCGCGTAGGAAGCGCTCCCGCTCGGCTTCTAAGGTGGCCAGGTCAGGCGTTTCCTCACTCGCCGCCGGGGCAACGACGGTGCGCACGGGCGCCACCACCGGAGAAACGCGTTCCGTGGTCTGGCACACCGGACACACTTTCACATCGGCCGCGTAGTAGGTTCGGCACTTTAAACAAGGTAGCCCGTAACCTACGGGTTTAAGTCCGGCGGGGGTTGCCATGGGACTGACGGCGGCGGCCGCAGACTCCGGCGTGGGTCTGGCGTTGGTATCGCGAATTGCGGGTGCGACCGTCCTTGCGCTTGCTGCCGGCGCTGCTGCTGTAGAACTCATGTAGCGATTGTAGGGTGGGTACGGTAACCCTGCCGAGAGCACGGTGGTTCAATACTGGAGGGTGCCCGAAGGTTCCTACTACCCCCTAAAGCCTTCGCCCTGTTTAGCTTGAACGGGGCACGACCAGTGGCACGGATTTCCCCCAGGAATCGACCCTGCCGACCGGCCACGCGGTTGACGGAATAGTCAGGCTTGAGTAACGTTAGAGATACAAAGAAAGCGTTCCTCGTGGAGGTTTCTGTATGTTTGAAGGCCTATTTCAGCCGATGCACCTTTTGGTCATCTTTCTTATCGCCCTGCTGATCTTCGGCCCCAAGAAACTTCCCGAGCTGGGCAAAGGGCTCGGCGAAGGCATTCGCGCTCTGAAGGAAGGCATGAAAGAAACGCCTCCTGACCAATCGAAGGCCGCCAGCACCGAAGTGAAAAACCCCGATACCAAGAGCTAGCTGGCTCGAGCTTCAGCCACTTCGAAATCAAAAACAATTTTAATGGAGGATCCTTATGCGCAAGCTGCAAGTGTTGGCATTGTTGTCGATATTCGGGCTGAGCTCTCTGCTTTTCGCCGATCAAGTGGTGCTAAGCAATGGTGACCGGCTGACCGGAACCATCACCAAGTCGGATGGCAAGACGCTGGTGATCAAGACCGAATTCGCCGGCGAAGTGACGATTCAATGGACGGCAGTTCAATCGCTGACTTCGGCTGCGCCGCTGCATGTGGTTACCGCCAGCAAAACAGTTGTCGGGGCGGTGACCACTACCGATACCAATCTGGCTGTGAGCACCACGCCGGGCGGACCTGTCGACATTCCCAGGGTCGAAGTGATGGCGCTGCGCAACGATCAAGAACAGGCAGCGTATGAGAAGTCACTGCATCCCACGCTGCTGCAAGGCTGGGTGGGCGGAGCCAACGTCGGCTTTGCGCTAACCGGGGGCAACAGTGAAACCAAGAACCTGGCGCTGGCATTTACCGCCGACCGCAAGACATCGCACGATGAAATTGCGTTGTACACCAACACCATTTATGCCACCAACGATGCCGCCGGGGCCGTACCCAGCGTGACCGCCAACGCAACGCAGGGCGGCGCCCGCTATGACCGCAATCTTACGAAGCGCGTATTTGGCTTCGGAAGCGGCGACTTCCAGACCGACGCGCTGCAGAACCTGAACCTGCGCTCGGTCCTGGGCGGAGGTTTAGGCTTTCACGCCATCAACACCCCCCGTACCACGTTGGATTTCCTCGGTGGTCTGAACTACACCAAAGAAAGCTATATTGGGCTTGATCGCAACTTCGCCGCGCTAACCCTGGGCGAAGAACTGATGTACAAGCTGGGCGCGTCGACGGTGTTGGCGGAGAAGCTGTACTTCTTCCCCAATCTCAGCGACACCGGCGAGTACCGCGGCACGTTCAATCTGGGTACGATCACGAAAATCAGCAAATGGCTGGGATGGCAAAATGCTTTCGGTGACATTTACGTTACTAATCCCCCGGTGGGCAAGAAACAGAACGATGTGCAGCTGACCACAGGGATTAATGTTTCGTTTACGCATTGAGATTTATTCAGTAACGGATTCCGCGGCTGGGGCATCTTAAGAGGCAGGTGGATTGCTATGGCTGAATCATTGTTTCTACGCTCACGCGATCCCGAGGATCGCTCGATCGACGAGAGCAACCTGGAACAGCGGAAAGATAAGATGATGGACAAAACTGTCGCGGACACTTTCCCCGCCAGCGATCCGCCATCGTCACTGCCCGATCCGGATGACGATTCGTTCGCGGCGTAAGTCGTACCCAACGAACTTCTATTCCCGCGTGACCGACTTCACCAGGTTCCGCGGATGGTCCACGTCCAGGCCTTTCTTCACCGCCATGTAATAGGCGAAGAGTTGCAGCGGGACAATCTCCAGAATCGGCGACAGTAGCTCGGAAGCCTGGGGAACGAAGATCGTGTAATCGGCGATGCGGCCGATTTCTTCATCTCCCACAGAAGCAATCGCAATCACCCGTGCCGACTGCTGCCGGAAGCTCTTGATGTTCGCCACATTCTTCTCATAACGCAGGACTGAGCCTGCATCGTTGCGGTCGCAGGTTGCCATAATCACGATCGGAAGACTCTCATCAATGAGCGCGTTGGGGCCATGTTTGGTTTCTCCCGTGGGATAACCCTCGGCATGAACGTAGGAAACTTCCTTCAACTTTAAAGCCCCGTCCATGGCGATGGGGTAATGGATGGCGCGGCCGAGAAACAGGAAATCCTGCGCCGAGCGGTACTTCTCTGCCAGCTTTTCACACTGCGACGCGGTTGCCAGCACGGTCGTGATTTTGGCGGGAAGCTCCAGCAGTTCGCTGATGTGGCGCCCCACCTGGTCTTTGGTCAGACTGCCGCGCTCCTGGCCCAAATACGCAGCCAGCAAAAACAACACCGCCATCTGCGCGGTAAAGGCCTTGGTCGATGCGATGCTGACCTCCGGCCCGGCATTGGTGTAGAGCACGCCGTCGGCCTCGCGAGCGATCGTGGAATTCATCACGTTTGAAATCGCAATGGTGCGCGATCCTCTGGCTTTCGCCTCGCGCTGCGCGGCGGTTGTATCCGCAGTTTCACCGGATTGGGTGATCACGATGGTCAGCTCACCGGCGCCAATCATCGGATTGCGATATTCAAATTCGCTGGCGTAGTCCACATCGGCGGGCAGGTTCGCCAGCTCCTGGATCATGTATTGACCGGTCATTCCGGCATGGCGGCTGGTTCCGGAAGCCACAATGTGGATGCGGCGCAGGGCGCACAGCTCTTCCCTGCCGATGCGAACCTCGTCCAGCCGCACCACGCCTTTTTCGAGAGACACGCGCGGCAGGATGGTATCGCGCAGCCCTTGCGGCTGCTCAAAGATTTCCTTCAGCATGTAATGGGGAAATCCGCCTTTGTCCGCCAATCTTTCTTCTTAACCTGCCTCTCTTTTCATTTGTCAGTTGCCGGCTGCGGCCTCCATCCTCACGCCGCGAACAAAAGTGGTTCTCACTTCGCCGCTCGAACTCAATACCAAGATGTCAGCCTCAGCGCCAGCCTCCAGCTTGCCCCGGTTCGAAAGCCCCACCACACGCGACGGATTCAGCGTGGCCAGTCGGACCGCCTGCTGCAAGCTCCAACCTGCAAACCTGGTAACGTTGCGCACGGCGCGATCCATGGTCAACACGCTGCCCGCAAGTGCGCCTTCCGCCGTGCACATGCCGTTCTTCACTTCCACCTCGAACCATCCCAGGCGGTAGCGCCCGTCGGGCATTCCGGTGGCGGCGGTTGCATCTGTAATCAACACCGCCGCTTCTGGACCTTTCATCTTCAGAAACAACTCCACGATGGTGGGATCGAGATGAATGCCGTCGGCAATGATGTCCGCCGAGAGCCGCGGATCGGTGAGCACGGCGGCTACGATTCCCGGCTCGCGGTGCCCGAGCGGCCGCATGGCATTGAAGGCGTGCGTAGCATGGCGTGCTCCCGCCTCAATTGCCGCGCGGGTGTCATGCAGTTTGGAGTCGGAGTGTCCCAGGCTGACGCAGACGCCACAGCGCACGGCTTCAGCAATCACCGCGCGCGCACCCTCCAGTTCCGGCGCGATGGTCAGCATTCGAATACGACCGCGCGAGGCCTGCCAGAAGCGCTCGAACACCGGCAGCGTCGGAGGCAGCAAGTCTTGCGGCGGATGCACTCCCCGGCGCTCGAAACTGATAAATGGGCCTTCCAGATGAATACCCACGGGCTGCGCCCGCCGTCCGCGGGAACCGGAGTCGCGCTCGGCAGTCTCAATCGCCGTGGCCAGGCGGTCCAGGGCGGAAAGAATGTGATCGCCGGAAGCGGTCACTGTGGTTGGCAAGTAGCTGGTGACGCCGTGTTTCGCCAGAAGTTGCTCCACCGCCGGCAGAGCGGCCGGATCCGTCGACATTACGTCGTGCCCCGCCCCGCCATGAATGTGGATGTCCACGTACCCTGGCGCGAAAATGGAATCCCCGAAGTCGATGGATTGGACGCCTTCGGGAAGCGGGCGGGTGGTGCGAGAGCTGACTTCGACGATCCGTGGCCCGTCGAGCAAGATCACGGGCTGCTCGATTACTTCGAGCGGCGTGTACAGGCGGCTTGCGGTCAAAGCGATCATGCTTATCAAGTCCCAGTCATCAAGCCACGGCTATTAAATCGTTATATTAGCGAATTTTGCTGGCCAGCGCAGCGAACCCTATTCCGCCCACGGTTTGGGTACCTCATTGTAAGCCGAGTCTGGAGCTAAGACACTAGCGCACTTTGGCAGTCATGGGATGCGCTGGTAGCCGGATGTTATAATCTCGATGATGTACTAGTTCTGGTGTGGGTCCGGCGCGTTTTTCCTACCTCATGGTCACGCCGGATCGCGCGTTTGTCGGGGAGTGGCTCAGCCTGGTAGAGCACCTGGTTCGGGACCAGGGGGTCGGAGGTTCAAATCCTCTCTCCCCGACCAAATTTTCAACGGTTTGCATCGCCACCTGTCGATCCTCTGGCTTCCTCCCTTGGACGGTTCGTCACCTGATTTGCAGGATTATCCTAATCCTCCCAAATCCCCGTAATGAAAATGGCTAAACCGACGATAGAGAATTGCAGAGGCCGAACCAACTGTTTCCAACAACTGTAGAGTCTCGTTACCTCTATGTTCGATCGCGATGGATCCAGCGGCGGCAAGTAAGATCCCGCCCTGGAATCGCTCCCAAATCGGGAGGGAATGGCTGCGATGAGCGACAGTGACATTGTCAAAGATTTTCTAGTCGAGAGTTACGAAAACCTGGACCGGCTGGACCGGGACTTAGTCGGCTTGGAGAAGAATCCGCAGGACAAGGACGCGCTGGCCGGGGTGTTTCGTACCATCCACACCATCAAGGGCACCTGCGGATTTCTGGGGTTCAACAAGCTGGAAAAGGTTGCGCACGTGGGCGAGAACCTGCTGACACGCTTGCGCGACGGGCAGTTAATCCTCAATCCAGAAATCACCACAGCCCTGCTGGGTATGGTGGACGCTGTGCGTCAGATGCTGAAGGAAATCGAATCGACCGGCCAGGATGGCGAGGCCGATTACCCGGAGCTGCGCGAGAACCTGACACGGTTGCAAACCCCCGCCGCGGGAAGTGTTGCGGTGGTGCCGTCTTTGCCGGCTGCGCCGCTCACTCCGAAGCCGATTGCCGTTCCCGAGGCGCCTGTAGCTGCGGCCGCCAAAGAAATTCTTCGCGCGCTGGAAGCACCCGCCCCGGCGACACCAGTTGATTCCCCTGCGCCGTCTCGAGGCAAAGGCGACGCTTCCCAGCGCAAACCCACACGCGGGAAAATCGGCGGACTGCTGGTGGAGCGTGGGGTAGTGCAGGCTGCCGACGTCGTGCGCGCGCTGGAAGAACAGGAACGTGGAGATCGCCGGCGTCTGGGCGAGATTCTCGTGGCCCTGGGATTGGCCAAGCCGGAAGATGTTTTGGCAGCGCAACAGGTTCTGGAAGCCAAACCGCGCGAAACCGCGACCCCTGAAACCATTCGCGTGGGCGTCAACCTGCTGGACAAGCTGATGACGCTGGTCGGCGAACTTGTGCTGGCCCGCAACCAGCTGTTGCAGTTCGCAAATTCCATCGAAAACCCCGGCTTGCATGCGGTTTCCCAACGTATGGACCTTATCGCCACCGAATTGCAGGAAGAGGTGATGAAGACTCGTATGCAGCCCATCGGAAACATCTGGGGGCAGTTTCCGCGGACGGTGCGCGATGTCGCGCTCGGCTGCCACAAAGAAGTTGCCATCGAAATGGAGGGCAAGGAGACCGAACTGGACAAGACCATCATCGAAGCCATTAAGGACCCGCTGACGCACCTGGTACGCAACTCGGTGGATCATGGCATCGAGCTGCCCGAGATCCGCGTAAAAGCGGGGAAGAACCCAACTGGACGCCTGATTCTCCGCGCCTTTCATGAAGGCGGACAAGTCAACATCGAAATCAGTGATGACGGCGCCGGACTGAACCGGGAACGCATCCGGCAAAAGGCAATCGAGCGGGGATTGATCACCGCCGAACAGGCGGCGCGCATGCCGGAACGCGAGCTATTCAATTTGATTTTCCTGCCGGGATTCTCAACCGCCGAGACGGTGACCAACGTTTCTGGCCGGGGTGTGGGCATGGATGTGGTGAAGACCAATGTCGAGAAGATCGGCGGAGTCGTCGACGTGCAGTCGTCGCCTGGCCGCGGCACCACGGTTCGCGTAAAGATTCCGTTAACCTTGGCCATCATTCCTGCGCTGGTGGTGACCTGCGGCGGTGATCGCTACGCCATTCCCCAAGTAAGCCTGCTCGAACTGGTGCGGCTGGAGGCTGACCATGCCCGTACCGCCATCGAAATGGTCCACGGGGCTCCGGTGTACCGGCTGCGCGGCCGGCTGCTGCCGCTGGTCTATCTGGCGAAGGAACTGAAGCTCACGGGAGTCCAAGGGCAGGAGACCGGGTCCTCATCCATAAATTCGAGTTCGAAATGGGAAACGCTCGACTTTTCCCAGGCTCGGGCCAAGCATCAGCAGTGGATGGGGCGTTTGCGAGACGTGCTCGGCGGCAAGATCAGTATGACGGCGCAACAGGCTGGCTCTCATACCGAGTGCGCCTTGGGAAAGTGGCTCTATTCCAGCGGCCTCAAAGAATACGGGGACCTCGGCGAGATCCATTCCGTGGAGAAAACGCACAAGGAGTTCCATCACCTGGTGACTCACATTGTGGATCTCAAACACCAGGGCAACCAAACCCAAGCGGAGGAGGCATTCAGTCAATTGGGCCCGCTTTCCTCCAAGATCATTGCGCTGTTGACGGCCCTGGAAAAGAAGGTACTTCACTGTTTGAGCGTAAACATCGTGGTGCTGCAAGCCGATGACCGGCAGTTCGGACTGGTGGTCGACCAGATCAACGACACCGAAGAGATCGTGGTCAAGCCGCTGCGCAAGCAACTCAAGACAGTCAAGACGTTTGCCGGCTCCAGCATTATGGGCGACGGCAAGGTGGCGCTCATCCTGGACGTGCTGGGTCTCGCGCAGCGGGCCAACGTGGTGAGCGAAACCCGCGACCGCGCTCTGACCGCAAAGACCGCAGCGGCAGCGGCGGAAGAAAAACAAACCTTCCTGCTGTTCGCCGGCCTGGGCGATTCCCGCATGGCCATTCCGCTCAGCACGCTGGCGCGGCTGGAGGAATTTCCGATCGACCAAGTGGAAATGTCCGGCAGCCAGTGGGTCACCCAATATCGCGGCCAGATCCTGCCTTTGATTCGCCTCAATGTATTGATGGAAGAGCGCCGCCACAAATTGCGCGGTTTGCAAGGCGCGCCCGCGCCGGGTTCCGGCCCGTTGCAGGTGCTGGTGCTGAACCACGAGAGCCGCGCGTACGGACTGGTGGTGGACAGGATTCTGGACATTGTGGAAGACCGGGCGGATGTGAAGTCCGCCGCCACCCGGGATTCCGTTCTTTATTCCGTGCTGATTGGGGACCGGGTCACGGAGTTGCTCGACATCCCCGCCATTCTCAAAACGGCGGCAGCCACGGCGCCGCCGCAACCGAGTGCCGCAAGCCACGCCGTCCAGGGAGCACACTAGCCATGCCCGCTCATCAGTTTTGCACGTTCTATCTCGACAAGTTGCTGTTCGGCGTCGAGTTGAAGGGAGTTCAGGAGGTCATCCGCTCCTTGGACGTGACCCAGGTTCCGCTGGCGCCTCCGGTGGTCAGCGGTCTCATCAACTTGCGCGGCCAAATCGTGACTGCGGTGGACCTGCGGCGGCGCCTGGAGTTGAACGCCCGCCCCCCCGACGCTCTGCCCATGAACGTTGTGGTCCGTTCCGAAGATGGCGCAGTCAGTCTGCTGGTGGATGAAATCGGCGACGTGGTGGAAGTCGATGACAGCTCGTTCGAGCCTGCTCCCGAAATGCTGCGGGCCAGCATTCGCAGCATGATTCTCGGAGTGCACAAGCTGAACGACCGGCTCATGCACGTGCTGGACACAGAAAAAGCCTGCGAAATGGCCGAGGCGGTCCAGGCGGCTGCGAGGAGTTGATCGCAGTCTGCGTGTCCGATGAAGAGCCTGCAGCACTTAGCACCATCAATCTCTTTCCTGGGGAAAAGCTCATGAAATCATCGCAGCTGTTGAGAACGATACTTGGGTTGCTGGTGCTGGCGTCGTTTGCACGTGCGCAAGAGGGGTTTTTCTCTTCCTGGGAAGACCGGACGCGGGCCACCCTGGCGGAACAACCCGCCTGGCCGACACCGCTGGTTACGGCCAACTCGGGACTGGTTCAGCTGGTTCGCTTTGATCTGGTTCGTCAAATCACGCCCAGCGAAATCACTGCCTGGAACTATGGCAACAGTAAAGGCCTGGATATTGTTCCGTGGTACAAAACCGAGTTTGATATCACGGTCCCTCCCTATCTCGATCACAATTCGCGGACCACGAAAGATGGTTTTGGCGATGTCAGCCTGCTGTTGAAGTACAGAATCCTGGCTGACAATGAAACCCACCCCTATGCCATCAGCGTTTCCCTCGGCGGTACGGTTCCAACCGGAAACTTTGCGAACGGAAGCCAGACGGGAACGATTGCTCCGACCGTTTACGGCGGGAAAGGCTTTCGAAGATTCGATGCGCAATCGAGCGTAGCTGAGACTCTACCCACGGGGTTCACCGCTAAGCAAGGGCGCCCGCTGGCTTGGAATTCGGCGGTCCAGTACAAGCTCGGGAAATTCTTTTGGCCGGAGGTTGAGAACAACGCCACTTATTTTCACGGCGGACCGCATGCCGGAAAAACCCAGGACTTCGTGACTCCGGGACTGATCCTGAGCAAATTCAAACTCGAACACGATGCCAGCAACCGGCTGTCGTTGACGTTCGGCGCCGGGGAACAAATCGCAGTGTCGCAATATCACAGCTACAACCATGGATTGGTTTTCACTTCGCGGCTGGCGTTTTAGGTAACGCACTTTCTGAGAATCTTGAAGGAGGAAAGAGCAAAGCGAGGACACGACGTTCGAAGTGCGGATGACCGGCATTGGGGTACCGACTACGACTTGGCGATGAATCTCGAACTGACGCAGACCGGTTCGCGGGATGGGATCCTGGCGAATGGCGACCCGGCCGGAATTAACAAGGCAAGGCAGAGTTGGGAAAAACAATGGGCGCTCGTAGACCAGACTCTTGCCAAAGAGCAGGAGTACAGCGCTCATTGCGTGTTGCAGGCCGGCGTCGGTTGAGCACTAGCAATTGCCTGCACCTCGATCCAGCCTTGCCCCCCGCCAAATGTGCCGGGGAGTAGCTGTGTCAGGGAGGGGCGTCGTCCGCGATCACTTTTGCCCGCGGGTGGATGATCTCGGTGTCCGTGATTTCGTCTACGGATGTTCCTTTAGCCAGTCGATGGCCTTAGTCTGGTCTGGAACTTCGACCATTTGGATTCCACAAGGACCAAGGTGGGCGGTAAAGCTCCTGATGGCCATATTTGTTAACGCAGAGGCCGATTTGATCGTGATGAAATACTTGATGCCATTTGCCGCAAAGGCTTTGAACACCTCAGTCTCAATAAGTTCCTGTATGTCCCTGGGAAAAGCTCCTCTAGCGTTTGTGGCGTCCATCACCCATGCTCGACCTCTATGGGCCCTGGCGTGTTTGAGTCCCTTGCTTAAGATCGCTTCGCGAAACTGCGGGACGGTAATCGTGTAGGTTGACCAAGTGTCGACCATTGCTTTGACCTCCTCGTTCCATTCAACGAGAAGCGTACCTGGTATTTCGTGTACTTTCATGGTTTCCTCCGAGGCTGGTGATTTGCCAGCCGGCCCTACGCGGTTTCTCCAGTTTGCAAATTGAACCGGTTGATAGGCCCACCGGCCTATTCCTTGTGACCAATGCTGATGGGGACCGCTAACTGGAACCATTGGCATCGGGCCCGAAGTCCGCTTCAATTTAATCACCCACGGCGGGTTTGCCGTCAAGTATCTGCGTGACACATTGGTCGAAAACCGGGCCCCAACCAACGCTGTCGAAAACATACCCAACCCTCCCTCCCGGGCCTTTTTCCTGGGTAACCCCGCCTGGTTCTCCTCCGGCTAAAGCCCGGTGACACGCCGCCGATGAACCTCCATGGGGCTAGCCTGTCGGCCAAAGCGTAGGCGTCGCCTTCAGAGCTCGGTTGTTCTTCGAGGTGACTGATGCCGGTTGATCCGCTGCTTAGCGCCGGTTTCAAGGGAGGATCCAAATGGTGCGCAGAATGAGCCTAAAGACGAAGTTGGCGGCTGGCTTCGGAACCTTGCTGGTGATTGTAGTAACCATGGGCGTCATCAGCTACACATCGATGCAGAAGTTGAGCGAGTTGTCTGCTTTTGCCGACAAGAAGGCCCAGGGGAGATTTCAGGCGACGTCCATAGCGTCTGTCATTAACGATCAGAAAGCCGAGTATCGGGCATTTCTCCTAACCAGTCAGGAAGCTGAGATGGCCCGCTATGCGGAGAACAACCGCACACTGGCGGAGGACTTCGACCAGCTTGAGGCAACCCTGACGACGGACAAAGGCAAGGAAATGGCCACCCACCTCCGTCAAGCCTCGGGAGCCTATCACAGCATCATTGACCATGTGGTTGAGTTGCACCGTGCCGGCAAACAAAAGGAAGCGATTGAACTTATTTACGATCCAAGATCCGAGGCCGTCCGCGCCGACTTGGCCAGCACGATCGCAGAGCTCGTCGCGTTGCAGCACAAGCTCAAGACTGCCGCCCGCGCGGATCAAGTTGCGGCCGAATCGCGCACCGCCATGCTGATCTCGATCTTGGCGGTTCTCGGGGTCATAGTCTCCCTGGTAGTGGCGTCCGTCCTGGTACGTTCCATCAGCGGCGGCGTTGCCCGTATGGTGAATATGATCAAAGAAGTCGCGGCTAACAATCTCACCGTGGCCGACATGGAGATCAAGTCGCAGGACGAGATCGGCCAGGCGGGCATCGCCTTGAACAAGATGAAGAACAACCTCCACGAGGTAATCCAGTCCATCGCCGGTACCGCTGTACAAGTGGCCAGCGCGAGCGAGGAACTTTCCAGCACCAGCCAGCAGATTACAGCAAACTCGGAGGAGACCTCGGCCCAAGCCAAGGTGGTTTCCACCGCAACTGAACAGGTCAGTCAAAACCTACAAACCGTCGCCACCGGCGCGGAAGAGATGGGCAGCACCATCAAAGAAATTGCCAAGAACGCCACCGAAGCTGCCAAAGTCGCCACCGGCGCGGTCAAGGTGGCCGAAAATACCACCGTCACCGTTTCCAAGCTGGGTGATTCTTCTACCGAGATCGGTCAGGTGATCAAGGTCATTACTTCCATCGCCCAGCAAACCAACCTGCTGGCCTTGAACGCCACCATTGAAGCGGCCCGTGCCGGAGAGGCCGGCAAAGGCTTTGCCGTGGTCGCCAACGAAGTCAAAGAACTGGCCAAAGAAACTGCCAAAGCCACCGAAGACATCAGCCGCAAGATCGAAGCCATCCAAACCGACACCAAAGCGGCGGTGGATGCCATCGCCGAAATCAGCGCGGTGATCAACCAGATCAACGGCATCTCCAACACCATTGCTACCGCGGTCGAAGAACAAAACGCCACCACCAACGAAATGGCGCGGAATGTCAGCGAAGCGGCGCGCGGCAGCGGCGAGATCACCAGCAACATCTCCGGCGTTGCCCAGGCTGCGGAAAGCACCTCACGCGGCGCGAGCGATACTCAAAAAGCGGCACAGCAGTTGGTGGAAACCTCCGCCGAACTCCGCCGCCTGGTGGAGCAATTCAAGATCAAGGACAGCGGCAACGCGGCGCCAGGCGCCGAAAACCGACGGAGCATGGCGGCCAGCGCGGGGGCGTAAATCAACTCGGGTTGGTGGCCGAAATTGGCCAAGGAGGCAGACGCTATGTTCCGACGCATGAAACTCAGCGCGAAACTGATGGGAGCCATCGTGGTGACCTTGATCGTCACTTCGGCGGCCAGTTACTGGATCACCCAGCGCCGAGTGAATGCGCAGGCTGAGGATGCCTTTCGCGACAAGGTCCGCCAGATCACCGGAATGGCGATGGAGACCAAGGACTGGTTTTCCAAGAACATTAAAGTAATGGTTCCCAGCGGGAAGTTCGACAACATCCACCAGGTCCCGGTGGTGGTGGCTTGGGGCGTGGCCCAGGACTACGCCGGCAAGAACGGTTTTACTTTTCACACTCCGTCGCTGGCTCCGCGCAATCCCAAGAACCAGGCGGATGAATTCGAGCGCCGGGCTCTCGTAGCCTTCACCCAAGACCCGCAACTCAAGGAATACTCCGAGCGCCTGGTCGAGAATCACGAAGACGTGATGCGCTATGCCCAGCCGGTGCGCATTAGCGAGGACTGCCTGATGTGTCACGGCGATCCCGCGGGGAGCAAAGATCCGTTTGGCCAGACCAAGGAAGGCATGAAAGTCGGCGATCTGCGGGCCGCGTTTTCCATCAGCGCTCCCACCAAAATCCTGGTCGAGCAGGCGCGGGCCAATTCGGTCGCCACTTTTCTCACTACCTTTTTCACCCTTCTGACCGCGGCCGGAGTGGTCTTCGCGCTGGTGCGAAAGCTGATCGTGAAACCACTGGGCGCTTCCCTGAAACTCGCGAACAGCATCGCTCGGAATGATCTCGCCATGGACGACCTTCCGGTAGCGGCGGATGATGAAATTGGAGAGGTCACCGGCGCCTTGAACACCATGAAGAATAATCTGAAGGGGATCATCCAATCGATAACCGGCGCCGTAGTGCAGGTAGCCAGCGCCAGCGAGGAACTCTCCAGCACCAGCCAGCAGATTTCAGCCAATTCGGAGGAGACCTCAGCCCAGGCCAAAGTAGTTTCGAGCGCAGCCCAGCAAGTCAGTCAAAACCTACAAACCGTGGCCACCGGCGCGGAAGAGATGGGCAGCACCATCAAGGAGATCGCCAAGAACGCCACTGAAGCCGCCAAGGTTGCGACCGGGGCCGTGAAAGTGGCGGAAGACACCACCGCGACTGTCTCCAAACTGGGGGAATCTTCTACCGAGATTGGCCAGGTCATCAAGGTCATTACCGGCATCGCGCAGCAGACCAACCTGCTGGCTCTTAATGCCACCATTGAAGCCGCCCGCGCCGGAGAAGCCGGCAAGGGCTTTGCGGTGGTCGCCAACGAAGTCAAAGAACTGGCCAAGGAAACCGCCAAGGCCACCGAAGACATTAGCCGCAAGATCGAAGCCATTCAGACCGACACCAAGGCGGCCGTCGATGCCATTGCGGAAATCAGCGGAGTGATCAATCAGATTAATGGCATCTCCAACACCATCGCCACCGCTGTCGAAGAACAGAACGCGACCACCAACGAGATGGCGCGGAATGTGAGTGAAGCCGCGCGCGGTAGCGGCGAAATCAATAGCAACATCAGCGGCGTGGCGGAAGCCGCCGAAAGCACATCGCGCGGAGCCAGCGACACCCAGAAGGCGGCGCAACAACTAGTAGAGACTTCCGCCGAACTTCGCCGCCTAGTTGAGCAATTCAGGATTAACGAAAATGGCGCAGAGACTGAATCCCGGCGCAGCAGGGCAGCCAGCGCGGGAGCCTAGCTTCACGCAGCTGACGACGAAAGCGGACGGAGACAATTGGCAATGGGCCGAATACGCATCCTGGTGGTGGACGATTCGGTGGTGATTCGCAAGGTGCTTTGCGACACCCTGTCCAAAGATCCGGAATTTGAGGTGCTGGCTTCGGCCAGTGACGGCCGCATCGCCCTTGCCAAGATCGAACAACTCAAACCTGACCTGATCACGCTCGACATCGAGATGCCGGTGATGGACGGTCTGGAGACACTAAAGGAACTGCGCAAAACTCACCCTAAGTTGCCCGTCATTATGTTCAGCACTTTGACCGAGCGCGGCGCCAGCGCCACCCTGGATGCGCTCACTCTGGGCGCCTCCGACTATGCCACCAAACCCAGCAATACCGGCAGTCCGGCGGTGGCCATCGCAGCCATCCGCGCCGAGTTGATTCCCAAGATCAAGGCGCTGTGTCCCAGCAGTTCGCTGAAACTCAAGACGTTGCCGCCACCGCGACCCGCGGTGCGGATGAAGCCGCGATCGAAGCAACCGATTGAAATTGTGGCCATCGGCACCTCGACTGGCGGACCGAATGCGCTGGGCGAAGTCCTGCCTCACATCCCAAGAGACTTGCCGGTGCCGATTGTGGTAGTTCAACACATGCCGCCGATCTTCACCCGCTTGCTGGCCGAGCGCCTGGCCAGCCAGTCCGAGATTCCGGTGAGCGAAGGCGGCGCCGGCGTTACCCTCACTCCCGGACGTGCCTGGATCGCGCCCGGAAATTTTCACATGACTGTGGCCCACTTCGGCGTGAACCGTCGCTTGGACCTCAATCAGAATCCGCCCGAGCATTCTTGCCGGCCGGCGGTGGATCCGCTGTTTCGCTCTGTGGCGGCAGTGTTTCGAGCCAATGTTCTCGCCGTGGTGATGACCGGCATGGGCTCGGACGGCGTGCTCGGCGCGCAACACATTCGCGAAGCCGGAGGCGAAGTGATTATCCAGGACGAAGCCTCCTCCGTAGTGTGGGGAATGCCTGGCCTGGTGTATGCGGCGGGACAAGCCGATGCTGTCTATCCCCTCAATCAGCTGGCGCCAGAAATCACGCGCCGCGTGCTACAGAGCCGCAACCGGCAGGTGGCTCATACCACCAACCCTTACGTAGGCATGGAGTCTGGAACCAAATGACGACTGGCATGCAACCCGCTTTTCCCACCGCTGCCCCGATCAAGGCGGCGATGGATCCCATTTTCCGGCAAATCCGCGACTTGGTGTACAAGGTCTCCGGCATCTACCAACTCGACGAAAAACTCTACTTGCTGGCCGATGGTTGTGGGCGAAGAATCAAGCAACTGAATATTAAGAGCCCGCGCGAGTATTGGGACCTTCTAACTGCACATTCCAGCCGCGAAGCGGAACTCCGGCAGCTGCTCAACGAAATCACCATTGGCGAGACCTGCCTGTTTCGAAGCCAGCCCCAGCTCGACGCCCTGCACAAGATCGTCCTCCCCGAAATCGTGGTCGAAAAAACCAAGCAAGTGACGAAACACTTGCGCATCTGGAGCGCCGGCTGCTCCACCGGCGAGGAGTCCTACACCCTGGCCATGAATATGCTGGAGCAAAGCGAACGTTTGTTGAAGGGCTGGACGGTGGAGATCCTGGCCACCGACTTGAATGACCGCTCGCTGGAGGCTGCCAAAGCCGGCATTTACGGCGACTACGCGCTACGTGCCACCACCGACTACTTCAAGCGCAAGTACTTTGTCACGCTGGATGAGAAGAAACTGCAAGTGAAGCCGGAAGTCAAGAAGCTGATTACCTTCAGCCGGCTCAACCTCCAGGACGACTCCAAGATGCTCTTCATGAAGGGCATGGACATCGTTTTCTGCTGCAATGTTCTGATCTATTTCGACGGGCCCTCGAAGTCGAAGGTGATCGATCATTTTTTCAGCAACCTCAATTTTGGCGGTTACTTCTTTCTCGGAACTTCCGAATCGCTGATGAAATTGAACGACCAGTTCCACCTGGTCCATTTTCCCGGCGCGATCGCGTATTGGAAACCATCCCTCCAGAGTGGCAAATTATGACGACGGCCATCGCCGACACCATTCGTGAGCGCGTGAAACGTATCGAGACCACGCCCTCCATCCCGGCAGTCTTTCTGCCCCTGCTGGAACTGCTCAATGCACCCCCGGAAGACGTGAAGCTGGAAGAGGTGGTGAAACTGGTCTCCTATGACAACACCATCGCGGCGCAATGTCTGCGCGTGGCCAGTTCCCCTTTATTTGGTCTGGCCAAGTCGCCCGAATCCATCAAGGGAGCCGTCATTACGTTAGGACTGCGCCGGGTCGAAACCATACTGCTCACCTGTTGCCTGGG
This sequence comes from Terriglobales bacterium, assembly GCA_052147055.1. Taxonomy (GTDB): domain Bacteria; phylum Acidobacteriota; class Terriglobia; order Terriglobales; family Acidobacteriaceae; genus JABCZH01. Next base: position 16,688 of record JBKQLO010000184.1, read on the forward strand.
CAACGCCTTCCCCACGAAAAACTGGACTCTGGATCCGAGCGTCTTTTGGAGGCATTCCCTGGGTTGCGCCATGGTATGCCGGAAATTCAGCGAAAAGCTGGCCGCAGCCGATGGCGATAAGGCCTATATGGCGGGGTTGTTACACGATATCGGTTTCATGGTGAACTGTATGGCTTTCCCCGAAGAGTTCGCCAACGCGGTCAAACAGGCTCTCCAGAATCAGGTCCCGCTGGATCAGGCGGAGCGCGCCACCATGGGATTCACCCACTGCGAAACGGGACGCGCACTGGCGGAGAAATGGCACCTCGCCAGCGATATGGTGCAGGTGATCGCCCATCATCACACGCCCGAGCTAAGCGAAGGCGCGCAGCCACTGGTCGCGTTGGTACACTTAAGCGACCTTCTCTGCCGCGTGCGCGGCATGGGTTACGGATACTACGAGTGCCACAAAGTGGACTTGGCTCACAACCCCGCCTGGACCATTCTTCAGAAGGAATACCGCGACCTGGAGCGGGTAGACCTGGTGCGGTTCACCTTTGAACTGGACGAGGCGGTGGGAGAAGTCTTTGAACTGGTGGCAACCATTTTCGGCGCGGCCGCGGCGCGCAACTGAACGCTGCCGGCGCCGGCCCTGCCGAACCCATGAGCACCGATCTGCTATCCGCCGGAGTAATCGAGGAAGCGTCCTTCGCTCCCGACAAGAGCGCAGGCTGCGTTCCATTTAATACTTAGCTGTGAATCTGGAGGGAAATGACAATCGGCATGTTTTCAAAGAGCAGGTTGAGTTCAACGGCAGGGGAGTCTGCGAGGGAGTGCATATCGTAGTCGCTGCCGGTGATGACCGTGGGTGGCGAGAGCATGCAACTGTCACCCAGGCCGGAAATCTTGTTCTTGAAGTTGCCGGCCACCATGTTGGCAATCTCGCCCATGGCATCGGTCATCTCGGCGCCGACCTTGTCGACATCGACGCCCAGCATCTTGGAAGTGATCAGCGCGGCAGCCTTTCCGTCGCAGCAGACGCTCAACACGCCGCATAATTTCCCGGCCAATCCCACCATGGAAGTAATGCTTAAGTTGGCGTCTGAAGGCGTCCCTGGCGCGGTGAGCTTGCAGCCCAACATGAGTTCGAAGACTTCTTGCGCCGCTACTTCCATCAGAGGCACCCAGTCTTCATGACGGCTCTTGTCGGCCAGCATTTCGTTTGAGGATTTCATGATTTGCCTTCCAACACCGGGATGACGTGCTCCTTGACCTGGTCCGGTGTAAACGGTTTGCGAATGTACCCTTTAGCGCCGAATGACAGGGCCTGCACCACATGAGACTCGCTGCCTTCGGTGGTAATCATGACGACGGGCACGCCCTTCGCGTTGGCGACTCCGGAAAGCTGTTTGACAAATTCCAGCCCGTCCATCACCGGCATGTTGATGTCGCAGAGAATGAGATCGACAGGGTTATCCTGGAGAACGGTTAGCGCCTCCGCGCCATTCCCAGCCTCCAGCACCTGCTTGAGGTCAATGCCTGCCTGGCGCAGGGAGCGCTCGACAATCTTCCGCATCACCGAGGAATCATCCACGATGAGGGCACGTATGGCGTTCATGAGACAGTCCTCATTCTCCACGGGCGACGCCCGTTGCATTTTTCTCGTATGCCCACTTCTGACATATCGGTCAGAGACGGCTTGGACTTTAGGATGCCGGTGGGAGGGAGTCCGGGGCCAGAGATTCGTCACCAAAACACACCTACCTGACTTCATTTTCCAATGGTTTGTGACAAAGCGGTTGTGTTTCTCCGGTCACTCTGCTAAAGCCAAGTGGAGACGTTCCATAACCAGCTACGCAGCCGGTTAGGAGGACGTAACGTGGGTTAGGGAAAATGGATGACAGTGATCGCAGAAGGCCACAGCGCTACGTCCTTTCTTACTAATAGTGCCCTGGGGCAGGGTGATATTAAACACGTTCTCGCGAGGGCACACGAGGAGTTGAGTGAATTGCTGCAACGGCGCGCCACGATCGTAAAACGCATCACAACTCTGCGCCGGACACTCAACGGCCTGGTGGAATTATTCGGAGACGCGGTATTGGACGGAGAACTAAGACTTCTGATTAACGCCCCGGCTGGGACGCGAAAAAGCGGGCTGACCGACGCCTGCCGCTCGGTTTTGATGAGCTCAACTCATCCCCTCGCCTCTCGTGAGGTGGTCACGCGAATTCGTTCAACCGATGATTCTCTGCTGCGCGATCACAAGGATGCGGTGGCGTCGGTTACGTCCATTCTGTACCGGCTGCAATCGTATGGTGAAACTGCGGCCAGCACGAATCCGTCCGGCAAGCGTGCCTGGATATGGATACGCTGACCGCCTCGATAAGCCCGTGCGGTTGTTCACGGGACCAATGATCACGAAGCGAGCATCCAAGCTGGGGTGTCGCCGCCGCTCGGGGGGCAAAGCATCTCCTGGGTGACCGCGTGGTCATTGGCACCTGTGATGCATCTTGCCTACTGACTTGCAGGCACTCAAATGCTTGCGTCTCCGTCGAAATGCGAGGGGTCCCAAATTGCCGGGTTCCCGAGTTGCTCAAGCAAGTTCTTGTTCCGTGTCCCATAGTAGAAAGCCCAAGAAGGCAGAGCTCGGTCGTAAGGCGCCAAATCATCGAGCACTTTCTGCTTCTCCGGACGGAAGCCGTAGGCTTCCAACATGTGGACACCCTCCTGGCGGCAACGCGACAACGCCCACAACAACATAGGACCCAGCAACTGAGTGTTTTCGTTCAACGCCTGGAAGTCCACCAGGCGTACTCGCTTCAGGTTGAACGCGGGGTTATCGTGGCGCAAGAAAATGGCGTAGGCCAGAATGCGAGCACGGTCTTGCATGGTCAGAATCCACAACCGTTTCTCTGCCAGAGCAAAGTGAAAGTGCCATTGCAAAACTTCTAGAGAGCGGGTCGCGAGGAGCCGTTCCGGGTGGGCGCGCTTCAATTCCTCCCAAAACACACCGAAGCGTTCGTCGAAGCTGGGGCACATCTCGACTTGTCCGCGGTCGGGGGTCGACCGGGAAACCCGCTTAGTGACGCGGTCACGCAGCGACATTACACTCGCCGCAGGGAAAGATAAAATCCTGGGGTAGCCCTTCTTGGCCAACGCTCCGGCGAGGAAACCGCGATAGTTCGTGATCCAAAAAGCGGAGCGTCCCCATTCTCCGGTCGGCACGCGAGCGAAACCGACCGACTCCAGCAATTTGTAGGAATTGGCGTTGGCGGTGGAAATGACCACAAACTCCGCCAGCCCCTGGTCGAGAGTAGCATGCGCCAGTCGTGCCCCGAGGCCCTTTCCCCGGTAGCGCAAATCGGCCACCAAACCGCGCGAGGTGGCAGCGGTGACTTCCCGCCCGGCAAACTGATAGGTCACGGGGATGTGCATGAACGCACAGACGATCTCGTTTTTCTCGTTCTCTCCCACCCAGCCAATGGGCCAACCCGGAACCCGCTTGTACGCTGGATTGTTAACCCAGAGGTGCTCCCATTGGTCCCGGGGCGATGATTCCAGGCCACTGCGTGATTCGAGGGCGGCAATCTGCGGGTAATCCTCCAACCTCGCAGCGCGGAAGCGGGGTACCAGATTCAGGGATTCTTCGCCCTGACTGGCTTGAGGCCGCACGAGCTTTCCTCCGCCCACTGTTCCTCCTAAGGAACCAATGCCATGTTACTGGCCTGCCTTGTGCAACTGAACCCGGGCATTCGCGAAATGACTGCCCGCTTCAGTCGACAGGGCAACTGAGACGGACGTGCTACGCGACCCGTACGCGGTCGCGCAAAGCAACCTACCGTGCCGGTATAGGCAGGACTCGCTTCTCGCTCCCGGGGGCAGAAAGGGACGTCCCGACAAGCGTCGCTTATCACGACACGAGCGCTTTTCAAATTTCAACTCTCGCAGAATTTGCGATCCAACTTTGGGCAGGATTCTAGCACCTTCCCGATTCGCAGAACAAGCCGGGTTCGGTGGATGCCATAGGCTGCGACGCCTGCTTTTCGAGGTGCGAGGCCCAACTCGCAAGTTACGCAGTAGCTCGGGTTTAGAGGCCAGACCGTGGGCTGCACGGCTTCTTCGGCCTCCTGGTTTCCGCTTGACAGCAACTCCGGGCGCGGGTAGCGTTGCGTGGGGAGTCTCTGCATTCACCCTCACGCTGGAAAGAAGCTGCCCATGGCTCGCCTCGGAATTGTTCAGTCGAGTTCTTCATCGAGCCGCACATTCAGTCTCTTAAACCAGTACAGGGTCAGACTCGTTGTGTTGGTTTTCGCCGCAGCCTGTCGGAACCAGGGGCGGCCTGCTTTCCCGGGAACAAGTTGAGCATACAGTCGAATTCGAAGCCTCAGGGTTTCGTGACCATCAGCGTGGATGATGGCCACCCGAGCGACCTGCGTACGGCCGATCTGCTGGCCAAGTATGGCCTGCCCGCGACTTTTTATGTTCCCGCCCGCAACCCGGAACAACCCGTCCTGTCCAGTTCGGAGCTGCGGCAACTCTCGCAGCAATTTGAACTGGGCGGACATACCATGAACCACGTTCCGCTGAATTCCGTTCCGGAAGACCGAGCCAGACAGGAAGTGGCGGAGGGAAAGGCGTGGCTGGAAGATTTTGTGGGCAAACCGGTAGTCAGCTTTTGTTATCCGCGGGGCAAGCACAACCCGCAGATTGTTGCCATGGTCAAGCAGGCCGGGTTTCTCGGCGCCCGGACCTGTTTTTTGAATCGTCATGACTTTCCTGACGATCCCTTCACCTGGGGCGTCAGCACACAGGCCTACAATCACACCCGGGTGGTGCAGATCCGTCATGCTTTGCTGGAAAGAAACTTTCGCGGGGCCTTGAATTTTGTTCTTATTTATAAGGGAACCACCGATTGGGCAACGCACTTCCAGCATGCCCTGGATCGAGTGCAAGCTCAGGGGGGGGTTGCGCACTTGTATCTGCACAGCTGGGAAATCGACAAGTATAACGATTGGCAGAAGCTGGAGTCGGTTTTCCGGGCCATACCTCAGGCATCGAAGCTCAAGAGAATCACCAATGGCGAATTCTTCGCCCTCTGTGCCGGACTCCGGGACACCAGCAACCCGCAGATCGCGGTCGCTTAGCGACTAAGAATCTGTGGCCGAAAGAACCGGGTTTAGTGGCTTTGGACTACAGTCGAAATACTACTGCCGTCATAGGGGCTTTCTTCCATCCTTGCCAAAGGGGTGACGGTTACGTAGACTTCTGGCAGCCGTTTCAGTCGGTCTCCTCTCCCACGTCGATCCCAGGTTAAGGAAGTTATGTTTATGAATTTCCGCTCTTGCTCCAGGTTTTCAGCCTTTGTTCCTAGCAGGTTCACTTACCTTTTCGCGTGTTTGCTGGCCCTGCTAGCGTGGGCTGCGCAGTTGAGCGCGCAGAACACTATCAACACCATCGCGGGGGGCGGAACTTTGCCTCCATTTTCGACCTCCGCGACGGGCAATTACGCTGATATTCCCGGGCCGACCTCAATCGTGGTGGACCAGCAGGGCAATCTATATATCGTTTCCCCGAGCGCGAACCAGATTTATAAGGTGGACCCGACCGGGAGCACGCTCTCCGTCTTCGCAGGACAGGGCTGGCCGGCGGAGGACCCGCAGAAATTCGACAAGAACCCGGCTACGCAGGGGTACCTTAACAGTCCCGGCGGTTTGGCGATCGATGGCAGCGGCAATATCTACGTGGCAGACACGCAGGCTTACCTGATTCGCAAGATTGATACCAACGGCATCATGACCACCATCGCTGGCACCGGCGACTATTGCCAGAACCCTCCTTCGGGATGTCACGACAATGGCCCCGCTCTGGGCGCTCTTCTGGGGGCTCCTTCAGGAGTGGCCACCGACGTGGCTGGCAATGTGTACATCGCGGACACCGGCGACAACGAAATTCGGGTAGTGAACATGCAGTCGAGCTCGATCACCGTCTACGGCGTAACCGTGAAATCGGGGAACATCGCCAGGGTGGCCGGCAATGGAACTTCGTGTTCGAGTTCCACATCGGCTTGTGGGGACAACGGCAAGGGAACCAACGCGATGCTGAACGGCCCGATGGGTGTGGCCGTCGACCGCCTGGGAAACATGTTTATCGCCGATTCTGGGGATCGTCGCATTCGCGCCATGATTCCGAGCGGTAATATTTACGCCTATGCCGGCAACGGGAATCCTTGTTTCGGCGGCGTCGGCTCTTGTGGCGATGGCGGGGCTTCGCTCAGCGCGCAGCTCAGCAATCCGTGGCAGATCTACATTGACGCCAGCGACAATCTCTACATCGCGGATTCGCCCACGAACCGGGTCCGCAAGGTTACCACCGGGACGAATCCTCCCAGCACGGCGACGATTTCGACGATCGCGGGCAATGGCGCCTCCTGCTCCACGGCATACGTGAAGTCGAACTTCTGCGGGGATGGCGGATCTGCCACTTCGGCCTATCTCAACGGGCCGCGCGGAGTATACCTGGATGCATCGAAGAACCTTTATATTGCCGATAGCGGCGACCAGCGCATCCGCAAGGTCAGTTCGGGAAGCATTAACACCTACGCGGGCGGCGGCTTGAGCGATGGGCCCGCAAGCACGGCCATCTTTGCCGGGAACCGCGATGTGGCTGTCGATAACGCGGGGAACGTCTACCTTGCCGATACCGGCAACAATCGCATACGCAAAATCTCCGGTGGGACCGTCAGCACGTTGGCTGGAAACGGAATTGGCAACTACTTCGGGAGCGGCATCCTGGCTGCCAACGCGAACTTGAATCAGCCCTGGGGATTGACGGTGGACAGTCTCGGCAACGTCTATGTCGCAGACACCAACAATCTAGTGGTTCGTGTGGTAAACACGCAGTCGTCGCCCATCACGGTGGCGGGTGTCGTCATTCAACCCGGGACCATCGCGACCGTAGCCGGGATTGCCGGACAGGGGTGCGTGTCCGCACCGCCGGGTTGCGGTGACGGGGGACCCGCTACGAAAGCCACCTTCGGCTTCCCGGCGAAGGTCGCCCTTGATAATGCCGGCAACTTCTTGGTAGCAGATTCGGGCGCGAACCGGATTCGCGAGGTCAACATATCCACGGGAGTTATCTCTACGGTCGCCGGCAACGGGAGCGCGTGCCCGGACCCGACAAACTTCGCACTGTGCGGCGACGGTGGGGCCGCAACCGCAGCCATGTTGAATGAACCTCACAGCATCGCCGTGGACAGCGCGGAGAATATCTACATCGCAGACACCTTGGATAACCGTATCCGCGTGGTCGATAGCGCCGGCAACATCAATGCCTTCGGGTTTAACGGGCTTTTCAACAGCTTCGGCCCCGATAACGTGGCGGCGTTGAGCAGCGGCGACACCCAACCGCTGTACGTCGCCCTGGATGCCCGCGATAATGTTTTCGTCAGCGGCAGCTCCATCTACTACTTGATCCAGCGAATTGACGCCTCCACCAACCCCATCGTCAATCCTGTGGCTAGCATTGCCGGCCGCGGAGCAGGCGATCCGAAGTACTACGGTTTCGCCGGCGATGGTGGGCCCGCCAACGGGGCGTACTTGAACAACTACGGCGCAACCGTGGACAGCTCGGAGAACCTCTACATTTCCGACGGCGGAAACAACCGCGTTCGGGAAGTTTCCAGTTCGCCGACGCAGGGCCTGGTGCCGACGGTGAATTTCTCGCCGACCAGCTTGATCTTCCCGCCGACGCCGATCGGCGCGCAGAGTCAGCCCTTGAACATCACCGTAACCAACAAGGGAAGTGACGACCTGGTCCTGAGCGCGCCTTCGATTTCGGGGCCGTTCAGCTTTGTCAACCAATCGCCTTGCCCAGGTAACATCGTTGCGCCGAGCATGAGTTGCGCGTATAGCGTGACCTTCACACCGACTGGCTATGGAACCGCGAAAGGGACGGCGACGCTGAACGACAACGGGTTCAACAACTCGCAGCAGAACATCCCGCTAAGCGGTTCGAGCGCCGACTTCACCATCGCTGCCAACCCCAACTCGTTGACCATCGCGCGGGGAACCCAGGGACAATCGACCATCACGCTGACGCCAGTGGCTGGATTCAACCAGAGCATCACTCTTTCCTGCACCGGCCTGCCTAAGGGCGTCAGTTGCGGGTACGTGCCCAATCCAGTGACCATGGACGGGAGCACGGCCCAAACCTCGACGCTGACGGTGACGGTCAGTTCTTCGACCACCCCCGGCAACTACACCATCAACGCGAAGGGTAGCAGCGCCACTACGCACACGACACCGATCACTTTGACTGTGCAGTAGGACCTATTCGTTGGCTAGTGTTCGAGCCTGGTAGTCGGTCGAAGCCGTGACGATATCCTCACTTGAGGCTTAGGTCGTCGGCGGCTGATTACTTCCGCTCACGCGGCGACTTACCAGCCTGACTTCTCGGTTTTGCCTCGCGTTCTGAAAAGCGACCGGCCTAGTTCATTCTGCGGCGGTTTACTTGGCAATGCCGCCTTGCACGTCGAAACCGTAGCTCCTCAACACGTCAGCCATGGCTGCGGTTTTGACGAACGCCAAGAATCGCCGCGCAGCGTCCTTATTCTTTGACGAGGCGAGAATGACGCAGGCCTGTTCAATCGGCGGATATTCATCCCCAGGAATCTCGGCGTAACGTCCCTTGTCTTTCAGGTTTGGGGATAAGGCGAGCGATAGAGCCACGATGCCCACATCAGCGGCGCCCGAAGCAACGAACGATGCGGTCTGCGAAATATTCTCGCCCAGCACAAACTTGTCTTTCACTTTTTCATAGACGTTCTCTTTCTGCATCGCGGCGACAGCGGCCTGTCCGTAGGGAGCATGTTGCGGATTGGCGACCGCGATCTTCTTCACCGACGGATCCAGCAGGACCCGAATGCCGGAACTCAGATCGAGTTTTGATTCCTTCGGAACCCAGATAACAATCTTGCCCTTTGCGTACTGGTAGTAGGTTCCCGGCTCAGTCAACCCGGCAGCTTCCAGTCTCTTCGGATAGTCGAGATTCGCCGAAAAGAACAGGTCAAAAGGAGCGCCATTCTGAATCTGCTGGAAGAAGTTGCCCGAGGAACCGTAAATCAGCTTGACGGTCTTTCCCGTTTCTTTCTCGAATCGGGCGGCCACGTCCTGCATAGCAAATTGCAGGTCCGCGGCAGCTGCCACGGTGACTTCTTGGGCCGCACACAACTGAACCAAAGCGACTGCCAGAACCACGATCAGGCCTAGCCTTCTGACATTCATTCGTTCTCTCCTTAGGCAGACTGCTTAGACTGCCGCTGCCTGGCGTAACTCGGTCAGGCGCGTCGTCAGAAATGCCAAATACTTCTCCATTCCCTCACCGGTTTTAGCGGAAAGCTGAAACACCGGCATGCCTGGGCGAACCGCCTGGATGTTGTGGTATGCGGTCACCCAGCTGAATTCAGCCGCTGCCGCCAAGTCAATCTTGGTGACCACTGCGACATCGGCGCTGTTGAAAATAGTTGGATACTTGAGCGGTTTGTCCTCGCCCTCGGTCACCGAAATGAGTACGAGGCGGAGATCTTCGCCCAAATCGTAAGAAGAAGGACAGACCAGATTTCCGACGTTTTCGATGAAGAGGAAATCCAACTGGTTGAGGTCCCATTCCTCCAGCGCGTTTTGTACCATGGCGGCTTCGAGGTGACAGAGAGTGCCGGTCGTGATTTGCTTGACCGGAGCCTGGCTACGGGCCAGTCGCAACGCGTCATTATCGGTGGCAAGGTCGCCCACCAGAGCGGCCACGCGATAATTGGGACGAAGCTGAGTGAGAGTCTTTTCGAGAAATGCGGTCTTCCCCGATCCCGGACTGGAGACCAGACTCACGACGAACACTCCAGCGGCGCGAAAACGGTCGCGGAGGGAGCGGGCTAGGACATCGTTCTGCTTCAGAACATTCTTACGAACTTCGATCAAACGGGGTTCGGGACGCATTCCTTTATCTCCAGTGCGACGACTTCCAGTTCTTTACCTTGCACGATCTCAGAGGTCGGCGTGCCACATTCAGGGCAGCAAAACAACTGCACCGAGCTGAGTGGACGTTGTGCTCGACAATTGGGACAAAAGATCACGACTGGGACGTCCTCAACTAGCAGGTGGGAACCTTCGAGCGGAGTGCCAACGCATGCTATTTCATAACAAGAAAGGAGAGCTTCTCTCGCCACGCCGGAGAGGGCTCCCAGCTTGAGATGCACAGCGTCAACCTGGACGCCGCGCCGCGCCGCTTCTTCCCGCGCCAGCTCCACAATACTCATCGCGATGGAAAGCTCATGCATAGCTTGACTCGATGGCATATTCGCCAGGCTGCCGAAGGGTATCGAACCGGCCGAACGCCGCCAGAGCCGCTTGTCCCAGGCTGATTCCGCCGTCGTTGGGTGGCACGGCATGATTTGTCCAAATTTGCAGCGATCCGCCGGCTTGCAGGGTTTTGAGATCTTCCAGCAACAACTCGTTCTGGAAAACTCCTCCGGAAAGAACCACCGTATCCAGGCCGTAACTCCGAGCGATCACGTTCACGGCATCCCATAAACCCTGAGCGATTCCCCGCTGGAAAGATCGCGCAATGTGCTTGATATCGCGGCCGTGAAGGCGGTCTTCGACTACGGCTCGCAACAGCGGCCGGAAATCCAATTCTTCGCCGGTAAACGGGAAAGGAAACGGCTCACCCGAAGGTGCGCGGCGGGCGAGTTGTTCCAGCCACACCGCGGCCTGGCCTTCGAAAGTAATCTCCCGGGTGAAGCCCAACAGCGCAGCGGCAGTATCGAAAAGCCGTCCCATGGAGGTGGTGGCGAAAGTGCGGACGTTCTTGCGGACCAATTCCATCGCGTTCCGGTAGCGCCCAGGGAAACCAAAGGGAGGCAAGGTGAAATCGGGCACGTCGTCAAGTTGGGCAAGGAATCCGGCAGCCGCTTGCACCGGAAACTCCGCGGCGGCATCGCCGCCGGGCAGTGTCGCTTGGCGTAAATGCGCCACGCGATTGAAACCCTCCTTGAGACTTCCGACGAAGATCTCGCCACCCCAGATGGTTCCATCCTCCCCGTATCCGGTGCCATCGAAGCTGACGCCTACCACTCGCTTCGTCCAATCTCCCCGTTCTGCAAGCACAGACGCAACATGCGCCCGGTGGTGCTGCACCGCATAGTGTTGCGGAACTCCTAGTGTGGCGGCGTGGGCGGTTGAGGCATATTGCGGATGTAGGTCATGCACCACGAGCAGTTCGTCCCATGAAACTTCGTACATCGAGACCAGATCCTGGACAGTTTCTTGAAATGCCCGTAGAGACTGGTAGTGGTCCAAGTCGCCGATGTGCTGGCTGACAAAGGCTTGGCCCTTCACCACCAGCGTGATGGTATTTTTCAGATCGGCGCCCAGCGCGAGAATTGGACACTCGGTAGGAAGTGAGGTAACGGCGCCGGGAGCGTAGCCACGGGCACGACGCAGGACAACAGAGCCGAAGACGCCCGCACGCGCTACGGAGTCGTCGACTCGCCGCGCGATGGGCCGCTGCCCAATCAGAAACGAGTCGGCGATGCCTGCCAGACGCTGCAATGCGTCGTCGTCCTCGTAAGCAATCGGCTCACTCGACCGGTTCGCGCTGGTCATCACGAGAACTTCCGGCGCGTCGGCAGCGAATAGCAAATGGTGCAGGGGCGTGTAGGGCAACATGACGCCGAGTTGGTCGTTCTCCGGGGCGACTCCCGCGAGTTCCAGCTTCGCCGGGGCGAGCACGATGGGCCGGGCACTAGAGGTGAGCAGAACTTCCGCTTCAGAAGAAAGCTCTACCAGGGTGCGTGCCATCTGAAGATCCTTCGCCATCAGGGCGAACGGCTTTTCTTTCCGAAACTTGCGATCACGCAAGGCCGTGACGGCAGCCGGATTCCGGGCATCGCATGCCAGGTGGTATCCGCCGAGTCCTTTCACCGCGAGAATCTTGCCGGCGCGAAGCATCTCGACCGCTCGGCGGATGCAGCCTGCACTTCCGCCTGGGGTTGAATCGTAGGGATAAAGGCAATAGTTGGGGCCGCAGGCCGGACAGGCTACGGGCTGCGCGTGAAAACGACGGTTGTCAGGATTGGAATATTCCTGAGCGCAGTAGTCGTCGAGCAGCCAGCCATTCATGGTCGTATTCGGCCGGTCGTAAGGCAGAGCCAAGGTCACGCTATAGCGCGGACCGCAATTGGTGCAGTTGATATACGGATACAGGTAGCGCGGATCAGTCGGATTAAACAGTTCTTTCAAACATTCTTCACAAACCGGCAAGTCGGGTGAAATTCGTACGGTGGGGTGCTCTCGGTGTTGGCTGCTGCGAATGGTGAATTCTCGCAGGCCAATTGGCTCCGCTGGCTGGACGTCGATCTCCGCGATGTTGGCCGCCGGTGGCGACTGAGTCTTTAGACCGCGAACAAAAGCCTCCAGTCCGCTCTCAGCACCCTCCAAATGTATTTCGACTCCTTGTTCCGCGTTCAGCACCCATCCGTTCAGCGTGTGGGCGCGCGCCAACCGATAGACAAACGGACGAAAACCCACGCCTTGCACCACTCCCCGCACCCGAATGGAACACGCAACAGCCATGATTATTCCAAATCCACAATGCAACTGCGTCCTTGCCAGCCGACTTGAACCACCTTGCCATCCTCTACTAACAACGGAACACTGCGCTGACCCGCCGTTAACGCGCGCATGCGGTTGCGAGCCGCGGGATCGGCCTCGACGTCATACTCCACAAAGTCCGAGCGCTTCCGTTCCAGCCACTCGCGCAATTCGCTGGTATGCGGACAACGGGCCGTCCCATAAAGCTCAAGCCTGGCCACGACTCAGCACCTCCAGCGATTCACGCATCACGCGCTCTTCCATCTGGACTCATATCTAGTTACCGTGCAAAATGCCCTAACAAATTCGCGGTAAAGGATCGCCGACGAGCATATCGATGATGCGGCTGCCACCGTAAAGGGTAGTGACCAGCACCGAGCCGGAGGGTTGTTCCCGGATCTCACCAATGATTTGAGCTTCGTCGCCACCCGGCGCCAAGGCAAGAGCATCGATCGCGGCATCGGCATACTCCGGGGCCACGACGGCGAGAAACTGGCCTTCGTTTGCGATGTGAAGCGGATCCAGCCCCAGTAACTCACACGCGCCACGAACCGTATCCCGCACCGGAATCTGATCTTCAAACAGAACCACTCCGAGCCCGCAATCGCGGGCGAGTTCGTTGAGCGAAGTGGCAACCCCTCCGCGGGTGGGGTCACGCATCCAGCGGACGCCCGGGCCCGCTCGGTGTGCGAGAGCCTCGACCAGAGGGAGCACCGAACGCGTGTCGGAACGAAGATCAGCCTCTAAGTCGAGTTCGCCGCGGGCCAGTAGAATCGTGATGCCGTGGTCTCCGATTGGACCGGAGAGCAGGACCTTGTCGCCGGGCCGGACTGATAGGGGATCGATGGCGATTCCGTGAAGCAAGTGCCCAATCCCGGTGGTCGTGATGTACATCTGGTCCGCTTTGCCGTGTTCGACGACCTTGGTGTCACCACCCGCGATCCTGACACCCGCTTTGCGCGCAGCATCCCCCATCGCGCGCACCTCAGCCTCCAGAACTGAAGTAGGCAGTCCCGCTTCCAGAACGTAACTCACGACCAGAACGTCCGCTTTCGCTCCCGAAACCGCCAAATCGTTCACGGTTCCGTTGACCGCGAGTTCGCCGATCGAGCCGCCGGGGAAAGTCAGCGGTTTCACGACAAAACTGTCGGTCGTGATGGCAACTTTTGTCCCGCTGATTTCCACTTGAGCCGCATCGCCCAACGGACCCGGAGTATTCCCAAACAACAAAGGAGCAAAAAGTCCCTCCACCAGGCGACGGCTGGCTTTTCCTCCGGCGCCGTGGGCCATCTCGATTTGCGGGTCGCGAAACCGGATGGGTGCAGCGGCGGCGGCGAGCTTGGCGCCCGAACTACTCAGGCGGTCTGGCTCAGGCTGGTCACCATTGCTGCCTTGCGGTGTTCGTAGTTGTGATAGGCGGCGCATGATCCTTCCGATGACACCATGAGCGCGCCGACAGGACGGTCGGGTGTGCACTCACGGCCAAAAAGTCTACACTGATGCGGCTTCAGCACGCCCCTCAGCACTTCTCCACACTGTGCGGCTTTGGGATCGCTCACCCGGATGCCAGGAACCTCAAAGCGCTGTTCCGCGTCCCATTCGGCGTACTTGTCGTTGATCCGCAGTGCCGACTGCGGGATCAACCCCAGCCCGCGCCACTCGAAATAGGGACGCACCTCGAAAACCTCCGCCATGGCCCGAAGCGCGGCGGGATTGCCTTCCCACCTAACCACGCGTTTGTATTGATTCTCGACCTTGGCTTCGCCGCTCCTCAACTGACGCAGGAGCATGACCATGGATTGCAGCAGATCCAGCGGTTCAAAGCCCGAGACCACAATCGGTTTATGCTCGTTTTGGGCGATCCACTCGTAAGACCGGCAGCCGATCACGGTCGAAACGTGACCAGGCCCGATGAAACCGTCCAGCCGCATGTCGGGGGAATCCAGAATCGCCCGGATGGCGGGAATAACGGTTACGTGGTTGCAGAAGACCGAGAAATTTCGGATACCTTCTGCTTTCGCGCGCATCATCGTAAGCGCGGTGGAAGGAGCTGTAGTCTCAAAACCGATGGCGAAAAACATCACGTGCTTTTCGGGATTCAGCCGGGCCAGCTTCAAGGCATCGGAAGGCGAATAGACGATGCGAACGTCCATGCCGCGAGCCTTGTGCTCAAGCGGGCTACCCTGAGCGCCGGGCACGCGCATCATGTCGCCAAAGGCAGCGAAAATAACGTCCGGCTGCTGCGCGATGGCAAGGCCATCGTCGATTCGTCCCATGGGAAGCACGCAAACCGGGCAGCCGGGGCCGTGGATCAACTCGATGTTTTCCGGAAGGATGTCTTTCAGGCCGAAGCGATAGATGGCATGAGTGTGGCCGCCGCAGATTTCCATGATGCAGTACTGGCGATCCGTGCCAGCAAGGCGGCGAATCTCTTCTGCCGTCTTAGAAATCAGTTCGGGTTCACGAAACTCATCCACGAATCTCATGCGGACCCGCCCGGCGGTGCGTCGTCCGCGCTATATCCGCTGACCTCCTGAATAACGGCCTCGCTTTCTCCGAGTATCTGGAGGGTGTGCATCTGGTCGAGGGCATCCTGTTCGCCGATCTTGCTCATGGCAAAGCCCACGTGAATCAGCACCCAGTCGCCGAGCGCCGGCCTGTCATCCTGCAACAGACTGAGATTAACCCTGCGCCGCACACCGGCCACGTCCACCAGCGCGGAATCCTGGTTGTCGGGCGAGATTTCGACGATCTTCCCTGGTATGGCTAGGCACATGCGGCATCCTCCCGGCATGGTTTAAGTCCTTGGTCGTTGGTCGTTCGCCGTTGGCCAGGACCGAGAACCGCCGCTTCTAGCAGTTCTTGGCGGTAACATCGAACGACAGTTTGATCTCATCCCTAAGCTTTATCATCAATCGGCAGCCGACACCGGTTTGATTTCGTGATCGCTCGGACGGACGGAAAATCTCTCATCGCCCGGAGCATACCACCGTTCCGCCAGACGCGCGAGGAAGGTGATTGTGCGTGCGTCACGGGATGGCGTGAGGCCTGAATTTTTTACCGTAGCTCGAACATTCTTCCTACTCACACTCCGGTTTTGACCGGCGGGCCTTCTCCAACAATCGCCTTGATTCAATGACTTACGAAGTTTGGCAGGTTTACTGCTACCTTTGACGTGGTCAAGAGTGGCGCCCTTCCGGCCCGAACCGCTGGTCAGGCCGGAAATTAGTGATGGGTCGGTCGCGTGACTCCGGCACATTGATGTGAAGACGGAAGAGCAAGGGATGAACACTAAGCTGGCCGGAGTTGTGAAGGCGATGTCAATTACGCTACCATCTTGGCTACGCAGACATTTTTCTGTGAAGAAGGTGTAGGCGCCGAATCGCACGAAACAACGGCAAAAAGATAGGGTTTATGAGCTTGATGTCTTGCGATGGAAAAGTCACCGCTCATCCACGCAACCCGTAGCAGCAAAGCAGCACCGGGCAAGCGAAGGATGATCGGGTAAGAGGAAATACAATGCGTATCAACTCCTCCGTTCGTTCCCTGTTGTTCGCAGTTATCGCGTTGTCACTTGTAGTGCTCACACTGCCCGCGCCCTCGGTCGCACAGATCGGCATAGCGATCCGGATCGGTCCACCTGCCCTGCCGGTTTACGAACAGCCGGTTTGCCCGGGCGACGGTTATCTCTGGACCCCCGGCTACTGGGCGTACGATTACGACATCAGCGACTACTACTGGGTGCCCGGGACCTGGGTGCTGGCGCCGGAAGTTGGCTTTCTTTGGACGCCCGGCTGGTGGGGCTGGGGCGGTGGCGCATTTCTTTTCCATGAGGGTTATTGGGGGCCGCATGTCGGCTTCTACGGCGGGATCAATTATGGATTCGGTTACTTCGGCGCAGGCTTCGAGGGTGGACGTTGGGACGGCGGCCATTTTTTCTACAACCGGGCTGTGCTTAACGTGAACGTGACCAACATCCACAACGTTTACAACACCAGGGTAGTTAACAATGTTACGGTGAACCGCGTCAGCTTCAACGGCGGCAACGGTGGGATCGAAGCGCGCGCCACGCCAGAAGAAGAAAGGGCAGCGAGCGAAAGACACATTGCGCCTGTAACCGCGCAGACTGATCATGTGCAGGCCGCCCGCTCGAATCCGCAGATGCGTGCTTCCGTGAACCGGGGCAGGCCGGCCATTGCGGCGACTCCCCGGCCGGGAGCATTTAACGACCGCGAAGCCGTGCCCGCCCGGGAGGCAGGAGCGCCATCTCGCGGTGAGAACAATGTGCCACGCCCGTCGATTCCAAACGATGCCAAAGACCTGCAACCGCACGCCCGTCCTCCTGCTCCAAACACGGGCAACGCCAAACAGGACCAGAAATTCCAACAGCAGCAGAACAAGCTAGCCGCGCAGCAGGAGAAAGACCACCAGAAGCTGGCCGCACAGCAGGAAAAGGAACACCAGCAATTAGCGAAACAGAATACGAGCGAAGCCGGAAGGCAGCAAGTGGAACAGCGGCACCAGCAGCAGACGCAGCAACTGGAAGAAAGACACTCCCAACAGCAACAGCAGTTACAGGAGCGGCAGCAGCCGAGGAGCGGCGGACGAAAGTAGAAGTATCCGCAGACCGAAGACCGCAGCCTATCGCAGGCGCAACTCCAGCTGGGGTTGCGCCGTTTCTGTTATCCATGACGGTCTCCAGCTTATGGCTCACGGACGAGCGAAGACAGAAGTCAGCGCCGCCTGGGCGAAGACCCATCACCGCCTCTGGTACGAGCAAGTGACAAAGGGAACGCCTGCGCAGAAGTGATAGCCCGGTCAGGGCCGCAGGGATACGCTGACGTCCTGATAGCGGCGAGATAGATAGCATGGGATCGCTTCCCCAGAGCCGCATGTTCACCCCCAAAACCCGCATTGGGCGTTGCATTCCGGGGCAGTCGGTTGTACCTTATCGGGGGTTGGAAACCGAAGAACTAAATCTTAATGAGGGCTATTTAGATGAAGAAGATGGCAGAGCTGGGAGTTTTGCAAGCAATACTGTGCGGGGCCGCGCTTATGCTGGTAACAAGTTCCGCCCTGGCGGAGTCGCACCTCACCATGACGCGCCATGTGCCGGAGGCAGTGACT
Organism: Terriglobales bacterium; assembly: GCA_052147055.1. Taxonomy (GTDB): domain Bacteria; phylum Acidobacteriota; class Terriglobia; order Terriglobales; family Acidobacteriaceae; genus JABCZH01. The sequence continues at coordinate 34,438 of JBKQLO010000184.1, forward strand.
AGCGGAAAGGCGCAGTTGGTGGGCCAGCTTCCCGCCGCACAGCATCTTAGTCTGGCCATTTCCCTGCCCTTGCGAAATGAGAATGCCCTCAACGATCTGCTGGAGCAGGTCTACGATCGTCATAGCTCCAGCTACCGGCACTATTTGAGCGTGCAGGAATTCACCGAGCGCTTCGGCCCGGCTGCCGCAGACTATGAAGCTGTCCGCCAGTTTGCGCAGGCCAACGGCCTGACCATAGTGGACCTCGCAGCCAATCACATAGTTCTGGATGTTGAAGGGTCAGTGGCGAACATCGAGAAGGCTTTCCAGATAAAGATGGGTCTCTACCAACATCCCACCGAGAACCGTACCTTCTACTCGCCCGATCGTGAGCCGTCACTTGATCTAGGAGTTTCCGTGTTGCACATCTCCGGCCTGGATAATTTCACCCTGCCTCGTTCCAAGAACAGAAAGGCTGCCGCGAAACCCGGCGCCCCTCAACCCACCGGCTCCGGCCCGGGAGGCCAGTATGTGGCCAGTGACATGCGCGCGGCTTACTACGGGTCCGGCCCACTTACTGGCACTGGCCAAACCGTCGGGCTATTTGAGTTTGCCGGATACGAGGTCAGCGATGTCCAGCTGTACTTCAAGAACCTGGGTCAGCCGTTCAATGTTCCGATCAACGGAGTGTCGCTGAACGGGGTCCCGCTGAAGTGCCCTCCACAGTCGTGCGACGACAGCGAGCAGGTCATCGACATCGAGATGGCGGTTGGCATGGCACCCGGCCTGAGCCAGGTACTGGTGTACGTAGGAGGCAACGATGTTTCCATCTTCAACCAGATGGCGGTCGACAATGTTGCCAAAACGTTAAGCTGTTCCTGGGGATGGAGCGACGATGAGAGCAGTCTCGACCCCATCTTCAAAGAAATGGCGATGCAGGGTCAGACCGTATTTGTGGCTTCGGGCGACGATGGCTCCGGCACTCCCGGCGACGTCGTCTGGCCAGCCGATGATTCTTATATCGTTTCGGTCGGCGGCACCGACATCAACACCAACGGTCCCGGCGGACCCTGGCAATCGGAAACCGGCTGGAACGGCAGCGCCGGCGCACCTTCCAAGAACGGGATTCCCATCCCCAGCTATCAAAAGCTGCCGGGAGTCATCAACTCCTTGAATAATGGATCGAAGACCCTGCGAAATTACCCGGATGTTGCCGCAGAATCGAACACCAACCAGTACAGCTGCTATGACGGAAGCTGCGGCGGGGATAACGGTGGCACCAGCTTTGCCGCCCCCCAGTGGGCAAGCCTGATCGCACTGGCCAATCAGCAGGAAGTCTCCCAGGGAAAATCTACTCTCGGCTTCCTGAATACTCGTCTCTATGAGATTGGGATCGGAGCGCGCTACAAGAATGTTTTCCACGATATAACCAGCGGCAATAACGGTGGCTACAACGCGGTGAAAGGCTACGACTTAGTGACTGGCTGGGGCAGCCCGGTGGGCTCGGTGATTAATTCACTGCTGGAGATTCATCCCTAGTAGCTGGATCGAAGATTATAAACCTGCGGCCGCCGGAAATGGTTCCGGCGGCTGAGTCTTGCTTGAAGAATTGTACGGAACGCGCCTGACGTCGTGGCTACTTATCCGCCAGCACGAAGTTGACGACCGCGGTATCGCCTCCGCCTACACTGACATTCTTTTCCCAGGTTCTAGGCTCGGAAAAAATGGGGCGCTGCACCTTGTGTTCGGTCAAGACGTCAAAGGCGCCTTCTTGCCGCAACAGCTTCCAGCCTTCGTGCCAGGCCACAATCCCGTATTTCCCCGGAGGCACATCGGTGAGTTCGAAGCTTCCGCTCTCGTCAGTCACGGCATAAATAAGGATGAGATACCACCAGAATTTCGGCATTCATCCAGGTGTGGCCGCCAAGAAGTAAGGAGGGGACGGCTGAAAGTGTAGTACACAGCGTCTGTCTTCAAATTCTTGAGAGTGTTGCAGAATTAAACAGGGTCTTGGACAATCCATTTTTCGAGAAATTATCCGTGGAACTGCGCTGAGTTGTGGGAGTGTGCAACCTGAAGGCGCCTGCAAACACAGCAACAGAGGGCGTACTCAAGGGAATTCTCGAATAGGGATCTGATTGAGGAGATCATCTTCCCGTTGCTTGTCCAAGGTTCGAAACGGGAATGAGCATTGCGGAACTTTGTTCCCTGCTCGCGGTTTGCCTTGCGTTGCATGATTTCAAAGAATTAGACTTCCTCAATCAACCGCATCACAAAACTCGCGTTGCCGCATATTGAAACGCGGGTGTCGGGGAGGATGCTAATGCCAGCGGGTGCTAGGGCCTCTCGAGTTCTACTACTCTTGGTTTCATGTCTTTTCGTTGTCGCTTCCGCTGCAAGCGAGGATCGCCCAGCGGCCGCGGATCAAAGCGCTCAATCCGCCAGTGCGCCTGCCTCCGAAGCCTCCAAGTACGTAGGAGCAGAAACCTGCAAGACCTGTCACGAGGAAATTTACAACGCCTGGGAGAAAACTCCGCATTGGAAAACCACGCTGAACAAAGAAGGCGGCCCCTCAAAGCAAGGTTGCGAAGGCTGCCATGGCCCGGGCGCGGAGCACGTGGCGGGGGGCGGGGATGTCAGCAAGATCTTCCGCTTCAAGGATCAACCGACCAAGGAAATCGACAAGCGATGCCTGAGCTGTCATGCCGGCGGCACCCAGCATATGAATGCCGTCAACTCTCTACATAATCAGAACGAGGTTAGTTGCCTCTCCTGCCATTCTCCGCATCACTCACAAAGTAAAGAGTTTTTGTTAACCAAGGCCCAGCCCGAGCTCTGTTATTCATGCCACGCGCAGCAGAAGTCTCAGTTCGAAATGCCCTTCCACCATCGCGTCAACGAAGGTCTGGTTCAGTGTACGGATTGCCATAATCCGCACGGGACCGTCGGGCCCAAGCAAGTGCGGGCCTCGGCAACCCAGGATGCGGTTTGCTTCACCTGCCACACCGACAAGCAGGGGCCGTTTGTGTTCGAGCATGAGCCGGTGAAAGTCGAAGGCTGCTCGTCCTGCCATATTCCTCACGGTGGCGCCAACCCGCACATGCTCAGGGTGAGCAACATGAATCTGCTGTGCCTGCAATGCCACACCAGTGTTACCGCCAACTCAAAAGCCGGTAACGCGCCGGCAGCGCCGTCGTTTCACAGCCAGCAGACCTTTTTCAAGTCATGCACGCTGTGTCACATCCAGATCCACGGCTCCAACTTCGACCAAACCTTTTTCAAATAGAGATTGCCATGAGCTTAATCCGGACATCGCGTGACCAACACGTTCCAGGCGCAAGGGGAAAGCAGCGCAGACCGAAGCCGGTGGAGGGAACAATCATGAGAGGCTCTCTAGCGGGTTGTGGCCTCAGCCGTTTAACTCTGGTGGTGATGTTGTTGGCAGCGGCGCCGCTGTCTTCTGCCCAGAACGGCCCCGGAGAAACCAAGGGAATCGATGCGGGAAACTACAACATCCAGCAGTCCATCGAGGCTGGCTACCGGAGTACATGGATCAACGGGAACACCGATACCTACGACACTTTTGTGAATCTTGGCGACGGTCTTCGCCTCTTCGATTACACGCTGGATATGCGCTCGCTGGACCACAGCGGCATGCTGTTTGACAATCTCAGCTTCAGCAACTTTGGTTACGGCGGCGATCCCAATGACGTGACTCGCCTTCGCATCGACAAGAACAAGTGGTACGACTTTCGTTTCCTGTTTCGCCGGGACAAGAATTTCTGGGACTACAACCTGCTGGCCAATCCCTTAAACCCTTCGCCTTCGACTCCCACCGTAGGCATTGCAACCTCGCCCCATTCGCTGGATCTGGTTCGGCGAATGCAGGATTACAATCTGACGTTGTTCCCGCAATCGCGGGTGCAATTCCGGCTGGGTTTCTCGCATGACCGCGACCAGGGACCCGGGTTCTTTACCACCGATGGCGGCACGATTTCTGCCTTCAATGAAAACTACAGCTACACCACGAACGCCTATCACGCTGGCGTAGACTTCCGGCTCCTGCCCAAGACCACAATTTCTTATGACCAGTTTCTGACTTACTTCAAGCAGGACAACATTGTCACCGACAATCCGCAGAATTCCGGCTTGCAACTCGCCAACGGCACGCCTGTGGACCCAGGCATAGTTTGGAGTACGGCGGGGCCGGTCGAAACTCTGCCCTGCGCTGCGCCGATTGCGACCGCGCCCAATATATTCAATCCTAACTGCAACGGCTATTTGTCCTATAGCCAGGCTGGCCGCCCGCGGAATTTTATGCCCAGCGAGCGCTTGCGGTTTCAGTCCAATTACTTCAAGAACTTTGAGACCTCAGGATCATTGGGTTACAGCGCGGCCAACAACTCGGTTCCAAACTTCAGTGAGATCGTAAACGACTATGTCAGCCGGGACGGTTCGCGTGGCAGCACCACGGGTGGCCCAGCGGACGCCAAGCGCGTCTCGGTGAATGCCGACTGGTCAGGAACCTATTCGGTCACCGACAAGTTTCGCATCCTGGATACGTTCCGTTACGACAACTGGCGCACCCCCGGCCTGTGGGACACATCGGAGACCACCATATTCGGTCAAATGCAGCCCGGGCTGCTGGGTCTGGCACAACCGCAGTCGGTATTTACTGCGGCCACGTTTCTTTCCGTCTGCCCGGCGCCGTACACCGCGGCCACCTGCCCCAACCACACCGCAGGTTCGTCCGCCGACGTGGTCAACGGCCCCACTTCGACGTTTTTGGGGCAGAACCTGCGCTCGAATACCTTCCAGTTGCAGTACGACATCACCAAGCGCCTGACCGGCCGCATCGGTTATGTTTACACCGCTCGCACCGTCGCCGATTTCAGCTCGACTTTCTATACCGCGGAGACCTATTTCCCGGGTGGCGCCGGCGGCGCCGCCCTGGCTGCCCGCGGGGACTGCGCTACTCCTTCTGCCTGCACCGAGACCGTGGACCCCGTGACCGGCCAGCTCATCTCGCTGACGTTCACCGGCCCCGCCGCCGGCAATGACACGTCCCGGAACATCACGGAAATCCACGAGAAGACCTTGTTGGCGGGCTTCACTGCCCGTCCGCTGGATACGCTGCGAATCACCGGCGATTTCCAGTTTGGCTACAACGATTATTCCTTCACCCGGATCAGCCCGCGACAAGTGCAGAGCTATAAAGTCCACGCGAACTACAAACCGCGTACCTGGCTCATCCTCGATGGGGCAATCGACATCCACGAAAACCGCGACAACGTTGCCACCGTGAACGACCTGGAGCACGGCCGCAGCTACAGTTTCGTGACCACACTCATGCCGGACGCAAAAGTGTTCTACGATCTTGGGTATACCTACACCGACATCTACCTCCAGGCGGATATTTGCTATTACGACAACGCCTTCGGCCCCCCGCCCGCTACGCAATGCCCGGCCAGCTTAGGCTACGTGCCGCCAGCCATCCCGGGGTTGGGTGCGTACTCCAGCAAGCAACATTTCTTTTATGGCGATGTCATGTGGAAGGCCACGAAGCGAGTCACCACCAGCCTCGGATATTCTGGGACCTTTGTGGGGGGCAATACGCTCGCAATTGATCCCCTCCAGGTGCCCGGAACGCTGGCTTTCAATTATCAGAGACCCTACGCCAGGGTGGTATTCGACGTGTATAAAGGTCTCAGTTACCGGATGACCTGGAACTACTACGGCTACAACGGCAGGGGGCTGGCGTCGAACGCGATACCGGGGCTGGCAGCAATTCCGATACAGGATTTCAACGGCAGCACAGCCGAGTTCGCGCTCCGTTACGCTTTCTGAGATGGCGGCGACCACGAGAAGCTTCAGGACTTGAAGGCAACCACTACGGCCAGAACCACGGGGAGATAGATCACCGAGGCATGGACCACCCGGCTGGCCAGCACAATCGACGCCGAGCGGGTGAGTTTAGCGACGTAGTACAGCAGAAACGCTCCCGCCACCACCATGGCCACGCCGTACAGCGGTCCACCTCGGCCGGCCGGCAACAGCGTTGTCACGATCAAAACCAGCGTCAGCCCTAAAATTTCTGCGCGCGTGAACCGGGCTTCCCGGTCGAAAGCTGGGAGCATTTTGTATCCAGCCCGAGCATAATCTTCGCGGTACATTAACGCGATCGCCAAGAAGTGCGGGAACTGCCAAAGAAACAGGATGGCGAACAAGAACCAGGCTGGCGGGTCAATCCTTCCTGATGCCCCCGCCCAGCCGATCAATGTCGGCATCGCGCCCGGGAACGCTCCCAACAGCGTGCACAGGGGCGTTTTGCGCTTTAGCGGGGTGTAGATCAGCAAATAAGAGAGCAGAGTCGCAATCGCTAACCCGGCCGCGACCAAGTTTGCGGTAGCCGCAAGATACAGACCTCCCGCGACGCTCAGTAGCAACCCAAAACCCAGAGCTTCCGCGGCAGCCATCCGGCCCGAAGGCAGCGGCCGCGAAGCGGTGCGTCGCATGCGGCCGTCCCATACGCGTTCCATCCACTGATTCAAAGTGGCGGTGCCGCTGGCCACCAGCAGCGTGCCGACCAGCGTATTGACCAGACCCAGGACGTGGAAAGGCCGATGCGATGCCAGCGCATAGCCCGCTGAAGTGGTCATCAGAATCAGCAGGTTCACCTCCGGCTTGGTGAGGATGTAGTAATCCGACAGCCGGGTTTTCCAAGCGGAAGCAGAAGTTAGATTTGCCATGCTGTGAGTGGCTGCCATTTTACCAGTCTTGCCCCGGTTCTGCGGCATCATCGGCCCGCTTGAATTGATTGCTCCTGCGATGGACCAGGAAAATCATGCCGATGGATCCGAGAGTCGGGGGAATGACGAGGACCAGAATCCCGCTGCGCAACGCCTGAATCATGCGCGCGCCGGTGGAAGCCGCCTGGGTGTAGCAGAGAGCACAGTTCTGGGAGAAAGCGGGCAGAGGCAACGCCAAGAACACGGCCGTCGCCGCCAATCTTCCCATCAAGCGTAGCCAGGATTGGTTGCTCATTCTTTTCCTCGATACCACTGTTGCAGCGTCATTTGGCCCAGGGCGCGCCATCCAGCAAGCGGAAGCTGTCGGTCCAACCATATTGCATGCCGAGCACAACCGCTACAGTGAAGATAACGACGAACCACTTAAGTCCACGATTTTCAGACAGGTGCATGAAGAACAGAAGCGCCAGAGCGGCTTCTATGATCGCCAGGAACAGCATACGCGCAAACATCTGCTCGCCAGTGATGTTGGAATATGCGATCACGAACTGCAGCGCCGCAATGGCAAGAATGCAAAGGTAAACAACCACGTACTTCCCGGTGCCACTCTTGGGTGCTTCGGCCATAGCCATGTTTTTGCTCCTGTTGCCCACTGTCCCAGGTTCTCAATGCGAAAGGTTGAGCAGATACACCAGCGGCACAACAAACATCCAGACCAGATCCACAAAGTGCCAGTACAGGCCTGTGATTTCGAGATCGTCGGCATTGTAACGGCCAGCTTGATAGCGAAGCCCAACTGCGATTAAGGCAACGACCCCGCAGGTCACGTGCAGCAGGTGCAAGCCCGTGATACTGAAGAACGCGGACCCGAACAGGCCGGTCCCCCATGGGTTCTTGAACAGAGTCATGCCTTCGCCAATCAATCCCATCCATTCCCGGATGTGCAACAAGGCGAAGAGTGCGCCCGCAGCGGCGGTGATCAGCGTCCAGCGCAGAGCTTTAGCCTTGTCTCCCGCTCTGGCAGCGTCCATCGCGAAGAGCATGGTGAGGCTGCTGGTCACCAGAATAAAAGTCATGATGGCCACGTTGGTAATGCTGTGGAACGGTCGCGGCCAGTTGGGAGTGGCATTACGGATGAATCCATAGGCCACCAGGCAAGCCGCAAAGGTCGCGGAGTCGGCGATGATAAACAGCCACATCGCCATCTTCTTCGCGGGAACTGAAAACGCCGGCTTCTCCATGAGGCCCGAGTGTCCGGTCATCGTATCGGCGTGGCTCACAGCGTCTCCTCTTGCCCAGTTGGCTAAAGTTTCATCCACAACAGCAACAGCAGATACACCCACAACCCACCCATAAAATGCCAGTAGTGCGAAGTCGCGTCCAGCGTGCTCTTGCGCAGCACCGACTTGTTCAACCTGCGAATGACCCGAGCCAGACCGCCCAGACCGCCGGACACATGCAGGGCATGAATACCCGTCAGAACATAAAAAAATGAGCTGTTGGGATTGGTCGCCAGGTAAAGGCCTTGGGCGCGCAATTGCAGCCATGCGACGTATTGACCGGCGACAAAAAACAGTCCGAGGCACAACGTAATGTAAAGCCAGCGGGACGGAGGGACGGTTTGATCTCTCGGTCCCGTCATGTAGGCGCCGATTTGGCGGCGTGCCGCCTCGAGCGTAATGCTACTGGCGATGAGCACCAGCGTGTTGAGATAAAGAATCGGGGGGAGGGTAAGGTGTTTCCAATCGGTGGCTCCCCCTTGGCGCACAATCAAGGCGCTGGTGAAAGCCGCAAAACTCATCGTGATCGACGCCAGCACAACCCAAATCCCAGTGGAAGCGGGAGGAGGAGCGTGATCCTTAACCCGGCGCAGATCGCCCCCGGCCGGAACCAGGTTACGCAGTCCGCCACCGCCGGAATTGATCGGCGGCCTCGGTCGTTCCGGTTCTTCGACTTTCGACGGTGGCTGGATTGTAGTTGCCATACGCGTGTTTTATGCCTCGTCGTGAGCGGTCTTCACTTGCTCGGGCGAGGCTTGCATCACGTAGTCGCCGACCGAGCTCTCAACCCCATACTGGTAGGGATCGTGGTAAACCACCGGCAGCTTGTCACCAAAGTTGTTGTGCGGCGGCGGTGTGGTCGGCGTGCTCCACTCCAGAGAAGTCGCCTCCCACGGATTATCGGTCGCTGGCTTGCCCCAGAAGCGGCTGTGGAACAGGTTGTACAGAAAGATGAGCTGGGCGAGTCCGGTGAGCAACGCGGCGACGGTGATAAAGCGATGCACGGGGATGAGAGGCTGAAGGTAATCATCCACAAACGCCTGGTAGCGCCGCACATTCCCTGCCAAACCAAGATAATGAAAAGGCATGAAGATGGCGTAAGCGCCGACGAAGCTGAGCCAGAAGTGAATCTTGCCCAGGGTCTCGTTCATCATGCGGCCAAACATTTTGGGAAACCAGAAATAGGTTCCGGCGAAAATTCCGAACATCGCGGCTACACCCATCACCATGTGGAAGTGCCCGACCACAAAGTAAGTGGCGTGCAGCATAATGTCGACCGAGGGTTGCGCCAGGAAAAAGCCGCTAACGCCACCGCTGATGAACATCGAGATAAAACCCAGAGCAAACAACGAAGCGCTGTTGATACGCAATTTCGATCCGTAAAGGCTGCCCAGCCAGATCAGCACCACGATGCTCGAGGGAATGGTGATGATCAGCGTGGGGAAGGAAAACGCCAAGGACGAGACCGGGTTCATCCCGCTCACGAACATATGATGTCCGTACACCATGTAGCTGAGCACCGCAAGCGCTGCCATGGAGTAAATCAGAACTCTGTGACTGAGCATGGGCTTGCGCATGTTGGTGATAAGCACGTGTGAAACGATGCCCATCCCAGGCACAATGGCGATATAGACCTCGGGATGTCCGAAGAACCAGAACAGGTGCTGCCAAAGCAACGTAGAACCGCCGGAGTGAGGTTGCAGTTGATCGTTAATTACCAGATTGGAGGGTACAAAGAAACTGGTCCCCGCCACGTGATCCAGGATCAGCAGGATGCAGGCCGGCATCAGAACGGCGAACGCAGTCAAGCCCATCACCGAGGTGATGAACCACCCCCAGGCGCTCAGCGGCAGGCGCCACATGCTCATGCCCCGGGTGCGCATGTCGAGCGTAGTGGTGATGAAGTTCAGCGATCCTAACAATTGACCGATGCAGAAAATGCCGATCGACGCTGCCCAGAGAACTACACCCGTGCCTTGGCCGGGACCACCGACTGCACCCACAGCGCTCAGCGGTGCGTACTGGGTCCAGCCGCCCAACGTGGGTCCGTCTGCCACGAAGAACGATGACATCAGAACCAGGAAGCCCACGAAGGTGACCCAGAACGACATCATGTTGAAGTGCGGGAATGGCATATCTTCAGCACCCACTTGGATGGGCAGGAAATAGTTACCGAAGGCGGCGAAGGGCGCGGTGGTGAGCACGAAGAAAACCATGATGGTCGCGTGCATGGTCATCAACTGTAGGTAATACTCAGGCGTCATTACATTGCCGGGCGCGCCATTGGCAGAAAGCAGGTGCAGCCCCGGGATGGCATAGTTTGTCCATGCCAGGTGAATGCGCATGATCCAGGAAAGCACCATGCCCACAAGAACGGCCACCAGCGCCAGAGCGTAGTACTGCTTGCCGATCACCTTGTGGTCGAGGCTGAAGACGTGCTTCCGGATAAAACTAGTCGGCGGTGTGTGTGCTGCGTGCGCTGAGACATCGTGCATCGGCTTGCCTCGAAAGGTTATGTCGTCCCGCATGGCGGAACGTTCTTGCCGCTACTACTGTAGTGCCGCTTGCTTCTTCAGCCAGTTGTCGAAATCTTCCTGGGACAGGACGGAGAGATATGCCTTCATGTTGTAATGTCCCAGGCCGCAGAGCTGAGTGCATACAATCTCGTATCGGCCGATCTTGGTTGCAGTGAAGTGCAGGGAAAGATCCAGCCCGGGAACGAAGTCCTGCTGCACCCGCAGCTCAGGCACAAAGAATGAATGCCCGACGTCCTTGGAGTGCATGAACAGATGGACCTCCCGGTTCACGGGGATCGCCATTTCGGCGGTCACGATGTCGTCTTTCGCGTCGGCGTCGTGGTCGGTATCAATTCCGAAATAGTTCTGGTTGGCTTCGCTGATCATCTCGGGGTGGGCGGCGCCAAAAGTAGCGTCCGGGCCGGGATAGCGGAAGTAGAAGGCAAACTGCCCGGCCTGAACCTGCACCGGCACGGCATTGGCCGCAGGGGGCGTCAAATAAACGGTGGCCCAAGCCTTGACTCCGAAGACTCCCAGCGCCAGGACCTCAGTTCCTACGAGAAGAAAGGCAGTCCAGACCATGGCTTTGGCGCCGCCGGGAAAATTTTTTATCTTGTCACCGGGCTTTGGGTTGGAGAATTTCCAAATGAACAGAGCCAGAATGATCTGCGAGGCCAGGAACGAGATTCCGGCCTCAGCCATGGTCTCCGACATCTGCTCGTCAATCGACTGGCCGTGGGTGGAGATGTCCGGCGCCATCCACCAGGTATGCCGGAGGATGGGAATCGCGGAAATAATCGCAATCACGATGATGGTAACCGCAACGAATCTTCCCATGGTGCCCTCGCATCGGACTGACTTCGATATGGCTTCTGACACCGCCCGGGGTCGCGGAAAAGGGCGACCCGGGCCGAATCGACGGCACTATTTCCCCTTGAATGTGAAATCGGCCTTGGCTGCGCTTCCGGCCGCCACCGTTACCTTTGCCGTCTGCGTTCCCAAGTCCTCCTGCCATGCGGTTACGGTATAGCTTCCTGCGGGCACATTCTGGATGGTGTACGAACCCTTGTCGTCGGTGGTAGCGTACGGCCCCTTCACCACAACGAAGTAACCGTGCATCCAGGGATGGATGTTGCATTTCACGGGTATGGCGACTTCTTCGTTCTTCCAACTGGTCTCAATCGGGGGCGCTCCCGGCGGTTGTGACTTGTTCCAGCCGATATTACCCGCGGTCGGACTGGGCAAGGGATGGATATTGTGGGTCGTCTGGTCGCCGGTGATCACCTTGAACTTCTGATCCACATTCAAGACCAGCACGTGGGGTGAGTACATGCAACCTTTCTGATCAAACGTTGGTTCCTGAGAGGGAACGGGTTCATTACCGGTGAGCCCCTGCGAGATGTACAGGACGACGTTCTGCAAGCCGTCGCCTGACCCGACCAGCACATTCTCCATTTTTGCCGGGTTGCTCTCGTGAGCCTTGCTGCACACCGGATCCTTGGACATGTCAATGCCCTTCATGTGCGGGGCCGTTCCGCTCAACTTCACCGTCCCGGTGATTGAGCCTCCGCCGGCAGCATTCACCTTCTGGCTCAAGAGCACCGCTCCTGTGCCGACTAATACTACCGCCGGTAGTATAGCTGCGAGCTTACGTACGTACTGACTTTTCATGAACAGCCTCCTAAATTTCTCGAGGTCTCGATGGTGCCGGGATTACTGTGTTGGCGCATTGGGATTCACCGGCTTTAACCCCAGTTGCTTGGCAATCTGCCTTTCTTTGCTATTGAAAGTATTGTGAGGTTGCAGGGTACGCAGGTAGAACACCAGATCCCATGCCTCATCCGGCTTGATATTGTCGGAAAACGACGGCATCGGCGTTCCGTCCAGACCGGTCATGAAGATCCGGTAAATATCCTGGTCAGTGGAACCACACTTCGGGCGCGAGCCGTCGGTGAAGTTGTAGGGCAGAATTGGCCGATTCAAGTCGTCGGTAAGCGTGGACGCCGAGGGGCCGTTGGCCATGCCTTCGACACCGTGGCACTTCCAACACTGCACCCGGCCGAAGACTTCCTGCCCAGCCTTCACGCGCTCCGGCGTGACCTCAGGCTCGGCCGGAATCTCAATGGGCGTCCCCGGCTTTTCTTTCTGAAAGCGCGGAGAGAAGTGCTTCACCCAAGCCACCAAGTCGGCACGCTGCTGCTTGGTAAAGACATTCCAGATGGGCATGTTGGAGCGGTCCAAGCCACGCGCAATGGTGTTAAAAAGGTCTTCGTCCGTGGGCAGCGTCCCCGTAGGTGTAGAGCGGCACTTGAAGATTCCCAAGGTGAAGTCCCGCGGTTTTGGATCGATCCACTGGGCGACCTCGCCATTTCCGTCACCGAGTTCGCCGTGGCAGCCCACACAATACCGGCGATAGTCGGCGGCGGCGTTCTGAGCATGTCCGGCGTATTTGCCAATGTGGCTTTCGGTATTGAGGCGATCCTTCTCTTCGTAACTGGTGATCTGGGCCGGCGACGTGGCTGCCAGTAGCAGGGAAGCCGCCACCGCCAACCACGACCACTTGAGTAGTTTCGTAGGCATCGCTAATCCCCTCTCCTAGAAGTCGAAGTCAAAGCCGAGTAGCAATTCGCTGTTGTTCAAGTTTTCGCCGGGTTGCGGACCGGTGCCGTCCTGGTGCATCCAGTTGTATTCGTTGTGCCAGGCGAAACCCGCCCGGCTCGTCATAAACGGGTAGTAGCGGTAGCCAATGGTGTAGCTGCTGATATTTCCCAGGTTCCCCGCATTCGTAGTGTTGGCCTGTTGCGACATGCGCTCCAACTCGTAGCGGCCGATGAAGATCAACTGCGGGTTGTACACATAGTGGGCTTCGAAGGTAGCGCCATTCCAACTAGGCGCCCGCGCGGTCGCCGGAAGCACCGTGCCTGGCGCATTGTTAGGAAGGTCGTTAAACGGTGTTCCGTTGTTGGGGTCGGATGCGTTACCAAAACCCTGTCCGAACCATACGTTGTCCGAGCCATGTTGAGTCACCACCGTGAGGTCGAAGTGGGGACCGAAGTAGAACTGTCCGACGAAGCCCTCACGACTGAATGACTGGTTGTTAATTCCAGAACCGGCAATGACAATGCCGCCGCTGGTCCGATAGGTGGTTGCTGCTTGTCCCACCATCGCGTAGAACCCGACCCGCTGCACACCCAGCTTGCCCGTATCAAAAGCCTGGCTCCCGGTAAAGAATCCGGTATAGGAATTGGAGCCGGTGATCAGGTTGGTGTTCCCGTCACTCGAGCTGAGGAGGGCAGCGGAAACGCGCGTCCGGTCGTCCACCGAGTGCCCCAAGTACTCTATGCCGAGCTGGTTGTCTCCGATTTGCCCAAAAATGTTCCCGTCGCCCACCGGCATGAAGTGATAGGTCTGATAAACGCCGCCGTTGCCGGTCAGCGTCAGAATGCGCTTTTCAGAAAGCAGGTTGTCGAGCTCGAATTTCCCCAACTTCACATTGAGCCAGGAGCTGCCCCAGAGGTTATCCAATCGTGCCATGACCGTCTCAAAGTGAAATGTTCCGGTCGAATCGGAAGAGGGGAGCAGGTAAAACGAGATGTTTTTTTCCAGCGTTCCACCGGTATGGAAATCGAGCCCGCTCATGTCGAAGCCCGAGCTTTCGATCCTAGCCTCGCCGTTGTTCATCCCGGCGCCCACGTCGACGGGCACTCGGCCGGTGCTGACGCGGTGCCAGATCGGCGTCATGCGGAAGGTAACTGGCCAATAGGACGGGTTTTGCCAGATCGGGGCATCCCGATCATTCATCAACTGATAGCCGTTGTCCTTGAACTTCTGGCCAAAATAATTGAGCATCGGCCAGGCTTCGTGGCAGGCCGAGCAGCGCAAGCCATACTTGCGCGCGAAGGCAGGGAGGGCGTTAGCCTGTGGCAACGCTCCCGCCAGGAAAAATGCGAATAGCAACCATCCGGCAAAATGCCTCTGGGGAGAGGTCATTGAGTCCTCCTGGCACTGAATCGGGGCAAAAAACCCGCCCGTTGAACTAATTTGGAGCCGCGCTCAGAGTCCTGGGAGCGTTCTCCGCTACTGATGGCCCTTGGCCACCGGAACAGAAACAACCAGCCTTCATAACCACCCAAGCAGGCCACCAGAACAAATTGTGACCCGAAGACAGGAAGCCGAACCCACTAACCAACCTTCGGACATCCTGGAAAGTGCGCGTGGACGCACTTAGTATCATGGCCGAGAGACGCATGTCAAGAAGAAATCGGTTAGACGGATTGCCAGCATCAGCAATTTTAATCAGTTTGGGCATAATGCAAACCGCGAACCAGGACACCGGCCAGGGTCGCAGCCATCTTCCTGGCTTGGGCCCGGTCCTGCCCGAGTACGATGGGACGCATAAAGCCAAACACCAGGCCGAACACTCCCACCGACTGGGCCAGGACTTCAAGGTCTTCCTGAGGAAGTGCCGCGCATTGGCGGTGGCGCTTGAGGCGCTCCACCACCGCCTTGGTGCGGGAGGAAAGGACGGCCTGGTTCAGCACGCTGGCGACCGAGGGATCCACTAGCGCGCGCGAGATAAATACCCGGAGAAAATCCTGATTTCTCCACATGTGTTCTATTTCCCAGTCGACGAGTTGAAGAAATTCTTCTTCCAAACCGCCGGCTGAGCGCGGGCGATGGCGCATTTCCGTCAGTTCTTCAGAAAACTGATATTCGACCAAGGCCGGTAGCAGGCCGGCCTTTCCCTTGAAGTAGCGGTGGATCAGACCCTCGGCACAACCCGCGGCGGCGGCGATCTCGCGGGTGGTGGTCGCCTCGTATCCCCGGGTAGCGAACAAGCGCAAAGCCGCCAGCATCAGCGCTTTCTGTTTGCCGGCGCGGTCGCGCTTCCTTTTGGGCAGGGCGACTCGCGGCAGCCTGGCAGGAGCGGGAACGCGAGTCTGAGGCACCAGACTGTTCGAGTTCAAACCATTCAGCATGTTATTTTCTACGCGCAATCGACGGTGACGCTTTTTTGTAAACATGTCAAGAGTCCGGCTACCCCTTTTTGTAAAAGGATTGTCAAATTCAGGTTCTGGTGCAAGAGGGCAATCACTCAGATCAGTAATGGCGTTTCAATTTGCTCCGCCTGGGCGTTTAGGGGAGCCCATCCGCGCGGAAATGGCCTGCCGGAGTTGACATGCGCGCAAGGCAGAGAGTATGAGAGCGTAGAAGGGCAGTCAGCGGAGCGCATGGAAAAGCTTTCCCGCCGCACCCAGAGTCTCCCTTCGCCGCGCGCGGTGAAGGAGACCCCGCAGGCGATTCGCCGCGCCCGGTTTGCCCTGGCCGCGGCGATGCTGCTTTTGCTCCTGAACCTCGCGCCGCCATTGCACGCCCGGGAGCACAAGAAAAAAACGGACTACAGCTCTGGACTCTCCACCGAAATAAGCTCGCCCGAAGACATGGTGGTGCAAGCCGTGGAGGCCGTGGTGAATGACGGAATCATCCAAGGAAGCAAGGAGTACAACAAAGACAAGTTCGTGGATAAGGCCCAGCCCGCAGCTTCATCCTCATTGTTTGGCGAATACAAAGGCCCAGGCAAGGTTTACTACAAGGTGCGGGAACAAGTGCTGGCCCCGGTAAATTTCAAGGAAAGCAACGACCAAGGAACGCTGGCGGTGCGTTACATCGTTGAGGGCAAGGGCCCGCAGCAAACGGTTTTGCGAATTGACGCGGTTTTCGTGGAAGACTTTCGTCATATTGTGCACTCATCGGACGGAAGCGTCGAGAGTGCCGAGTATCAAGCTATTCAAGACCATGTGGAAACCCTCGAATCAGAAAAGAAACAGGCTGCGGAAGGCGAAAGACATCGCCAGGAAGAGTTAGCCAGGAAAGCGCTGGAACGGAAAAACGCGGAGGAACAGGCGTCCGCACTGGCCCGGGCGCAGAATTCCGCGAACACGCCGGAACAGCGGGTTGAGAACCTGCGTCGGCAGGTGGAACGAATCATCAAAGCACCGGGAGCGCAACTGAAGTCTGCTCCCTTCCACTCGGCGACCAGTCTGAAGACGCTCGACGCGGGATCTGAGGTGGTGATTCTCATCGCCACTCCGTACTGGTACGGCGTGGAGACCGAGGATGGCCAGCATGGCTGGATCAACCACTCCCAGTTGGAGCCCTTGCCATGAAGCCGGCCTTTCAGTTTACTGCGGTCGCGATCCTGTGGATGCTCATGATGCCGCTGGGTCGAGCTCAGGGACGTCCCGCGGAACGCACTTTTCCCCAATCAAAACCGGTGGTAGAGGCGGCGGTTCGCCAGTTGCAATCTTCGACCGGCGGACATTTGCCTGTGCTGGACGGGTTCGCGGCTCCAGGCGAGCAACCTCTGGATCGTTTTCAGAAGGGCTATTATCAATGCACCATTCAGGTGACCTCGACTCCGGCGGGCGGGTCGCTGGTACGCGTCAGTTCCCAGATCACAGCTTGGTACAACTCTCCCGTGGCAGGGAAATCCGGCTATCAGGTTCTGCCGTCCAATGGCCGACTGGAATCTGATCTTCTCGATCGGCTGGCAGACGCGCTCGGCACGAAGTCACCCTCCACCACGCCCTCGTTACCCAATAACCCACCTGCCACACTGAAAGGCAAAGACGCTGCGCCTTCCAGCAATTCCGCACAGGCGCCCGATCTTCCCTCTGCGCCGTCGTTCAAAGGTGGTACTTTCCCGCACACAGACCATAGCGCGACGCCGCCTCCGAGGAGCGGAGTAACCGACCGGCACACGGAGGATCTGGACAAGGAAGCCAAGAACCTAGAGGAAATCCTCCGCAACCAGTCGCATCCGGACAACCTGGCCGCCGTGCGGAAGTCGGGAACTCCGGTCCTGATCAGCCCGAGCGAGGGAGCGAAAGTTTTGTTTCTCGCCGAGGCGGAGGACGAATTCGAGATTCTCGACAGCAATGAAAGCTGGGTACACGTGCGCATCTCCGGGCTTTCGCGCGCCTGGATCCGGCGCTCCAACCTGGAGATGCCGGACTCTTCGTCAAGTGAGGAGGCGCCGCCGGAAGCTTCGCCGGCTCCGCCAGTCGCTGACAACAAGACGCCGTTTCAGATTGAAAATGAGCAAATCGCGTCTTTTCCCGGGGATTGGGAGCCGCTTCGCGGGAAAGTTGTGCGGATTGTTTCCATCCAGAAAAATGCCGGCAGTACTGCGGATACGGGATTGCAGGCCAAACTCGCGTTTGTTAAAGGACTGCTCGACAAGGAATTCGCTGAGCTGACGCAGAGCTCGTCAACCGCAGCGGGGGTTGTGCTGATTTTCGATTCCGCCGACGGCGGCATGGTGGCTGCGACCTTGCCGGTGCTGCGGGAGTGGAAGGCGGGCACGCTCTCCGATGAAGGCTTGTGGAGGCGATGCTACCTCGATCCTCCGGAGATGTTTCGCGCCACCGGACAATAGCGTGCCCTTGCAAGGTCTCAAACGTCGCTGCCATAAACCGGAATCACGGCACCGTTGACATCTTTTCCGGCTTCGCCGGCCAGCCAGGCAATCAGACTGGCGATGGTCGCAGGCTGCACCCATTTGGAGACGTCTGCGTTGGGCATCGCTTTGCGGTTGGCAGGCGTGTCGATTGTGCCCGGCAGGATCACGTTGGCGGTCAGTCCTGCGTCTTTATTTTCCAGAGCTGCCGTTCTGATCAACGAAACCATCGCGGCTTTCGAGGCGCTGTACGCGCCGACTCCGGCGCCCGGTTCGAGCGCCGCACGGCTGCCGATGGCAATGATGCGTCCGTTGCCAGCTCTGCGCAGCGCAGGAATTGCCGCGCGCAAAAGATAGAACGTGCTGTTTAAGTTGAGATCGAACATACGCTGAAAAGTAGCGTCGTCGGTTTCCGCGATGGACTTTCCGCCGGCGAAGCCTCCGACGGTGTGCGCAAGCACGTCTATTCTTCCGAAGCGAGCCACGACACTCGCCACCATGCTCGTGGCTCCGGCTGCGGTCAAGAGGTCCGCCGGCAGCGCCGTAAATGCCGCACTGCTGAAGTCTGATTGCCGAATATCCTTGGACACGCCGACCACGGTGGCTCCGGCATCCAGCAGGGCTTGCGTCACAAAGGTCCCCAAGCCCCCGTTGGCCCCGGTCACGACTGCGATTTTGTTGTTCATTCGGGCGACTCCCTCTTGATCGGCTGACTGACGATCAAATTGTCGACACAGGGAAGGGTACGCTAACCCGGCTAGCAACGCGACCGGCGCCGCTCTGGCCGAAATTCTGGCTTCCGCCGCTGTTTGTAGTTACCTTGGTACTGCTGCGTGTTTCTCAATTCGGTCCTAAACTTTGGGAATGATCCACAAGCCCATGGAGACCGGACAAGACCGCTCTCTGCCGGCCCTGACGCAGCAGCTCTCGAACATTGAAAAAAGAGACTGGGAGCTGTGGATGATCGCGTCGGTCACTGGCCTGCTCGCCGCAGCTGGGCTGCTCTCCGTCATCATTCCGTCAGCTTTCATGAAGACGGACGAAGTGCATTTTGAAATTACGGTTTCGCGGCAATTGGTGATTGGCTTATTCGTTCTGCTGGCTCTGCTGAATACTTACCTGGTTACCCGGCGTCTCGACCTTCGCCGCGCGCGCCAGAGCCTGATCTCCAGCACCATTCAAAATGAATTGGTCCGGTTGCAATCGTTTACCGATCCGCTGACCGAAGTTTACAACCGCCGCTCGCTGGAAGACATGGCAGGACGGTTCATCAGCCAAGCCAAACGCTCGGAGAAGCCGCTCACCTTCATGCTGATCGACGTGGACCGCTTCAAGGAAGTCAACACCAAGTTCGGACACCTCACCGGCGATTTCGTGCTCGCCGAGATCGCTAGCTTATTGAAAAGTTCGGTGCGCGGCTCCGATGCCGTAGTTCGCTACGGCGGAGATGAATTCCTCTTGATTCTGGCTGATACTTCGCCCGCCGGGGCGCACAAGGTAGTCGAGAGAACCCAGGCCTACATAGCGGACTGGAACCGAGCCGGACACCTGGAGCGCTTTCAGCTGAGCTTAAGCATTGGCGTGACGGAATGGACTGACGGTAAGACGCTCGATGAGTGCCTGGATGCCGCCGATCGCCACATGTATGCCCGCAAGAACGAAGGCGCTGAGGCCGCAAAGAGTTACAAGGCTTTGGGCGCGACTGCGTCGAG
>JBKQLO010000185.1:0-5469 GCA_052147055.1 Terriglobales bacterium
CGTGTCCTTTCGGCAAGGCTGCATGACTTGATCTAACCGAAATTGCTAATGTCTGTCTTTTGCCCAGGAGGGCAAGGAGGACAGACGATGGCCGACGAGATTCCTGTTATTCCCCCGGACATGCGGAAGGTTTACCTGCGTCTCAAGCGGTGGCGGAGTTCGCACGCCCGCCGAGTGCCGATTCCGGAGTCTTTGTGGGCGGCGGCGGGAGGACTGGCCCGCGCGCATGGGATTAATCCCACCGCGAAAGCTCTGCATCTGGAGTATGGCAAGCTCAAGCAGCGGGCAGAAGCTGCGGCACCGACGGTGAAGAGGCGCGTGGCGAAGGCCACGGCAGACGCCCCGCGCCGTACACGGCGCACCGCACCGCCGACGTTTGTGGAACTGCTGGCACCGCCTGCCGGTAATTTTCCAGGAGCGGTGGTGGAGTTGGAAGGGCGGCGGGGCCGGATGAGGATCGAGCTCAAGGGTGTGGCCACGGCGGAGTTGGTGGCGCTGAGCCGGGCGCTGTGGGACGGCGAGGCATGATCCAGATTAATGGTAAGGAGCCGATAATGCGAAGGAGAATTCTGCAGAGCAACAAAGACAGCACTTACCGGTCAACTTGCTTACCATAATGGGCAGTGTGCACTCTGGGAGCATTCCATCTGGAGGTGCACATGTCAGATATTTTCTTCAACCACGAGACGTGGATTTCGAAACTTAAGAATCACCTGGAACAGGAACGATACGCTCCGAAGACGGTCAGCCGATGCATGGCGGTGGCTCGCCATTTCCTGGAATCTCTCGAAAAGCAGCACGTTAAGGTCGACACTGCGCGGCCAGTGAATGTCGAACAGTATCTGCAGGAGGCACGACAGCGATATCGTCGGCGCCACGGTCATTCACCTGATAACAAAGGCTGGCGGTGCGTACAATCCAGTAGCATCCGTATGCTTTTACACTTGGCCCAAGGCCAGTGGCCACCGATATCGGTGGCGGCTACGCCTGCCCAGAGATTGCAACAGGATATTGGCGGAGAGTACGCACAGTGGATGATCGGGTTGCGCGGACTCTCCCACGTAACAGTTTCTGATCGCGGCGCCGAAGCACGGCGTTTTCTTGATTGGCTGGGAAAGCGTCTGGTCCGAGGAGAGCTTGCCGTTCTCACTCCTATTGATGTGGACGCTTACGTGAAGGATCGGGCAGGCTCCCTGTGCAGGCGGACGCTGAAAGGTCTGGCCACTAACATCCGAAGCTTTCTGCGGTGGCTGCACATGACAGGGCAAACCACCCGCGATCTTTCCTCCACAGTGATTACCCCTTCGTTTCATGCGTTCGAAAGTATTCCTTCTGCCCTTCGAGCCGAGGAGATACGGGAGGTTCTGGCGGCGACTCGAAAGGATTGCACGCCTAAAGGAATACGCGATTACGCGATCCTGATGCTGCTTTCCACGTACGGAGTGCGGGCGGGGGAGGTGGTGGCGCTTCGTTTGGATGACATCGATTGGCGCAAGGAGGTCATTCGCATTCGCCACAGCAAGACAGACTCCACATCCTATCTGCCGTTACTACCCGAGGTAGGTGAAGCGCTGCTGAAATATCTACAGAAGTCGCGGCCCAAGACGCCTATTCGGGAGATGTTTATTCGGTGCCACGCGCCGTATCGTCCATTCCAAGACGGCTCGAGCCTATACGGTCTTGTCCAGTGCCGGCTGGCAGCCGCCGGAGTGGTCCCTTCAGGCAAACGCGGTCCTCATGCCTTTCGTCATGCCCGCGCCGTAAGCATGCTCCGTGCGACGGTGCCGGTGAAGGAAATCGGCGATGTGCTGGGTCACCGCGCGGCAGATTCGACATGGGTTTATCTGAAGCTGGCGGCGGAGGACCTGCGCGCCGTGGCCTTGGAGATTCCGGCGGAGGTGAAGCCATGAAAACGACAGCCATGTCGATGAGCGCAACACCACAACATTACGTCGGCGCGACGCGGGAAGCTCTGCGGCCCGCGCTGCGCTTCGGGAGTTTTCTCGGCCCAGTGATGCGCGAGGATGTGGCCCTCAGGCAGGCCATGGGCTACCGCTACACCACGCAAGAGAAACGGTACCTCCGGCTGGACCGATTTCTTCAGGGTCGGCCGGAACTCTCAGGTCGCCCCTTGACGGTGTTGATTCGCGAATGGACCAACACACGACCCGGCCCGCAGCAGGCATTGGAATGCCACCTGACGGGTAGAGCCCTTTCCAGGGCGCTGTCTCGCATCGATCCAACCGTCGAGAACATTCCCTGGGATAGGCGGATCAAGCAGGAAGCGCACCTACGGCACCGCCGGCCCTACATCTTCAGCGAACAAGAGGTTCGGTGCTTGCTGGCGACAGCACTCAGTTTTCCCTCTCCACAATCACCCTTACGGCCGCACACCGCGCACATGATGCTGGTGATGGCCTACTGCGCCGGTCTCCGCATCGGCGAAATCGTACGGTTGAATCTGGAAGACTTCGACGCGAACGATCGGAGCATCGAGATTCGCGACACCAAGTTCTTCAAGTCGCGGCGCCTGCCGCTCTCGGACAGCGTGGTTGCCGCATTTCAGTCATACCTCGGCGCTCGCCAACAGGCGGGGGCACCGACAAAACCGGATACCCCACTGTTCTGGCATCCCCGGCCAGCCGGCCGATATTCGTACTCGAGGGGCAGGGATCTGCTCGTCCGTGTTCTACGGCGCGCGGGACTCAAACCAGTGACAGGACGCAGGGGGCCCCGCATTCACGACTTGAGGCACGCCTTTGTCGCAAACCGTATGCTCTTGTGGTACCGCGAAGGCGTCAATCCCCAATCGCGCCTCCCTTACTTGGCAACATATCTTGGGCACAAGGACATCAACTCGACGCTGGTGTATCTCACCATCACCCAGGAACTGCTTCATCAAGCCTGTGAGCGATTTCGCGTGCGTGGGGCCCGCATCCTGGGAGCTTCGACGGAAGGAGGCGAGGCATGAAGCCCACCCCGTTTCCTCAGTTGCTGCATGCCTTCTTCCACGAATGGCTAGCGCAGCAACGCAATGTCTCCCATCACACCGTGCTGTCCTATCGAGACAGCTGGCGGCTTTTTCTCCGGTTCGTAGCAGCGCAAAAGACCAAGTCGGTTGCCAAGCTGAGTCTGACCGATCTCACCGCAGAGGAAGTTCTGGCGTTCCTGCAACACGTTGAACAGGTTCGAAAGTCCTCGATTGGAACCAGGAACTGCCGATTAGGCGCGCTGCACAGCTTCTTCAGCTTCGTCGCCGACCGCGAACCGTTGGCCGCTGCGCAGTGCGCAGCGGTCCTGCGTATTCCTACCAAACAGGCACCCAAACCTCAGGTCTGTGATCTGGACGAAGAGGAGATCGCCGCAATTCTCGCCCAACCGGATCAGTCGAGGATCGAAGGCCAGCGCGATCACGCCCTGTTGGCGATCCTTTACAACACGGGTGCCCGCATTCAGGAAGCGTTGAACCTCTCTCCCCAGGCTCTTCGCTTGGAATCGCCCTTCCACGTTCGACTGCTCGGCAAAGGGCGAAAAGAGCGGACCTGTCCGCTCTGGCCCGAGACGGTCGAACTCCTGAAGGCGCTCTTGAAAAGACGGCCTCGCGGGGAAGATGAACCCATTTTTGTCAACCGATACGGCGATCCCCTCAAAGCTGCCGGCGTTCGCTTCAAGTTGAAGCAGTACGTGACAGCGGCAACCAAATCGGCTCCATCATTGGCCAAAAAGCGTATCTCTCCCCACACTTTTCGTCACGCCACGGCGACGAGTCTTGTCACGGAGGGAGTTGACGTGACGGTGATTCGCAGCTGGCTTGGCCATGCGAGCCTCGACACAACCAACATCTACGCGCGGGCTAACCTTGAAACAAAACGCAAGGCCCTGGAGAAGGTCAACGGTTCTACCAGACCCGGCAAACCCCCTCGCTGGAAGCGCGAGGTGGAACTCCTGCAGTGGCTCGACTCACTCTGAACGGAGTCTTTGGTTGAGGACTGTTAATAATAATGGCAAGGAGCGCTCGGGTCGGACACCGACAAATACAGGTGTCCGGCCCCCTTCCTTCGCATTATCGGCTCCTTACCATTAATCTGGGAATGGTCAGCTGACCATTCTCAGATTACTCCGCAGATGCGCATCCTGGTGGCGGTGGAGCCGGTGGACGGCCGTAAAGGCATCGATTCGCTGGCGCAGTTGTGCCAGGAGAGATTGCTAACCGACCCTTTCTCGGGATCGTTGTTTGTTTTTCGGAGTCGGCGCGGAACCGCGATTCGCATATTGGTCTATGACGGCCAGGGATTCTGGCTCGCACAGAAGCGGTTATCCAAGGGGCGTTTTCGCTGGTGGCCGGAAGGCCGGAGCCCGCGCGAGGTGGCGCGGAGTCTGGCGGCGCATCAACTGCAAGTCCTGTTGGCGGCGGGTGACCCGAGCGCCACGCAGGCGGCCCCGGCGTGGCGGCCGGTGAGCGTAGTAAGCTGAGAAAAAATAGCGCCAGGGCTTGCGTTCTGATTTCGTCTCTGCTACGCTGCCAGGTATGGAAGGAGATTTTCGCTACCGCGGGCGGCTCATCACGGCGGCGGAAGTGGAGTTCATCCGGCAATTCATTGCCCAGCATCCCGGCACCAACCGGCGGCAGCTTTCGCTGCGCTTATGCGAGGCGTGGGGGTGGAAGCAGGCCAACGGCGCACTCCGCGATATGGTCTGCCGCGGACTCCTCTTGCAACTGCAGCGGGCTGGGCGCCTGGAGTTGCCGCCCGCGCGGCAGATGCATCGCAACCCCTCGGCCCGGCGCGCCACGCACGGGGAGAAAGTCCTAACTCCGTTTTCGCTCGATACCACGCCCCTGGAAGCACCCCTGCGGACGCTCCGGCCCTTGGAGTTTCAGCAGGTGCGGCGCACGCCCGAGGAGCCGCTCTTCAACGACCTCGTCGCCCAGTATCATCCGCTCGGCTACGCGCGGCCGGTGGGGGAACACCTCAAATATCTGGTCTCGGCTGCGGGCCGGGTGATTGCCTGCCTGGCGTGGTCGTCGGCCCCGCGGCATCTGGGCGCCCGCGATCGTTTTATCGGCTGGTCGGCAGAGGCGCGGCGCCGCAATATCCGTTTTCTCGCCTACAATCCTCGTTATCTCATTTTGCCTTGGGTCCGCGTCCCGCATTTGGCGTCGCACGTTCTCGGTCAGATGGCGCGAAGAATCGCGGCGGACTGGGAACGGATCTACGGGCACCCCATCTATTTTCTCGAGACCTTCGTCGATCCCGAACGCTACCACGGCGCGTGTTATCGGGCGGCGAACTGGGTGGTGATGGGGCGCACGACGGGGCGGGGCAAGAACTGCCCGAACAAGCGTCCGAACCGGTCGATCAAGGAAGTGCTGGGGTATGCGCTCACGCCGCATTTTCGCCAATGGCTGGCGGAGGTGTAGGATGAAGCCGGAACGTGAGGTGATCGAGGTGAATTTTGAAGAGCTGACCG
>JBKQLO010000186.1:0-4592 GCA_052147055.1 Terriglobales bacterium
CCGCCGCACCGCAGCAAGGGCGCGGACGCGGCGGGTCGCCGCTCCTCCCCAGCCACATAACATCGCCGGATATCTGGTTTTTGACGTCAGGCAGTTACAAGCAATACTTGTTCAGAGGTTCCCTAGAGTCTTGTGCGATGTAGGCGCGCGCGTCCTCGCGCGTGCGTCCCTTGGCAAAGGTGCAAGCCAAATCCGCGGCGAGCGGGAGAACGCCTCCTCGCACCGAAATCAAAACCCCGCCCGGAACTTCTCCGCCTCCCCGCTCGTACCATGCAGGAGAACGTAACAACTGCCAGCCCGTTAACTGATATGATTTCTGGGCTGCATCAACAACTACGAGGTCGCAAGCATGTCCTTCATCCGTCAACATTTAATCGTTCCTTGTGTATTTTTGGCAGCGCTTCCCGCTCTCGCCCAGACTCCACCCGGGCCCTCCATTCCCACCACAACTTCGGCCATCAACTCGCCTACCCCCATGTCGCAGCGGGTGGTGCACTATGAGATTGACGCCAAATACAATGCCAAAGCCCACACCGTGGACGCGAATGAGACGCTCACCTACCACAATCTCACCGGCCAGCCGCAGGATACCTTTCCCTTCCACCTCTATCTGAACGCCTTCCAGCCCACAGCTACCTGGGTGCGCGAAGGCAAACGCGAGGGTACCCGCGGTCAGGACTTCGACAAATGGGACCCCAAAAGCTACGGCTCCAGTGAAATCAAATCTCTCGAAGTGATCGGTCAGGGCGACCTCACTTCCCAGTTGCAGTTCATCCATCCCGACGACGACAACAAAGACGACCGCACCGTGGTGCAGGTGCACTTGCCCCGACCGATTCCGCCCGACGGCTATGTCCAATTCAAAATCAAATTTCACGACCAATTTCCCTTGACTCTAGAGCGTACCGGATGGGACCGCGACTCGATCGTTGCCGGCCAGTGGTTCCCCAAGGTCGGCGTGTGGTGGCATGGTGCATGGAACTGCCACCAGTTTCACGCCTACACCGAATTTTTTGCCGACTTCGGCGTCTATGACGTCAAAGTGACCGTCCCGCAAAACGAAATCGTGGGCGCCAGCGGCATTGAAGTCAGCAATGTGGACAATCCCGACGGCACCAAAACCGTGGCGTACCACGGAGACGACATTCACGACTTCGCCTGGACCGCCAGCCCGCATTACCGAATTGTCGACGACACTTTCAACGGCAGCATGGGGCCAGTGAAGATTCGCATCATGTTGCAACCCGGACACATGTTCCTCGCCGATCGCCACAAGAAAATCGTGCAGGAAACCATGGACCACTTCGACCGTTGGTATGGCGCTTATCCTTACAAGACCCTTACCGTGGTAGACACCGAGCCCGGATCGCAGGCACTGGGCATGGAGTACCCGACGTTCATCACCGGCGGCGCCAGTTGGTTTGACCCGGAGGCTTTCGTCCAGGAACCCGAAGGCGTCGTGGAACACGAATTCGGCCATCAGTACTGGTATGGCATGGTCGCCACTAACGAATTTGAGGATGCCTGGATGGACGAAGGCATCAATCAATACACCGAGCTCAAGATCATGGATTCGATTTTCGGTAAGTCAACTTCCGCCTTCAACAATCTCTGGGGAATTACGGGGGGAGAACGGGATGGCGACCGCCTGTTCATGCTCTCCGTCGCCGATCTTGACCCCATGACGCGCAAAGGCTGGCAGTTTGCCAACTCGAACTCCTACGGCGGGATCACCTATGGCAAGACCGCCGTGGTTCTACTCACGCTGGAAGGCATCATCGGCGAAGACACCATGCGCCAGGCCATGCACACCTATTTCATGCGTTACCGTTTCACTCATCCGCAACGAGAAGACTTCTTGAAGACCATCGAAGAGGTTTCCGGCAAAGACCTGCGCTGGTACTTTAACCAGGCGGTGTATGGCACCCAGGTTCTGGACTTCCAGGTCTACAAGGTCAGTTCCGTCCCGGTGGACTGGTACAAGGAAGATCTTAAGGAAAAGAAGGGCGAAACGCCCTACATATCGAACGTCTGGATCCACCGCAAGGGGGATTTTGTGATCCCCGTTGACGTGGACATCAAATTTGATAGCGGCGAGCGCGTGCGTGAACAGTGGGACGCACAGGATCGCTGGGTGAGGTACCAGTATCAGAAGAAGGCCAAGGTCGAGTCAGTGGAAATCGATCCCGACCACAAGATCCATTTCGACCGGAATAATTTCGACAACAGCTATCTAGCGGAAGCGAAGACCGCGCCGGCTACCAAAATCGTGCACTACTGGGAATTCATCAGTCAGTTTGTGGCCCAATTTGTGACCTGGTGGCTGGTCTAAGGGGAGATCTTTCATGAATGACAAGCAAAGTCTGATGTCTGCCGGGGCCGGGATTGCCAGGCGCAATCTGCGTTACATCATCTGGTTCTACCTGCTGAACCTTTTATTCGGTTGGTTCGGAGCGGCCAGTTTTGGCATATACGCGCACGGCATGATGGACCACAGTTTGTACTCCGACAAACTGCTCCACGGTTTCAACGCCGCGGTACTGATCGAACTGATGGGTCGCCCCGAATTTGGGCCCGTGCAGAGATCCACCGTGCCTGCCGTGTTTTTCGGCATTCTGTTTTTATTGGTGAGCCTCACGTTCATGCCCGGCGTGCTGCTCGGCTACTCCTCGGACCATCGCGTCTCACGCGATGAGTTCTTTCGCGCCTGCGGCCGCAACCTGTGGAGGTTTGTCCGCTTGTTCCTGATGGCGGCGGTAGTGGCCGGGATCGCGGTGGGATTGTTGGGCGCCGGCGTAGACGCACTCGCAAAAGCCGCGGACAAAACCAACTACGAAAGACTGTCTTTCTTCACCACCATGGCCGGCTGGATCATCATTCTTCTGGTCTTGACTAAAATTCGAGTTTGGTTCGATCTGGCCCAGACCGATGTTGTCCTGCGCGACCAAAACGCGGTGCGCAAGTCGGTGGCCGTGGGATTGCGCGCCATGCGCAAGAACCGCTTTCGCTTGTTAGGAACTTATGTGGCCATCGCCCTAGTTGGAGTGGCAGTGCTGGTGGTTGGAATATTGTTGTGGCACTTCATCGTGCCGCCCAGCAGCGTGGTTGGAGCTTTCCTGGTAAGCCAGCTTACGCTGCTGCTGTTACTTGCAGTCCGCTTCTGGCAGCGCGCTTCGGCAGTAGCGTTCTACGTGAAACAGACGGCGGAGCCGGTGGTGGAAGCAGCGCCCGTTCAGACGTCTGCACCGGTTGTCTTACCAGCCTGATCGCCGATGGCGGGACAGATCCCGGCGGCTCGCGCTTTGCAATCGGTTCGGAGACTGATCCCAGGATTACAGTCTCCATCGCGCTGACAGGCCATCAAACACCACGCTTCGCGATACTTCTCAAAGCGGGCTTTGCTTTCCTGGTGAGGATAGAACCAAAGGCTGGCGCGTCCGCCGATGGCGGCGATGGGGAGCACGTACCAGGCGTTCTCGGGCACGATGTATGCCACGAGAAAATCAAGGTTGCCCTCAGTGTAGGCAACTTTGCCGCCGCTGGCCTTCACCGTGTAGCGCAGGTTGGGCTTTCACATGCCGCCGCTGCGCGGCTGGGGCGCCGGTAAATCCCCACCCTATCGCAAAAAGCGCGATAGGATGGGGCAACCGTCGGAGGGGTTATGCAAAGAAATTGCACCAGTCCTTCGATTCGATCGGATGACAAGGGCGGGAGTGGGGAGGGTAAGTCCCAACCGATAGGACTGAATCAAAATGAACTGCGAGAACGTGTTTGCATTCAATGATAGGAACCAAGAATAAAAATGCCGCAGATTTCTCCAACGGAGTTTTACGCGCTCCCGCTTCGCGTGCATACACTTCTCGCCGACGTCCCGCTGCACGACGTCTGGGCGGTTGACCTGCCTGCGCACCGCGACGGCGTGACCCTTTTTGAATTCCTTCGGCGGACAGGTCAGGGCGGAATCAATCGACTTCCACCCGTGGCTAACGCGCTTCTCCGTTTTCGACTTTTTCTTGGACGCATTTTTCGCCTGGAGGTCGAACCGGAAGATGCCCTGGCAGCCTCATTTGGAAGCCGCCTAACGCCAGGGGATCGTGCTCGTTCTTCTGTCGTCTCTGGAACGCCGGAAGGGCTGTTCCGCGTTGTCTATCGTTTCGAAAACGAACAGCTACTTGAAGTGCAGAATCGTACCGTCCATGCTGCGGCCCTCAGTGCCCTGGCTGAAGGGGCCGATGGCTATCGATTCTACTTTGCCGTCTACGTGCGCCAGAGAACGTGGATTACGCCGTTCTACATGGGCTTAATCGATCCGTTCCGAAAATGGATTATCTATCCGGCCATGCTGAGAACAATTCGTACAACCTGGGATCAGAAGGTTTGACCAAGCGACTCACCCTAGATGAAAGCTTTCCCCACTTCTCGCAAAAGAGGCGAGAAATGGGGCACCCCGACATGGATTTTCGCCCGGCGGTATTCTAGGTAAGTATGAAAGCCGCCGTCCTACGCGAACCTGCCGACATCTCGAAGCGCCCTTTACAGATCAGTGAAGTTCCTCAGCCTGAGGTCCAGCCGGGACAAGTGTTGCTTCGCGT
>JBKQLO010000187.1:0-11164 GCA_052147055.1 Terriglobales bacterium
GCGCCAGCCAGGCTTCCGTGTCCGGCTTCGTCTTGGTTTGTTCGTGATACTGGCGGAAGAAGGCGTCGTCGCGTTTGTAATATCCCTGCACCGGTGAAGGATGCGCTCCATACGGGCACTCCACAACAGCATTCACCAAGAAACCGGGGATGACGGTTCGATTCGGATCGCTGGCAATGACCGCTGGTTCGACGATTTCCTCTGCCGCAACAATCACCCGCTTAGCGGCGCGAATGCCCTCGATCATCACCCCAAAGTTGCCCCAGCAATGCGCGTTACCTTCGCGGTCGGCCCGCTGCACGTGCACAATAGTGACGTCGGGAGTCAGCGCCCGCACGGCCCACAGAGACTCCTTTCCCTCAAAAGGAGAAAATATCTGGTAGAAGAAATGATTGCCCTTTGTGGTGTCGCTGCCTAAGCCTGTTTTCGTCGGCAGAAACGGCACACCCATCGCTCCCGCTTGCAACGCCAGGGCCACGCTGAAGTTGGTCAGGTTGATCACCTTCATTCCGTCGTCTTCCACTGCGCGGCGGAAGTTGTACGCCGAGCCCATCATCACGTTCCCCACCCAGGCGGCGATGACTTTCTCAACACATCCGGCGCCAATGATCTGATCAAACAAAGTGTCCGAGATCGGCCCAATCAGCGTGAGCCCCCGCTTTTTCTGACGAATGAGTTCGTGGCCAGCCGCGAAGGGAATCATCTGCTCCATCTGTAACCCAAGTGCGACCGAGGCGCCATCGGGCACCAGATCGGCAATGGCTTCGCGCATCGTAAGGAGCTTAGCCATCACTTCCCTTTCCACTTCGGCTGCCGCTTTTCAAGAAACGCGTTGATGCCCTCCTGCGCGTCCTCCGTCTTCATCAATTCGTCCAAGTAGATGCTCTCGGCGCGCGCCAGTCCTTTGTGAAAGTGCATCGCATCCCACACATAGATAGCTTTTTTCGTTAATGCCAATGCCGCGGGGCTGAGCTTCGCCAAGCGATCCAGCGACTCTTGCGCCGCCGCCTCCACTTCCCCATCCGGCACCGCTCGATTGGCTAAACCAATCTCCGCCGCTTCCCTGCCACTGATGTTGCGACCGGTAAGAATCAGTTCTGCCGCGCGCTTCTGGCCCACAATCGCTGAAAGCACCGTGGCCGCGACCGGCGGATAGCATCCCAGCTTGATCTCCGGAAAACCCCAGGTCGCGGACTCGGAGGTATAAACCAGATCGCAAACTGCCGCCAGTTCCGCGCCTCCGCCCAGGCAGTTTCCGTGTATGCAGGCCACAGTCACTTTCCTGCTATTGATCACCGCATGAATCACGCCGTGAAACTTGGCCAGCATCTCGTGCACCTTGTCCGGAGTGTGGACGGCCACATCCACACCAGCGGAAAATCCTTTTGGTGAGCCGGACAGCACGACCACACTGATGTCCGCCCGTGACTCGATTTCAGTCAGCGCCGCGGCCAACTCTTCCATCATCGCAATGTCGATGACGTTGACCGGCGGGTTATGCAGGCGCAACCGCGCAACCGGCGGCTGGAGCTCCAGTGCGATCCGCGATTTTGTGCTTGTCGCCGTACCCATAACCAGACTCAACTCGTCCAAAACCCTTCTGTGTCGTATTCGCGAATTGCTTGCAACTCAGCCGCGCTGGGCTCCGGAGTAGCCGGCACTTCCCTGCCGCAACGCAGCGGCCAACCGGTGTTGTCGAGAACATCTTCTACTTCAATCCCAGGATGTACGGAAGCGAAATATGCCTCTCCATCTTCGCCAAATCGCAAAACAGCTTTCGTTGTGATCACCGCGGACGGGCCTCCGCGCGGCAATCCCACGCGCTGCCGCCACGCATGACCATCGCCATTCCCAGGGCTGGTGAGAAATGACACCCGTTCCGGCAGGCGCTGCTCGCTGTGCTCCAGCAGAGCAACAAAACGCTGAGCTAGTGAAGCGATGTCGCAAGCTCCGCCTGATCCCGGCAACCGAATCATGCCTTTCGGTCCACGCACTTCCGTGGAGTTCAGATTGCCGAAGCGATCAACTTCCGCCGCTCCCAGAAATCCCAAATGCACGCGTCCGGATTGCAGCAAGCTCATCACGCCTAGCATGTCCAGACACTGCGTTGCTCCCAGAATGTTCGGGGGATCAGCCATGGTGTAGATCAACTCTGCCGCCGGAGTCGAGCGGATCACGCCATTCTCGAAAAGCCCAATCGCGTTGGGCGCATGCGTCTTCTTTGCGACCACAAAGGCAATCAGCGGCAGCCGCATGCCGACAAACACCACTTCCTGATCGCGAATTTCTCGCGCTGCGGTCGCGACCATCAGTTCGCCCAGGGTGTAAGCCTGCGAGGTTGGAGTCGGGATGGTAGTCGAGGCCATCATGATTGGCGGGACACCTGCGGGCGGCTGTCCCCACGTCTTCCTCTACAGATTAATCGCCGACTTCCTGACTTCCCCGATCGACGCCAGCGGATCGCGCGCTCCCTCTTTCGGAGCAATCCACTTCTTTTCGTTGGCAATAATGTCGAGCAGCAACTTCTTGTCTTCCGCCGTCGGCATGTACTCTTTCACGTGCTGTGCGTAAGCCTTGTCGTCCAGCGGCTCGCCGGTCTGCGCGTGAAACTTCTGCCCCGCCCAGCGCCCGATGTTGCGGTTGAACTTGATGTGTGGCGCATAAAGCCTTGGTTGTCCTGGTTTTAATACGCTATTGAAACGCTCGATCAGGCCCGCCACTTCATCCCGGTAAAGCTGCCGGTTGTAATCGTTCAACTCGTCAACTTCAGCTTTGCGTTCGTTCTTCGGTTCGTCGTACCGGCCCTTGATACCCCACACGTAGGCCCAGTGCGCGGACGAAGAATGATCCGTGCCAAACAGATCATAGGAACTCGATATCCATTTATTGAGATAGCGCTGAATCAGCCACGCTGGGACTACGCCGGCTTCCACGATTCGCCGCAGACCGTCGTTGCCCGTGCCCATGTGGAAAGCTTCCTCGCGCAGCATATACGACATCGAACGGCCCAGCGGAGCGAACGCGGAATACTTCAGCATCTGCAACTGGAACTTGCCGTCACGGTCCACAAAGTCGGTATAGGTGAAAAAGTCCATCCAGTTGTCCACTTCTACGTTGAAGGCGCCCAACAGACGCTTGTTCTCGAAGGCGCGGCGCTCCAGCATCTTCTGCGCCTCCACCTTGCCGGAGTACCCGAAGTGTGCGATCAGCAAGGCGCACATCTGCCAGCCGTGGCGCATTTCTTCGATCATCACGCGGGTGATGGCGCTACGGTCCCAGTCGGACGGCGCGCTCTCAAACAGATTGCGCTGCTGCTCGACACTGGCAAACTCGGTATCGCCCTGGTAAACGATCAAATTGATGAGCGCATCGCGCATCTGCTGCGTCGGCACCTGGCGTAGGTTTTCCCACTTCTTGTTGCCCTTGAACGCCCCAAACTGAATTTCGTCGGTTTCAATGGCGCCATAGAGAGTGTCGAATTTGAAGTCGGCAATTTCTTTGTGATTGACGCCGATGTCCTTGCGCCAATCGTCGAACAACCCAACCCAATCGCTAAACGTCCCGATTTTTGCTATTTTTCCTGGCATGATGGCTCCAAATCTATAAACCACGAAGGACACAAGTACACGAAGGTTGCGAGCGCGAGCCTTCCTTTGTGATCCTTTGTGTCCTTTGTGGTAAATGCTTTCATCCTAAGTTCATCCACACTGTCTTGGTTTCCGTGTAATGCTCAATCGCATTCATCCCCAGCTCCCGGCCGAAGCCGGAGCTTTTGTAACCGCCGAAGGGCATGGCTGCATCCATCAAGCCGTAAGTATTGATCCACACGGTTCCCGCCTTAAGCTGCCGCGAAACCGTGTGAGCTTTCTTCACGTCGCGCGTCCAAACCGCCGCCGCCAGCCCGTACGGGTTCTTGTTGGCTTGCGCAATCACCTGATCGACGTCGTCGAAACTCAAGGCCGCCAGTACCGGTCCGAAGATTTCTTCCTGCGCGATCCTCATGTCGTTGGTTACGCCGCCGAAAATCGTGGGTTCGATAAAAAAGCCCTTGCCGCCGTCCACCGACACGCGATTCCCACCGGCGATCAGCTTGGCTCCTTCTTTTTTCCCCACCTCGATGTAACCCAGCACCGTCTGCATCTGTTCCTGACTGACGATGGCGCCCATACGGGTCTTGGGATCGAGCGGATCGGCCGGCTGCATCTTCTTCGCGCGCGCCACTAGTTTTTCCAAGAACTCGTCCTGCACTTTGCTTTCGACGAACAGCCGCGAACCCGCGTTGCAGACCTCGCCTTTGCCGTAGAAAATCCCGGTAATGGCGCCCTTTACGGCGCTATCGATATCGGAATCGGCAAAGACAATGTTCGGAGACTTGCCGCCCAACTCCAGCGTGATGCGCTTCATGGTGTCAGCCGCGCCGCGCATGATTTCTTTGCCGACTTCGGTTGATCCGGTAAACGCAATCTTGTCGATGCCGGGATGCCGAACCATGGTGCGGCCGACTTCTGAATTCCCCGTGATGACGTTGATCACGCCCGCTGGAACTCCCGCTTCCACCGCCAATTCGCCGAAGCGCAACGCCGTGAGCGGAGTCAGGCTGGCCGGTTTCCAAACCAGCGTGTTGCCGCAAGCCAGCGCCGGAGCGACTTTCCACGAGGCCAGTAGTAGCGGAAAATTCCACGGCACGATCATGCCCACCACACCCACCGGCTCGCGCAGCGTGTAGGTAAAAGCAGTCTCGAAAGTGTTGACGGTCTCTCCGTGGATCTTGGTCGCCCAGCCCGCGTAGTAGCGCAGAACGTCAATGACCATCGGCATATCCACGTAGCGCGATTCGAATATCGGCTTGCCGTTATCGAGGGTTTCCAGCTCAGCGAACTCGTCGATGTTCTTTTCGAGCAGATCGGCCAGCCTCCAGATCAGGCGTCCGCGCTCGCTGGCCGACATCTTGCGCCAGGGGCCGGATCGGTCCTCAAATGCCTTGCGGGCCGCAGCTACAGCGCGATCAACGTCGTCGCTCGTGGCAGCCGCAATCTGGGTCAAGACTTCTCCAGTCGCCGGATTCGAGGTGTCGAACTTCTTCGCAGTTTCCACCCACTGCCCGTCAATCAGCAACCGGCCGGGGGATAGTTTAGTCTTCGTCGCTGTCAGCATTTGATTCCTGATTCGTAAAGTTGGTGGAGGCCGGGCGTTTCCGCCCGGCTCCGCTGACGGGCGAGACGCCCGTCCTCCATTGTCAGATCCCTATTTCGCTTTGAACACCGCCGGCCGCTTCTCCACGTAAGCCGCCAAGCCTTCTTTGGCGTCTTCGCTCTGGAACAGCAATTGCTGGTTCTCGCGTTCCACTGCCAGCGCCGACTCCATGGGAATCTCCCAGCCGGTCTGCACCGCGCGCTTGATGCGTCCCACCGCCTTCGAAGCTTTGTTGGGTGGGCAGAACTGACGCGCATACTCCATGATGTTTTCCATGAAGCCGTCACGCTCGAAAATATCGTTGACGATGCCGAGCTCTTTGGCTTCTTCGAATGAGAAGGTGTTGCCGGTCACCATGAGTTCAATCGCTTTGCTCTTCCCCACCATGCGTGATAGCCGTTGCGTGCCGCCGGTTCCTGGAAGGACGCCGAGGTTCACTTCCGGCAAGCCAATCTTCCCCGCGTCCTGCCGCGCAATGCGAATATCGGCTGCCATCGCGATCTCCAACCCGCCGCCGACGCAGTGACCGTTAATGGCCGCAATCACCAGCTTGGGCGTGTGCTCCAGGCGCAGCAGCATCTCGTTCGCGTGCAGGCAGAAGTAATACTTGAATGTAGGATCGACGCTCGACAGCATCTTGATGTTAGCGCCGGCGGAAAAAAACTTGTCTCCCGATCCCGTGAGCACGATCACATAAACGTCGTTATCCATGCGGGCCTTCAAAATGGCCTCGTCAAGCTGACGGTTCATTTCATAGGTGTAGGTGTTCGCGGGAGGATCGAACATCTCGATCACCGCCACGCCGCGGTCGGTGCGGTAGTTGACCAGTGTCTTGGTGGTTTCGCCGGCGGCCGGCGACAGTGTAGTAGCCATGTCAAAACTCCTTTTTGCGATCCGTAGAATTTGAGTTCAGTGTACCGATTTCTTCTTGCGACTCTTCCTGCGCGGGGCGGCTGCGCCTACTCCACGAAGAAAAATATCACCCATCTTGCCGGCGATCTCTTCCGCGTCAGCGTCCACCCGCGGGTTGTACCAGGTGTAAATCCAGTTCATCATGCCAAACAAGCTGAGCACTGCCAGCCGGCTGGATCCATCCAGTTTACGCTCGCGCCGGAAGTCGTCGAGCAAGCCCATGCAGATTCCATAATATTCACGCTTGATGGCAGCCACTTCCGCGCCAAAGCCGTTCTTGAGCGCGTCATCTTCGTGAGAGAGCACCTTCATGGCCTTGCGATAGACCAGAAAATATTGCAAGTGATTCAGGATGAAGATGCGGATGCGCTGCTCGGGATCGGAGACCGCCTCCAGCCGCTCCCGCAGCCGCTCGACGATGGTGGTAAAGGTTTCCTTCTGGATCAGGTAAAGCAGCTTTTCTTTCGATTCGAAGTAGTAGTACAGCCCCGACAGCGATATGCCGCTGGCGCGCGAAAGATCGCGCATCGAGGCGCCCGCGTAACCTTTCTCGTAGAAGACTTCAGTGGCATGAAAAAGAATCTTGCTCTGCCGGCGGTCGAAGCGGCTCTCCGGCGAGGGAGCCGCGCCCGCCAATGCGCGACGGCGTGCAGCGACCGGGGACGTGACTGAGGCAGAAGAGGCCATAAAGTTCGAACGTTCGTTCAAATAGCTTACCACAGGGAAATACAAGCGAGTGGTCCAATCTGAGAGCCGGGAACTGATATCTGAGAACTGGTTCACAATTCAATCCAGCGTCAGCTGGAAATGTGGGCCGTACCAAGGGTGGTCTCTCACCGGGCAGCTTCGTAGGCGCGGCCCAGCCATTCGAGTGCGTCGTGGAGGTCGGCATCACAACCCAGCTCGAACCTAAACCAACGAGCCTTCTGCATCTCGGTGAAAGCGATGCGTGGCTCTTTGTGGATGCGGGCCAGCAGACGCGGATTTGCGGAGGGCAGCTTGAAAGCAAGGGAGTTGGGTGAGTCCATTCCTCGAGTCTTCGGCAACACCGCGAAAATCTTGTCCCGCCGGTACCACGCAGTGAGTCCAAACATGGGACGCGTGCTCACGTTTGGCCATGTTTCCAGATCGGCTGCCAAGGCCGCCGCCCAAGCCTGCATCTGTTCAGAGATAGCTGGCAGGCGCGGCCGCTGCCTTGGAACCGACTTCTCTTTTGCTGAGGCTCGAGATGGCGCTCGTTTCATCGAAGGAGATCGTGCGTTTTCTAGTTACGAATATCCGACAGCAGCCGCTCAACCTCTTCTTTCACATCAGCCGTGATCGGCAGCAGCGGCAGGCGCGCCGGGCCGCCGTAGTAGCCGTTGAAGTCCATGGCATACTTGATCGCCGGGATGCCCAACTCGCCCACGATTCGCTGCGCTGCCGTAACAATGCGTTGCTGTTTGAGTCGGGCCAATTCGGTGTCGCCTTCTTTCCAGGCAGCGTGAATTTCATAACACGCCGTCGGGGCAAGATCAGCAAAGCCCAGAATCGCACCCACCGCCCCGACGTTGAGCGACGGCTCCAGCGTCTGCGCCGCGCCCACCAGCACCTGAAAGCCCACTTCTTTCTGGCGTGTCTTCAGGCCGCTGACCACGGCGACTGCGGAAGAAGGTGGTTTCGACGGGCCGGTACTCCCCGCGATCGACACCAGTTCCCCGTTACCCTTGGCCGCCGCGCCTACCATTCGGGGCGTGACTGCGTCGAAGGTCTCGGTCACAGTCGCTGTGCGCTTCACCTGCCGCGTTCCCTCCACCATGCGGCGGACCTTCTCCACATCTCCGCTGGATTCCTTGATCCCGATCAGGTTGGGATGCTCGGCCAGTTCAATGACCAGCTCCGCTGGAATGTCATAGCCGGTGGCTTGAGGAAAGTTGTAAATGATCACCGGCAGCGGCGAGCGATCCGCGACAAATCGGTAGAAGGCCAAAATATTCGCGGGCTGCATTTGCTTCTTGTAGTAGTGCGGAGTGCGCACCATGGCGATGTCGTAGCCGAGTGTAGCGGCATACTCCGTGAGCTGAAGGGTTCCGTCGGCCGACTCCATCCCCGTGCCCGCGATCAAGGCTTTGCTCGCAGCGCAAGCATCCCTGGCGCTTTGTAGAACATCGCGCCGTTCCATGTCAGAAAGCAGAATGGCCTCGCCGGTCGAACCCAGCACGACGATGCCCGCCACCGGAGTCTTCGAGTAGCGCTCGACATTCGCTTCGAGCTTCTTGAAATACACGTTGCCCTGCGGATAGAACGGGGTGGTAATGGGAGGAAAAATGCCATGCAGAAGCATGTGATGGCCTCGCTCTTCGAGCTTATCAGTTCCGAGGACAAATGAGTGGTATCGCCTCCCGCTTGTTGCGGCGGTAGGCGCGAAAATCGGCGGCATCCACGGTGATCACAGGGAGCCGAGGAAAAAGCTCGCTCATGCGAATCAGGCAGAGATCGGCCAGATCGGGATGCCGGTCGGCGTACCTCTTGGCCAGACTCTGAAGCTGCTCCAACTGGCTGGCGCAATCGAACGCCACCTGAACCACTTTATCCTGCACCATGCCCAATACCGGCTCGCTGGAGCGCAAATGAAATGCAGTTTCTGCGAGCACCGCTTCGCACGTCAGGACGGGCCACTTGACCTGTTCCGCCACTTGCACCGCCCAATCGTGATGCCGGTCCTCCGCTCGCAAGAGCGCAACCAGTAGGCCCGTGTCGGCTATAGCATTCATCGACGGGAGAATCCCTTACGGGAAGAAACGTCTGGCGGGCCGCCCTTGATCACACCCGCATACTTTCGCCAAGGGGACTGGTCCTTTTGATTGGAAAGCGTGGATTCGAGAGACTCGCGAACGACGCGGCCCACGGGCAAGCCACTCTTGCGAGCTACTCTGCGCACACGCTCCAAGAGGTCGGATGGAAGACGCACGCTGAGTGTGTTACTCATGTGCACTAGTGTAACACACCTAGGACGGGCGGCGAACCATCAAAAGCGACGCGGTCTGTGCCACTCAACGACGCGCCCCGCGCTCCGCGTGCAGCTTTTGTAATGCGAATACATTCACTTCTCCGCGCTGCAAGGCTGCAATGCCTTCGGCAGCGGCGCGCGCGGCGGCGAGAGTTGTAATGGTGGGAATGCGAGCGTTTACCGCGGCGCGGCGGATCGCCTGCTCGTCGAACCAGGGCTCGAGTCCGTGAGGTGTATTGATGACCAGTTGCATGCGCTCGCCCTTGATCAAATCCACCACGTTCGGCCGGCCTTCTTTCACTTTGTACACCCGCTCCACTGCCATTCCAGCGCGTTCGATCACGTCAGCGGTGCCGGCGGTTGCTACCAGGTGGAAACCCATGTCAGCGAACTTGCGGGCGACGTCCGCTACTTGCGGCTTGTCGTGGTCTGTCACACTGATGAAAACTGTTCCCTTGATTGGCAGCTTCTGCCCGGCCGCAATCTGTGCCTTGGCAAAAGCCTCCCCAAAGTTGTCGGCCACGCCCATCACTTCTCCGGTGGATTTCATCTCCGGACCGAGCACCGTGTCCACGCCGGGAAACTTGTTCCAAGGGAACACGGGAGATTTTACGTAGTAGCAGTGTCCCGTATCGAGGTCGGCGCGGCGCTCAATGAACTCCGGCAGAAATTCTCGCAGCTTGCGCCCAGTCATCAGGCGGGCGGCAATCTTGGCCATGGGCACGCCGGTGGCTTTGGAAACGTACGGCACCGTGCGCGACGCCCGCGGGTTTACCTCCAGCACGTACACTTTGTCGCCGCCACCATTGCCATTGCCGCGCGGGATCGCAAACTGGATGTTCATCAATCCCACCACCTTCAGCGCTCGTGCCAGCTTGAAAGTGTATTCCCGCATCTGGTCCAATAATTTCTTCGGGATGTCCACCGCCGGCAGTACGCACGAAGAATCTCCGGAGTGAATGCCGGCTTCTTCGATGTGCTGCATGATGCCGCCGATGACCACGTCTTCTCCGTCGGACAGCGCGTCCACATCCACTTCGATGGCGTCTTCCAGGAAGTGATCGATCAGAATCGGCCGGTCATGCGAATACTCCACCGCCTCTTTCATGTAGTGGACAACACTTTCCTCGTCATACGCGATGACCATGGCGCGCCCGCCCAGCACATACGAAGGCCTCACCAGCACGGGATAGCCCACCCGCGCGGCGCCGGCAACCGCTTCGTCAAGCGATGCGACCATCGCGCCGGGTGACTGCGGAATTTGTAGCTCTTCGAGCAGCTTGTTGAAGCGCTTGCGGTCTTCGGCCAGGTCAATCGACTCTGGCGAAGTCCCAATGATGTTGACTCCGGCAGCCTTCAGGGGCAGCGCCAGATTCAGCGGCGTCTGCCCACCAAACTGCACAATCACTCCCACCGGAGCGCCCGTGGAACCTTCATGTTCCCAGATGGCCAGTACGTCCTCCAGCGTCAGCGGCTCGAAGTACAAGCGGTCGCTGGTGTCGTAATCGGTCGAGACCGTCTCCGGATTGCAGTTGATCATGATGGTCTCAAAGCCATCATCGCGCAGCGCAAACGAAGCGTGGCAGCAGCAGTAGTCGAACTCAATTCCCTGCCCAATGCGATTCGGTCCGCTGCCCAGAATGATAATTTTCTTTTTGTCGGTCGGCGCTGCCTCATCTTCGTCTTCGTAAGTGGAATACAAGTACGGAGTGAAACTTTCAAATTCTGCGGCGCAAGTATCCACGCGTTTGTATACCGGCTTAATGCCATGTTTCTTGCGCAGATGCCGGACCTTCTCTTGTCCATTCAGCCGCCACGCGCCCGCCAGTCGGCCGTCCGAGAAACCGTAGCGCTTGACCTCGCGCAGCACTTCCACCGGTATCGATTCCATCGGGTGCTTTTCCAGTTCCAACTGCATGTCGTTAATTTCTTTGAGCTGGTAGAGGAACCAGGGATCGATCGAAGTCATTTGGTAAAGCTGCTTGACGGTATGGCCCTGGCGCAACGCGTATTGCACGTAAGCCAGCCGCTCGGGATGCGGCGTCACCAGGCGCTGCGTCATGATCTTAG
>JBKQLO010000188.1:0-3075 GCA_052147055.1 Terriglobales bacterium
CCAATCACTTCCCGGAAGTGTCACCAACCGGTTTTCTGCTTCAATTCCGGCAGTGTCACGCGGCTGCGTGCGTGGTAGCCATGGGCCATCGTCGCCGCCCCTAGCCTTGGCATTCTATTCGATGGCACCCATGGTAGCCATTTCGCCGATTTCGTTGCTGTCTGTCCGGCGTCAACTATTTCTTTGGGTTGACGACAACTATTTCTCCCGATCAACGACAACTACTCTGGACCGGCTGGGGGCGAAGCCCCGCGGCCGCCTGGGTTTTGCTGCATAAGATAAAAGGACTCGTTGTCGGAGCTGTGGGACTGTGGGAATCGCGGAGCGATTTCCAAGGGGCGGTGGGAAGAGTGGAAAACCTGGTTTTGGTTTTCCAGGCTTTCCACGGCACCGTCATTTCCACAGCTCTTTGTTTTTCGTGGCTCATCCGCTTTCGCCCTGGCTTTCCGCTTGCTGGTTCTTCTTGGCGTGTTCGACGCGGTAACTGGGAATGTTCAGTTCGATGATCACGCTATGGTGCACCAAGCGGTCGATCGCAGCAGCCGTCATCATGGCGTCTTTGAAGATCGCTTCCCATTTGGAAAACGGCAGATTGCTGGTCATCAGGACGCTGCCGCGTTCGTAACGCTCGGCCAGCAAAGTGAACACCACTTCCATATCGTCCCGGCTTTGCTGCAGGTAGCCCAGATCGTCGATGATCAATCCGTCGTAGCGGCTCAGGCGTTTGATCTCCCGGCTCAGCCGCAGATCCCTCTTGGCCGCCAGTAAATCCTGCATCAGGAGCGCGCATTTGGTGAAGTGCATTTTGCACTCTTTCACCACCACCAGCTCCTGGGCCAGGGCGGTTAGAAGATGGCTCTTCCCCGATCCAGGATTCCCGAATACCAGAACGTTCTCTTTCCGGTCCAGGAAACTGCCGTCCAACAGCGTTCGCAACTGCCGTGCCGCTTTCGCCGGCAAGCGCTTCAGATCAAAATTCGGCAGCGACTTCTCCAGGGGGAGCGCCGAATCCTTTAGCAAGCGCTGCACCTTGCTCTTGCGCCGTTGCTCGCATTCCCGCGTGATCACTTCCAGCAGATACTGCTCGTAGCTCAGCGTTTCCCGCTCTGCCTGCCGGGCCGTGTCTTCGTAGCATTCCCGCACCGTTGGCAGGTGGAGATCCTTGAGATGCTCCAGCAAAGCCGGACGCACATCGGCGACCGCGCTCATTGCCACATCTCCGTGCACAACTGGTCAAAGCCGGCCAGGTCCACCAACGCCACTTCCACCATCGTCACCGGCGCGATGGTATCGAGTTGGAACAGCATTGCGCCGATCACTTCCACCGTAATCCCCACTTCCTCTTCTCCCGCCAGCAGTTCGCGCAAAGCCTGATCGACCTGGACCTCGCCGGTCTCCGCCGCCAGTTTCAGAATCTTCAAGTACTCCTTGCCCGCTCTCAGCGGCGTGCTTTCCCGCAGCGCATCGTATGCCATGCGAAACCGGCTGGTCGGAAACAGATCCTCTTGATACCGGTAGTTTTCAAAGGCTCCGGGCTTGCGCACCAACCATTCGATGATGTGCCGATAGTCGATGCGATGCTTGCCCCGGCCGCGCAGCCGCGGCAGGTCTTCCACCTTTCTCTGTCCGTACCAAACCTCGACGTGATCCAGGTACAACCGCGCTTCCACCTGCGCCCCAATCAAGCGGCTGTTCACCGAATACGAGTTCCGCTCGACGTGGATCAGACTTCCTGAGTCCACTTTCACCCGCTCGCGTTTG
The DNA here is from genome assembly GCA_052147055.1 of Terriglobales bacterium. Classification (GTDB taxonomy): domain Bacteria; phylum Acidobacteriota; class Terriglobia; order Terriglobales; family Acidobacteriaceae; genus JABCZH01. The sequence goes on from JBKQLO010000188.1 coordinate 1,762, forward strand.
GCCGATTCCATCCGCCGCGCCGGCAACTCTCGCATCACCGCAAGCTCCTCGGCCAAACGCGCCCGCCGCCCGGCATTGCGCTGCGCGAACAGATCTTTCAGAAACTGCGCGTACTCGACCATGCTTTGAAAATCCCGGCTCCCGCGCAGCAGCAGCGCCTGATCCACTGCTCGCTTAAACCGGTGATGGCTCTGCTCGCAATCCCCGTTCTCGTTCGGGCTCGCCGGATTGGTGTGTTGCGGCTTCACCCCGTAATACCGCATCACCCCTTCATAGCGCCGGTTGAATTCCTCCAGATTGCTCATGTTGTTCACCGCGCTCGACAGGCTGTCGGTGCGGTGCTCCGCCGCCACGGCGCCCAACTCCCAGACCGCGTTCTGCCATCCTTCGCTGAGGCTCTCCAAGCTCTCGGAATAGCAGATCGTGCCTGTTTCCCAGTTCGAATACGTCAGCACGAAGTGGTACACCAGGTGTTCGAACGTACGCCCGGCCAAGGTGATCCCCAGCTCGCTCATGTGCGTGAAGTCCGACGCGCACAGCCGACCCGGCACGTGCACCTGGCCGAAATACACCTCCCGCGCCGGCCCTTCCGTCGCCCGCCAGAGTTTGATTCGCCGCTGCAGCGTCCGGATCTGCCCGTCGCTAAACCGCCCTGGGTGCTCCCGCTGCAGCCACTCAAATAGCGTCTTGGCCTCCAGACTTGGGCTCTCTTCCATTTGCTTTTGGACCGCGCCCCACACCTCGCTGAAGGGATCCCCGCGGGTCCGCCATGGGCGCTCTTTCTTCAGTTCGCTGGGCAACCGTTCCAGCCGCAGATACCGCCGCGCCGTCGTCGGGTCCATCCCCGCCTTCGCCGCCGCAATCTCTTGATTCTTTTCAGTGTTCGACAACTTTCTCAGCCTCCTCACCTGCTCGTCTGTGACCATTGCCTCGGCGCCAGAACAGCGCGATTCTTGATGGTCACATTAGTTGTCGCCGAGCGGGAGTTTTAATTGTCGTCAGCCGGTGGTCTAATTGTCGCCGAACAACGAATCTTCCAGAACAAATCGAACCAGAAGTATGCTGGCAATTTGCAGTACAGAAAGACCATTCTTGGCGCGTCCACGGCTTCTTCATTTCCTCGGTGTTTTACATCGTTTGGCTAGATCCAGATCACCAGCTTTGCACCGCTGACTAAGTTCGCATAGAATTGAAGTGAGCGGAGGGTGGAGGGATCGGACCTCAACGCCCGAAGACGTTCACGGTTTATAGGACTGTTCTTAGCGCCAGCTAAGGCACCCTCCGATGGGGTTGCCTACCTCGGCCCGAGTCCTC
>JBKQLO010000189.1:0-3018 GCA_052147055.1 Terriglobales bacterium
AGTATTGCTCGTTTGGCGACACGGTGCACTATCTTGAACCCCCGAAAATCTTTGTCGATTGCGAAGGCAGTCACCTTTACGACGAGAAAGGGACGCCCTACCTGGATTTGCAGATGTGGTATTCCGCGGCGAGCTTTGGTTACAATAACCAGCGACTGGGTGATGCTCTGAAGCGCCAGGTGGACCGCCTGCCACAACTTGCTTGTCAGTACCTGCACGCGGAAAAAGTGGAAGTGGCCGCGCGCATCGCCCAATACTGCGAAAAGCGATTTGGCGTGAAAGGCCGCGTCCACTTCAACGTGGGTGGTGCGCAGGCCATTGAAGACTCGCTGAAGCTGGTGCGCAATTACACCGGCAAGAACCTGAGGTTTGCCTTCATGGGGGGGTATCACGGACGCACGCTGGGCGCTTCCGCCATCACCTCCAGCTATCGCTACCGACGGCGCTTTGGACACTTCGGCGACCGCGGACAATTTGTTTTTTACCCTTACTGCTTCCGCTGTATGTATAACCTCAAGCCCGAGACCTGCAATCTTTATTGCCACGACCAGTTTGCCCAGCTCTTCGCCAACGAATACAACGGTGTGTGGGACGCCAAGGCGAAGTCCGCCGAGTACGGCGCGTTTTACATCGAAGCGGTGCAGGGAACCGGCGGATACGTGATTCCCCCCAAGGATTATTTCCAGCGCTTGCAGCAAACCTGCCGCGAACGCAAGATCCTGATTGTCGATGACGAAATCCAGATGGGTTTTTATCGCACCGGCAAATTCTGGGCGATTGAGAACTTCGGCATCACGCCGGACATCATTGTGTTCGGCAAGGCGCTGACCAACGGTTTGAATCCCATTTCCGGCATCTGGGCGCGTGAGGAATTGATCACGCCGGAATTGTTCCCTCCCGGGTCCACGCACTCCACGTTCTCGTCCAATACGCTGGGCACCGCGGTGGCGCTCGAAACGTTGAAGATGTTGGAGGAGGAAGACTACGAAAAGCTGGTGAATGAAAAGGGAGCGTATTTCCTCGCCGGCCTGCGCAAATTGCAAAGCAGGTACCCGGGAATCATCGGCGACGTGGACGGCCTGGGCCTGGCCCTGCGACTGGAGGTCTGCAAGCCGGACGGCATCACCCCGGACCGCGACCTGACCGACCGGATTTTCGCCGAAGGTCTGGCTGGCAATCTTCAGGCCCGCGGCCGTAACTACGGATTGGTTCTCGACGTGGGTGGTTATTACAAGAATGTGTTTACGATTGCGCCGTCATTTACCATCACGCGGGAAGAGATGGATCTGGGCTTGGAACTCCTGAATCAACTTTTTGCGCGCTGCGTCGAAAAGCGACCGTAGCGCGTCTATAACGGCATCGGCTTTGTCAAGCAACACTTCCCCGGGGGCGAAGTCCTGGAGGTTTTTGCGAGGGCTTCGTCCTTCTTCGTGGATTCTTTTTGGCTCGTCCCGACCAAGGCTCGCCTCGTCGAATCTCACGGTGGACCGCTGGGGTTCCACCACTCATCTATTCGATGCCGCTGCGCGTTTTCACCATCACGGGCGGCGGCCACCATGATTCACCGTGCGACCTCCCCGCCGTCGTGCGGGGAGGCCCGGCGCCCAATCAGACCTTCGGTTCCGCCGGAGGCGGAACCACCGCGCTACTCGGGCTGCCGGACATGTGAACGAGCTGCGTATAGTTGTGGCGCGTACGCAGCATCCAGAACAACCGAACCGCCAGACGGCGGGCGACCGCGATTTTCGCCACGGCGCTCGTCTTCTGTTTCTTCAAGCGTTGATAAAGGCGACGCAACTGCGGATCCAGGCGCGCCGCCGTCTGCGCCGCTTCCACCAGCAGCCAGCGCATCATCGTGTTCCCTTGCTTACTAATTGAGCCCAGGCGTTGGCGGCCGCCACTGGAGTACTCCCGGGGATTGAGTCCCAGATAGCTTACCAGCTTGCGACTGTTGGCGAAGCGCTCGACCGGTCCCACCGTCAGCACGAAGGCCAGGGACACCACCATGCCCACTCCCGGATGGGTGCGCAACAGCGCCACCTCCGCCCGCCCGCGGCCGGCTTCTTCCACCGCCCGGTCCAGTTCCCGCACCTGCTCGTCTAGGCGGTCCAGCGACTCTAGCAACTCTTTCCGCCGACGCGCCGCCCAGGGCAATAGAGTGAGGCCCTCGAGTTCTTTTCTTCCCTTCACACTCCACAGCTTGCTCTTCCGGCAAACCCCCTGGCTGATCGCCAGGGCGTGCAGTTGGTTCTTCACCTGCGTGCGCGCTCGCACCTGCTTCATCCGATGTACCAGCAACTGCCGCAGGTCGCGCTCTTCCAGGGACGGAACCCAGATGCGCGGGAAGCGCCCGGTGCGCAGCAAATCCAGCAGCAGCTCGGCGTCGCGGGAATCCGTTTTCTGATAGCGCACCTCGCTGGCCCGAATGCGCGCCGCGTCGCCCACCCACAACTCGTGCCCCAGTTCTCCCATCAGCCGCTCGAACCAATACGCGGGAAACGTCGCTTCGATCCCCACCACCGTCCCCCGCGGAAACTGCGCGTAAAACTCTTTCACTTCCTGGCTCTCGTGCTCCAACCGCCGCTTCTTGATCTCTCCCGTCTCCGCCTCGATCCAGGCCACCATTTGGTTTCGCGTATGTACGTCACATCCGATAAAATACTGCATGGCTTCGGCTCCTTTTCCGGCTATCCTTGGTCGGAACAAACCAAGTCTACCGGTTCTGGAGCCGATGCCGTTATCTAATCAGACCTCCGATTTTGAGGTCCGCGGTTCTTACTTCGAAGGTTAGGCGAGTGTGCCGTGGCGAAGAAGCCAGCGTGGCGGGTCTGTGGGCAATGGAAATTTGTCGGTTTCGCTCGGGAAGAACCGCGGACCCCAAAGACGGGGGTCCGCGCTACTCACGGAGACTAAGCAACGGTGGCAAGCCCATTCTTCTCGACCAGTGAGAGCAATTTGAGCGAGGCCCCGGAAGGCCGCTTTTCGCCGCGCTCCCACTTGCTGACCAGGCTGCTCGTC
>JBKQLO010000190.1:0-13665 GCA_052147055.1 Terriglobales bacterium
TCCCTGATTGTTTCGCCAGAGCGTGAGGCCGGGAGCGCCCCAATGAGTGAAGGCGAGGTCCATCCAGCCGTCGTGGTCGAAGTCGAGAACTGCAACACCGACAGTGGGTGGCAGCTGCCGAGTAGACCAAATCCGCCTCGCGGGGAATTTCCCTTCGCGGGGATTTTCGAAGATAGTGGGGCTTTCCTCCGCTCCAGTCACTACTAGGTCGATGGCACGGTCGTTGTTGTAGTCCGTTCCGATACCGTTGGCAGCAGCCGCCTCCGTCAGGCCGATGTTGCTCGTCACGTTTGTAAAAGTCCCATTGCCGTTGTTGCGCCACATCTTGGCGGGCGCTCCCGATTCCACTACTCGAGTCTCGCCACTACCCTCAATGTGCGTCTCAAGATAACGTGTAACGAGGAGATCCAAGTCACCGTCATGATCGTAATCCACGAAATTCAACCCTGACCACACCACCGCGCTACTTCCTGCATTCAAGTTGCTGGTGTCGATACCGGAGGCGGGGGATCCGCCCACGACGCTAGGATCACCCGCGACTTCCACGAACTTGCCCTTCTTGTCGTTGTGGAATAAATAGACGAAGCCTGCGGTAACCGCCAGGTCAGGAAAACCATCGTTGTCGAAGTCTCCCACAGTGCAGCCGGTTGCCTGCAGGCTGGGATTGAGACCCGCATTCTTCGTGACATCCTCGAATTTGCCATTACCCAGGTTGTGATAGAGAACGAGACCGCCCTGCTGACCATTGGCAGGAAGGAAGATATCAACACGACCGTCGGCATCGTAATCGATGAAGCAGGCGCCAGGCCCGAGGTGGCTTGTTAGCCCATAGTTTCCGCCGGTCTTGGCCACAATTCCCGCTTTCTCGGTTACATCGACGAACTGCACCTTGATCTGCACCGGCACTTTTTCTGGCGCCAGCGGTGACTCTTCCGCCAGCGAATACTTTCCTTGCTCGCCGTAGGCCAGGCTGATCGGCACACCCAGCTTGTTCTGCGTGATGTACTGAAAGCGGACAAGATGTTCGCGGGCGTGGGTTAAATCGCCCGACTGCTGATAAGCGCGTGAAAGACCAAATTCTGCTGATGCATGCTGCGGATTCAGCTTCAGCGCGTGCTGGAATGCGTCCACGGCTTCGCGGTACTGCTTGTTCTCGGCATAAGAACCGCCGAGGAAATACCAGCCATCTGCATCGTTGGGATCGATCGTGGTTACATGCTGGAACGCGTCAATGGCGGCCTTCGGGTCGCCGACATTCTTGAAGAGCAACCCGAGGTTGTACCAGGCATGGGAATCGTTAGGGTTCTGCTTCACCGCGTCCTCCAACAGCGGCCGAGCGGCATCGACCTTGCCCAGATTCAGCAACGCAATCCCCTGATTCAGCCGCGCAATCTGGAGCGTGGGATCGAGCGCGGCAGCGTCCTGGAATGCTTTCAAGGCTTTTTCAAAGAGCTGCTGATTCATGTAGGCAACGCCGAGATTGTTGAGGTGCGCTGCTCGGGCGGGCGTGGCGTCAGCGGGCGTCTGCGAAGAGGCTGCGAAAAAGATGGCGCTTGCTACCAGGGTTCCGGTCAGGACAATTGCATTTCGTCGAGTCATGCGAGAAACAAGTTAACCACAGAGGGCACAGAGGAACACAGAGGTTTTTCGCTCGGTTCCCCTGTGATCCTCCGTGTCCTCTGTGGTTATCGTTTTTTGCCGGCGGGCAACGAGTACGGTCGGTTAGCCACGATTCCCTTCCCTTCCTGAACCGTGAGAGTTTGACTCGCGGCAACGTTTGCCAGTTTGTCGACTTGCCCGCTCGGCCATTGAACCTCGACCGCATCAACTTGAACCGCCGCACCGAGTCCGAAGGTCAGCGTCAGTTCGCTTTGCGAAAGATAACTCGATCCGCTATGCACCGTCTGCCACTGAACATCTTTTCCGGACGTCAAACGCACCACTGCACCCATGCCGTCACGGTTCGACTTCGTTCCTGCCAACTTCACCCGCAGACTGTGGTTGCTGCCGCCTTCGTTGTGAAACAAATACGCGGGCCTGCCGTTGGTGGTGAGCAAAATGTCGAGTGAGCCGTCGTTGTCGATGTCAGCATAAGCCGCACCGCGTGCGACTTTGGGACTGGCAAATGCTGACCCGAGCGAATCTGTGACTTCCTGAAACTTGCCGCCGCCGAGGTTGCGAAACACATGCGGCGGCTCGGCATAGGTCACGCGCTTTTGCACGCGCTCGATTTCATCGTCAATATGGCCGTCGGCAACGAAGATATCGGGCCAGCCGTCGTTGTCGTAATCGAAGAAGAAACAGCCGAATCCCAGCGTAATCAGCGTGGCCCGCCCGACTTCGGAACGCGGCGCTTCGTCCACAAACAAACCGTTGCCTTCGTTGTGATAGAGCGACAGCATTTGATTGGCAAAGTTCGTAATGAGGATGCTGGGACGCCCGGAGCGGTCGTAGTCCGCGGCATCGACGCCCATTCCGGCGCGGGCTACGCCGTCTTCACTGAAGCCGATCCCAGCTTCAATTCCCTTTTCCGCGAAGGTGCCGTCGTGCTGGTTGCGATACAGCTTGTTAGGTTGAGTGTCATTGGCCAGCAGAATGTCGGGCCAGCCGTCGCCGTTGTAGTCGAGAATCGCAACACCGAGGTTCTTCGAAGTCGGATCGTAAAACTTTGCTTTCCCGGTGGCATCTTCAAACTTTCCATTACCCAGGTTGTGCCACAGCCGCGCCGAACTGCCCTTGTAGGATTCGGGAGTGCAATAGGATTTGTGAACGCCGTCGAGCGTGCAGTAGAGATCGGCTTTCTCCGACCACTGCACATAATTCGCGACTACAAGGTCGAGCTTGCCGTCGCGATCGTAGTCCACCCAGGCAGCGCCGGTAGAGAACTCGTTCGGCCCCCACATTCCGGCGGCCTTCGTTACGTCGGTAAAGGTGCCGTTGCCGTTGTTGTGAAACAGGTGGCTCTGGCCGACGGCAGTGACGAAGAAGTCGTCGTAGCCGTCGTTGTCGTAATCGCCGACGGCAACACCCAAGCCGTACATCGGCACCGCCAGCCCGGCTTTTTGAGTAACGTCAGTGAACGTGCCATCGTGATTGTTGTGGTAGAGCTTTAGCGTAGTCGCGCCGGACTTCGAGTGTCCGGGCCAGTCTTGACCATTCACCAAGAGGATGTCGGGCCAGCCGTCGTTGTCGTAGTCGATGAATGCGCATCCCGGGCCCATGGTCTCCGGAAGGTACTTCTTTCCAAAGGCGCCATTATTGTGGACGAAATGGATGCCGGCATGGGCAGTGATATCGCGAAACTGGATAGATTGAGTGTGCGCAAAGCTGCTCAGGATCAACAAATACGCGAGCGCTAGAAATCCGCGCATCATTTCGTTCCTCCAGCCGCAACCCGAGCCGAGCTTCGCTCGGCCGGACAGCCGGGGGCGGCTGTCCCCACACAGTTCTTGCCAAGCCCGCTCAACGGCACCGACCCGTGCTCGTGAATCGCCTGACGCTCGTTGTTGTCCTCGGGATTGAGTTGGCGATACGGGCCGGTGATGGCCTGAGATGCTTCGTCCGCCTTGAAACGCAAGTAGCGGACTTGGTGCTCGTGCGCCCGTGTTTCGTCTCCTAGACCGTTGTAGCAGAGCATCAGGTTGTAGTGAGCCTGCAAGTCTTCGGGATCGATGGCGAGAACGCTTTGCAATACTTGGACGGCATCCGTGTACTTACGCTGGAGGAAGAGAATACGGCCGAGATCATTCAAGGCAACGCGGTCGCGGGGATATTGAGCCAAGACTTTGTGCAAGTGTTGGGCCGCTTCGTCGTAACGGCCCTCGTTGTGCAAAACCTTGGCGTAGAAGAAGTGGGCGCGCGCCAGGTCTGGTTTCAGCGACAAGGCCTTCTCCAAGACCGAGCGAGCACGATCCATGTCGCCCTCCTGCACCGCCATGCGGCCAAGGTTTACCCAGCCATCGGGATTGTCGAAGTCCACCTCGGTTGCTTTCTCAAATGCTGCCCGAGCGGCTTTCAAATCGCCCTGGAGGAAGAGGCCGATGCCGTAGTCGTTCCAGCGTTGCCAGTCGCCTGCGTGCATGACAATTTTCGACTGAGGCGCAACGGTGTTATGCGGCGACACATTCAGTGTCGCTTCATCCTCAGCGACCACGATGATTGGCAGGTCGGGGATTCTCTCTTCCTTGGCCGAAACTCCCCGGAGCGATCCGGTAAAAGTGAAGTCGCGATCATCGTAGTCCGCCGTGACCTCGCCAGCCGCCTCCGGGACGCCGGCAAAAGAAAACTGAGTGTTCCACCAGGAGAATTTGCGGTAGCAAAGACGCGCGTGCAGCGTGATCTTGTCACCCGTATTCTGCGGAATGTGGAGTCGATAATGCACAGTGTCGGCGGCGCCGGGCGGGATCAGATGTACATATAGAACCGCCCGCGTAGCCCAGGCATTGCGCTTGTTGATGCGGTTTCCGTGGGCGTCAAGCTGCAGCGAACGATAAAAGTGCGCGCCTTTCTCGACCGGGCCTTTGCCTCCGTCTTCGACCATGCCGCTCCAGAAAATGGTCTGACCTTTTTCATCTGTAGCCTTAAGTTCGAGCCAGGTGTCGTAGGCATCGACCGTGCCGCCGGGGAAAAAGTGGCCGATTTTCTTCGTACGGACAACCACATCCACACGTACGGTATCTCCCCGCCGAACTGTGGCTTGCATCCGATTCAGCGGCCCCGTAAGGGGAGAGACTTCGCCTTCATTCGCCGGTGTAACTTTGCTCTCGGCTTCCTCCCCGACAGCGAAGTTCGTGGACAGCTCAGGCTGGGTGGACACGCCGGGTTGTGGCGCATCCGGCTCGCGGGAGAGCGCGAATATATCCACGCTAAGGATGTTGTTCCTCAAGAAGTCCTCCGTGGCTTTGAGTTGTTCGCTATCATCATTGGCGGTAGGCAACGCGGTGTTCGCGCCGGGAAAGCGGTGAGAATGGACGAATCCATTGTTGTTGCCGAAGTCCGAGGAATGCGTGAGCGGCATGTGGCAATCCGCGCATTGTGACGGCTGCTGCGGGTAATAAAACGACCGAGCTCCCTGACCTGACACCCCGCTGGCCTGCCAGTTGTCGTATTCGTTGAAGCCGCGAATCCAGCGGTAATGGTTCACCGGCACGTCGAGATGCACTTTGTGGCAAGTGGAGCAGAATTCGGCCGTCTGCTCCCGCATGAACGGCTTGAGAAACACTCGCCGATGCGGTTCGGGATTCAGCTTCACCAGGAAATCGTGGAAAAAGCGCGCGACTGGATTCGTGGCCGCCGCCATTTCGTGGAGCTTGGGATATTCGAGATAAAAGTCGCCCTGCCCCATGGTGCTTTTCACGGCAGCGATGGAGTGGCACATCATGCAGCCGAGTCCAGCCTGGGATTCCGGACGATGCACAATCTGCGTGATGGGTGTGTCCATCATTCCGCTATAAAGCACCGCCGGATCGTGACATCCGCCGCACCATTTCGAGGGCCGCGTGCCCACCGTGTCTTGCATATATTCGATGCTCTTGCGGTACCACTGATTGTTGAAGGACGAAAAGTGGTGTGCCGAGCTGAACCACTGATTGTAGATGTCTTCATGGCAGCGCTTGCACGATTCCGATTCCATGAAGAACTTGCTGGGAATTTTCTGGCCGCCGGACACCTGGGCGGAACTGGGAAAGAATGGTCCACTGGGCCCATCGCCCTCGCCGTCCATGGCGGCGGGCGGCATGGCAGGATTTTCAATACGCGCGTGACTTCGCCAGCGAGATTCGCGCAGATAGCGAGCGCCTGCGACGAGCAGTGCGATCAAAACCAGGCATATTGCGTAACGAGAGAGCGGTCTGGAAATCCCCCGGTTCAACCATCTCCGTAATCCGACCCACTCCGAAAGCAGAACCCCCAGTCCTGCCACCGACAAAGCGATGTGAAAATACATCAGGTTCCACTGTGCTCGCGGTGTGCCGGTCTTGATGAGAATGACCCCCAGCAACGCGCCACAGGTCACCAATATCCATCCCAGGCGCGAAGCAAAATTTCGACCTCGCAGCCCGCGAAAGAGAAATAGCAGCAGAAAGGTCGCGATGACGCCCGCCAGCGCGTGCAGCAGGACCACTCCGGCATAGAAAATGTTGGGCTGGGGAAATGCGTAGAGATAGGCTGCGGAGACAGTCAAGAGTACGAGCAGCCAGGTAGCTACACGCTGCTGCGTGAATCGCCGAAAGCGTGGTTCCAGTGTCATGGACTGAAACGATTCAATGGAGTTCAGTGCAGCACAGTATAAACGGAAGGAATCACACCATCGGCGGCTTGCGCCAATTGCCGCAGGCTTGTTCCACTGCGGCCGCTACCTCCAAGACCAGTTCTTCCTGCCACGGACGAGCGGAAATCTGCACTCCGATCGGCAAACCTTCCTGCGATTGGCCGACAGGAACGACAACCGCCGGAGTCCCCAGCAGGCTGAACCACTCGGTATAGCTCCAGGCGTCGAGATATTGCACGGTCTTTCCGTCGATCTGCCAACTGCGTTCGCCATGCCGGAACGCAGGAATCGCAGCCACCGGACAAAGCAGGATGGAATAGTCGCGCATCTGCTCGAAGACTTGCATGCGCACGACATCGCGCTGAATCCAAGTATCAAGAAGAGTTTGGGCGGTGTGGGTCGGTTCTGCAGCCACCCAACTTGAAAACTCTTTGAGAATCGGGCTGAGTTCTGCCTCTCTGCCTTTGGTCATGGGACCGAGCAACATCCCTCCGGCGATTCCGAAAAACTGCCACCACAGTTGGCGGGCTTGCTCCAGGCCCTCGGGACGAAAGCACTCGACCTTGAACCCGGCACGCTTGAGCCCCTCCGCAGCCGCGTTGACGGCAGCGCGGGTCTCGGAGGTTACAGGCGTTCGGCCGTCGTCCTCGAAGTAACCGATGCGCAGGTTCTTCACATCTTCTTTGCCGGGCCAGCGTACCCGAACCGGCGCAGCGGACGGGTCGCCATCGTCCGAACCTTGCATCACTTCAAACAGCACTTTCAGATCGGCGACAGTACGGGCCATGGGGCCCACGACGCCCAGCAGGGCAAACGGTCCGACTGATGCCGGAAAGTGTCCGGTCGCTGGGATGCGGCCCGGCGTGGGCTTCAGTCCGCAGATTCCGCTGAAGTGTGCCGGGACACGAATGGAGCCGCCACCATCGCTGCCTACGCCACCTGCCGAGCATCCGCTGGCGATGGCCGCGGCTTCTCCACCGCTCGATCCTCCGGGGGTCCGCGACAAGTCCCAGGGGTTGTTGGTGCGCCCGTAAAGCAGGTTGTCAGTCTCCCAGGCCATCAGAAGTTCGGGAGTATTCGTGGTCCCCAGAATGATCGCGCCAGCCTCGCGCAGCCGTGCAACCAGGGGCGCGTCTTTTTTCGCGGTCAACCCTGCCCGCAGCTTTGTCCCAGCCTCGTGGCGGAGGCCGCTTACCTCGATCGAACTCTTGATGCTCAGCGGCACACCGTGCAGCGGTCCGAGCTTCTGCTTTCGCATCACTGCGTCTTCTGCCAGGCGGGCTTGCGCACGGGCGCCGGCAGCGTCCACTTGTATAAACGCGTTCAGCTTCGGATTCAAGCTTTCGATCCGCGCCAGATGTGCGTCCACCAACTCCACCGGGGACACCTTCTTTTCGCGGACTTTCTGGGCCATGGAAACCGCCGGCAGGAAGGTCAGTTCAGCCATGCACTCGTCACTCCAGAGAAGTGCGAGTCTAGCACGGAGACAGGACTTGATCGTGTCCTAGATGTTGGCCAAGGAACGCGAACGCTGCGACTTTCCAGGCGGGAGAAGAACACGCACGGCATCCTTTCTCTTAGCGTGGCGGCGAGCAAACCAATTGCGGAGACATTTCTGCGACGATGGCGTGAGCCGGGAGAAGAACAAGCCCGCACGGCCGGTTTCATCTGCCCAAATCACTTCTGCAATGGCGTGCACCGTCTGCGCCGTCCCAGGGAGTATGAAGCGTAGCGGTACGCTCTGCGCCTGGGACAACGGTTCAGGCGCCTGCAACGCCAGACCTTGTTCGCTGAGGTCACGCAACAATGCCGGCTGGGTTGTACCCGCGAGTTGCAACTGTACGAGGGCTTTCACATTGTCCCGGGCCGAGCGGCGGCGGTCGCGACGCATGAACTGTTTGGCATCCCACAGCGACTGGGCCACGTCCTGCGCCTTTAACGGCTTGTACAGAACGAATTTGATTCCGGCCTGAAACGCCCCACTAACCGGTCCCAGTTCGGTAACCAATGCCACCACCAGCGGTGGCCGCTCCGAGAGCGCGAGGCGGACGATCTGCGCGACCTGGGCAGCCCCGGGTTCGTCGAAATCCAGCACGATAGCCGAATATGGACACTTCACCAGCAGTTCGATGGCGCGCGCGCATGACGAACAAACTTCTGCTTCGATGTCGAGTTTGGCAAGCGCCGCGGTCAAGCAGCGCAGAGTTGGGGGATCCTGCGAGATCAGTAACGAGCTCAGTTTCATCGAGCATTAGCCTAAGCGGAGGATTTTGCCCCCGCAAAGTAACATCTGTAATTTTCTTGCGGTTACCGGCCGACCTCTTCCCGGACTGGAACGTAGGCAACATTCCGGGCCGGCGAGTGGAGCTTCAGGGCACAAATCGAGAGCGTATATGATCCTCTGCAAGAATCGACTAAGTGTCTTATATACATTGGGATGGCGGGCGCTGTGTAAGGCCGGGTTCTTTCGTAACCTCCCACTGGGTAGGGTTCAGTGCGATATTCAAAGAACGACATGGCTAGGTCCACCCAGCGAAGCAGCGTCAACCGGGCACCGCGCGTGAAGCTCGGAGGAAGTGTGTTATTTCTGGCACGCCTGGAAAACGGACGGCAACTGCAGGGAAAGCTGCATCAACTTTCCACCACTGGCGGTCTTTTGCAGGTGGAGAAGCCTCTGGACGAAGGCATCAAAGTGGAAGTGATCTTTCACGTTGGGAACACCACCGTCCGTAGCAAAGCCAAAATGCTATTTCCGATGTGGGCTACGCAAGGTTATCTGCAACCCTTCGAGTTCGACGAACTCAGGGAGCCGGAACGGAGTCAATTGCAAAGCAATTTGGAGAAACTGCTGAAGGGTTCGCCTGCCAACGCGGTTTCCGCGGTCGAGGAAAACATCGAAGTAGTTTCGGCTGCCGATTCCAATCCAGTGTTGTAGCTCCACTCTACCGAAGTGCTTTCTGGTTCCCACCCGCAGGGCGCATTCCGATAGAATGTGCTGGATGTCTGTGATCGGAGGCGCCTATGGCACATCAGCATCCGCCGCGTTTTCTGAACATTGTCGACGACGCCAGAAAGCGCATTCATGAAACCACCGTCGACGAGGTAAAGTCGAAATTAGACCGCGGTGAGAAGTTCCTGCTGGTTGACGTGCGGGAAGACAACGAGTATGCCAAAGACCACTTGCCCGGCGCCATTCATCTGGGCAAAGGAATCATCGAGCGGGACATCGAGGAACGTGTTCCCGACCTGGCCACGCGCATGATTCTGTACTGCGGCGGCGGCTTCCGCTCTGCCCTGGCCGCAGACAACCTGCAGAAAATGGGCTACACCCAGGTAATCTCCATGGATGGCGGTATTCGCGGCTGGCGGGAAAAGGGATTTCCGCTGACTAAGGAATGAAAACTGAATTCTTCGGATCCCGATTGCTTTCTCAAAGTACTTCGGTAACTTGATGACCCCTTCTCAACAGGTCACCATAGTGACGCTGACTTGGATAGCACTCCAGGCGTAGGGACATCGATTTACAATATGGCGGGAAAATTGAATTCGACTTCGGGAACGGCGGCGGCTCCAGCGCGGGCAGCCAAATCCTCCGTGGAATCTGCATTGGCGCAAGCGGACACACCGGAAAAATTCCGCACCGCGGTGTCCAAGTTCTTCGGCGTGCGGCCCAACGAAGTTGCTTTGTTGCGCTTGGAAAAAGGGCTGCTGAAGTTCGTCTTCCCCGACCAATTGAAAACTGCCGGCTCGATTCCAGTCTCCAGTTCCTCGTCAGTGGCCGCGCACACTGCATCCACCAAGAAAACAGAACTGTTCAATACTTTCGCCAAGGTGAAGCACGCGCGCGTCTTCGAAACCGTCCGCTTGGGCGCGACCGAGGAAACCGACCATTCCGAGCAGACCTCGATTCAGAAGCTTATGTCGGCGCCCATCTTAAACCCACAGAAGAAGGTCCTGGGCGTAATTCAAATTTGCCGCAAGGGGTTTGAACTGGCCACTTCGGGACCGGATTTCACTCTCGACGACCTACAGCAACTGGAAGCGACGGCTCGCGTCGCAGCCGGTCTGCCTTTTCTGCAAGAAGACTTCGGCAAGTAAGCGTCTCCTCTCAATTTCGTCCAGGGCCCGCCCCCGATTCACTCCTGTCTCGCTTTAGGTAACTCGCCGCCGCGCGAGAGACTGTTCATGGCCGTATCCAGCTGCTGCTTTTCTTCTTTCGTCAAGAATCGCGAATCTCCCTTGGCCAGCTCACCCAGCGTTAGTGGCCCAACCGCCACGCGCACCAGCCGCAGCACTTCGGCGCCGCACCCGGCCAGCATACGACGGATGTGACGATTCTTGCCTTCATCGAGTACGATCTCCAGCCAACTATTCTTGTTCCCGCTCCGCAAGAGCCGTGCACTCTTGGCCCGGAGCAGGTCGCCTTCACTCGAGGGGACACCTCGGGTAAGCGCAGCCAGTAACGCTTCGTCGGCAACGGTCGTAATCTGCACGTGGTAGGTTTTGTCCAGATGGGTTCCCGGCGCCAGCACGCGCGCCGCAAACAGGGAATCGTTAGTCAGCAGCAACAGACCTTCGCTGGCTTTGTCGAGACGCCCAACCGGACCGAGCCAGGGCAAATTCGCGTCGAGGCCTGCATAAACGGTCTTGCGGCCCTTTTCATCGGAGGCCGTCGTCACTAGGCCACGAGGTTTGTTCAACATTAGGTAAACCTTGCCCGGAGCGGCAACGGCATGGCCCCCGACTTCGATCCGGTCCTGTTGCCAACTGACCGGCCGCTCTGGATCGCGCTGGATGGTTCCATTGACCGTGACCTGTCCGGCGCGAACCAGACGAAAGGCTGCCGCGCGTGAGCAGTACCCCAGCTTAGAGAGGGCGCGGGCCAGTCCCACTCGTAGCGGAGTTCGCGAGGTCACCCCTTCATGCTAAATGATGGCGAAGGCTCTTCCAGCCCCTTCCCCGTGGTATTCTGCCCTGACCTTATGACCAGAAGTAAGCCTGAACAGCGTTCCTTACCCCGCCTTCCGGTGCAGGTGCGGGTATCGATCCGATCCGGGCAAAGCGAAGCCAGCACGGGACTTACTCGTGACCTCAGCCGAAACGGGGTTTTCTTCTACACCGACTCCCAGATTCACGAAGGCAGCGACCTGGAAATGGTTCTCATGCTGCCGCCCGAGCTCACCCAGGGGGGAAAAAGCTGGGTTTGCTGCCAAGCCTCAGTCGTACGAGTAGAGGCGGCCCCAGGAACCGGCCAAATAGGGGTTGCTGCCAATATCCGGAACATTGCCGCCCTGCCTGAAATCCCTCAATGAGGGCGGAAGCCTCGGTTGGATTTGCACCGCCCCTGATACAACAGGGGGGAGCCGACGGGCCTGGGCAGGCGGACTCTAGTCCAAAATACTTCGGAAATTCTAAGAAATCTCTTCCTTTGCATCACGTTTGGTGCAATAATGCTGGCCCTTGAATTGCTCTGGTTCAAGGAAACAGAAATTAAGCACTAGGTGAACTTGGCATGTTGCTAGATAAGCTCTCTCAGGGAGTGCTGCGAGTGCTCACTCCTCTCGGACCTCGGTATGTAAACCCTTCCTTCGTGCAGCGACTTTATCTATTGTGGATATTCCGGAATTTCCACACGCTTCCCCTCAAAGTGCTGCGGCCCCACCAACAAAGAAAAATTGACCGCATGTGCCTGCGGCACGGGTTCGTGTCGTTGCTGGAGTTGAACGGATTGGCGGAAACGCCAGTGCTGGGAACTCTGGAGCAGCGTCCGCCAATGGAAACTGGCCTGCCGCTACGCCGGCCCAGTCACAGCGTCTCTCGGGCCGTGGGAACATTTGCTGCGGACATCCAGCAACGCTCTTAGAAAACGATTCGCGATCTGCCCGCAAATAAAAAACGTCCTGAACTTTTCAGCTCAGGACGCTCTCGGCAGCCCTCCCCCAGAACTGCCAAAACACAATTGCGATCTTAGGGCGAGACGCGCTTTGTGTAAATGCTACTTCGGTAACAAAAAGTTCCTCGCAGGTAATCACGAAAGCGTGCGCGAAAGTAACCCGGACTTGATTACGGGCGCGCGCTAGTCAGCCAGGAATCCGCCCCGGCATTTTCGTACTCTTCGCACCCCCGCCCATAGCCGACGCTCGCCGCGTGTATCCCAATCTTCGTGTTACACTCGGAGGGTCGCTGGCGTAAGGCTCGCCTGGGTCTGGGCTAGCGACGGGACGGAAAGCGAGTCGCAGTTTGCTGGCAGTTTCCGCCACACTCTCAGCCGGAACGTCCGCAGTCGGCGTAAATCATGGCCGGGCGCGTAGCTCAATTGGCAGAGCAACTGACTCTTAATCAGTAGGTTGTAGGTTCGATTCCTACCGCGCTCACCACTTAACCCTAAGCTTTCGAATCGCTTATCCGTGTCGCCTCGCTCTCAGTGGGCAACAGCATTTTTTCGTGGTGACCACCGTCGGTGACCACCCGGCTACCGAATTTTAGAAAGGCAGCCTCAACAGCGTCGCCCAGTGGGTGGCAATACCGCTGCGTGATCGTGATCGAACTGTGACCTGCTATCCGGGCCAGCGTAAACGCATCGCAGAACGGGGACATGGCAGTGAGGGCCGTGTGGCGCATGACGTAAGGCTCGAACGCGGGCAGTGGCAGCGGCAGCGGCTTCTCCCCGGCAGCCACTCGCTTTGCGTTTGCTTTGACAGTTTCAGCGTTCGCTTTGGCAATCGCTGCTGAGTGCTGGGTTTTCGCCGTTCCCTGTTCCAAGTGGCCATATCTCGCCGAGGAAGGAAATACCCAACCCTCGGCGGGCCTGCCCTGGGCTTCGTGGCGGCGGGTCAACATTCGGTATACATCAGGAGTCATGGGCAGAAGTCGTCGCGCAGCCTTAGACTTGCCCTCGGACACTTGAACCATCCCGCCCGACCCATTGAGTAACACAAACTCCCACCGCAGTGTGTAGACCTCCCCAGGCAAGACGGCGGCAAATCCTGTTCAGATACTCGGCCCATTGAACTCACCCTGGTAACGCCAGATCGCATCGAAGGTCGCTCCTTTTCTCCGCCACTGAATGCGAAGATTGATTGGAACACATGTAGCTATGCACTCCCAGCGGATTGGCAAACATTCACTTGGATTCCTGTGAAGTAGCCAAACGCGAATCGACCCGCTGAACTGCACTCGCCGACCAGCAAAACCGTCCTCGGGCTGGGCTTGGAGTCGAATGATACGATTCTTCCCCTGTGGAGGTATACAAGATGGTTTCATTGTTGTTGGGACTGTTGCAACAATTGGCGCTGTGGATTTTGGCGATTCTACTTCTGGGCGCTGAGTACCTCGATTGGTTCGGTCGATTGGAGGTGCTCGAAATGAAGCCCCCCAAAGTACACCGTTTCATTAAC
>JBKQLO010000191.1:0-8377 GCA_052147055.1 Terriglobales bacterium
CACTCCCGGCGAAATCAGTAAAGATCAGAAAAAGGTGCTGGCGGCGAGTTTGCAGCAGGCATGTACGGAGCTGGTCGGCGATTTGCTTGAAGATCTGCGCCGGCGCGAGGGCATCCAGAACATTTGCTTGGGTGGCGGCTTGTTTCAGAACACCCTTCTGGTCTCTGATTTGGAGAAAAGACTGGGAGTGGGACAGGTCTCTGTGCCTCCCGCTCCGGGCAACAGCGGCTGCGCGCTGGGGGCTGCCCAGTTAGCGTGGCACCGGACTTCTGGTAACCAGCGGACGGAGGCGCCCTCGCATGTTTTTTGGGGACCAAAGTTCCGCGAGCAGGACATCAAAGACGTTCTCGACAACTGCAAGGCGCGCTACGCCCTACACAACACCGAGGATCGCAAGATCGACGCCGTGGTGCAGTTGCTTTCCGCGGGCAAGATTGTCGGCTGGTACCAGGGTGCGGCTGAGTTCGGTCCACGCGCGCTCGGCCATCGCAGCGTGCTGGCATCACCGTGGGGCAGTTACGTCAAGGAAAACTTGAACGATTTCATCAAGCACCGGGAGTGGTTCCGTCCCTTCGCATTGGCCGTGCCCGAAGAGGATTGCGCGCGCTATTTTGACGCCTCCCCGCTGTGTGCGTTCATGAACTCGCTGGCGTGGGCACGACCGGAAGCCAATGTGTTGCCCGAGGGACTCCTGTTCTCCGGGAACCGTGTGCGTTTGCAGGTCGTCAGCCGGCAGAGCAATCCGTTGTTCTGGCGACTGTTGAAAAAGTTCGGCGAGCAAGCCCCGGCGCCAATTCTGGTAAATACTTCCTTCAATCTCTTCGGTGAGCCGCTGGTGGTGAACCCCAGGGATGCGGTGCGCAGCTACTTCTGCTCCGGCATCGATGCTTTGATGGCGGGTAACTTTGTTCTCGCCAAGGCAGGACTGCCGCAGCCGCAATCGCAAACCAGACTGGCGTCACAACAGACTCCGGTGAACGCCTAGCCCCTCTCTCGATTTAGCATGGTTACACTTCTCGTAACCAACCTGCTCCCTATTTCCTATCAAGAGTGCGGTTCCTTACTTAGAATGATGATCAATTCCCCATAACTCGCTTCCCTGGCCAAAGGCTTCGGGGCAGTTGGAGGTGGACAATCCGCCGATGAGCAAAGTCCAGAACACCGTTCAGATTCGCGAGGCGGTGTTTGCTGACTACCCCCAAATTGCCGCACTGGAGGCCCGCTACGGACTGCGCCCTAAACCTTACGACGAATGGATTCACCTCTGGACCGAGAATCCGGCCTGCCCTCCGGGATGGACTATCGGGTGGACAGTCGAAAACGCCAGTAAAGAAATCGTTGGTTATGTGGGCAATGTGCCCTCGGCGTTCGAATTTCAGGGACAGAAGCTCATTGCCGCCAGCGGGCGGGGCCTGGTCGTGGATGAGCGATACCGCGGCTATTCCTTTCCTCTCTTCAGCCGCTTTTTCAATCAGAGCAATGTAGATCTCATCGTCAACACCACGGTCAACGTCAACGCAGTAAAGCTGCACGAATTGTTTCACTGCGAGCGCGTACCGGTCGGAGCCTGGGACCGGTCGGTGTTCTGGATCACCGATTACCGGGGTTTCGCAGCCAAGCTTGCAACCACGAAGAATCTGCCTCTGCCGAATCTGCTCAGCTATCCGCTCTCGGCCGCCCTAGCCGCCAAGGATAAGCTTCGCCGAAAACCTCTCAAACCATTTGGCAATGGCATAGAAGCCGCCGTTGCTATCACATTCGACCCGCGCTTCGATGCCTTTTGGGAGGAGTTGAGACAGAAGCACCCTGATTCCCTTCTCGCGTCACGCTCCCGCGCAACCCTCAATTGGCATTTTAAGTTCTCGCTGGAAAACAAACGCGCCTGGGTGGCGACCGTCTCCCAGGACGGTACTCTGCTGGCCTATGCCGTGTTCTTGCGGCAGGACAATCATGAAGTCGGCTTGAAAAGAGTCCGGCTGGTGGATTTCCGTACCTTGAATGACAATTCAGGCCTGCTGGCGCCCATGCTGACCGCTGCCCTGCGGCGTTGCCGCGAGCAGAAAGTTGAGATGCTGGAAGTGATTGGAGCTTCCCCGAAAACGCAGCGTGTGCTCGCGGGTTTTACTCCAAACGATCGTCAGTTGCCGGCGTGGCTATACTTCTACAAAGCGAAAGACAAGCAATTGGCAGAGAGATTGAAAGATCCGGGCGTGTGGGAGCCTTCTCCGTTTGATGGAGACGGAGCTCTTTAGGGATCGCCCGCAGCTTGAATCTGACACACGATCAAGGACGCTTTACGAGTAAAGGATTGGCATGTGTGGGATTGCGGGAATCCTGAAGCTGGCGGGCGGCGAAGTCGATGCCGGACGCCTGCGGCAAATGGTCGGCGCCATCCGGCATCGCGGGCCGGATGCGCAAAATGTGTACGCCAATGCCGGCGTCGGGTTGGCCAATGCGCGGCTTAGTATCGTTGACATTGCGGGCGGCGGACAGCCCATGTCCAACCCGGACGGTTCGCTGTGGATCACGTTCAACGGCGAGATTTTCAATCACGTCGAGCTGCGCGAAGAACTGCTGAAGAAAGGCGACCGTTTCGCCACCCGCTCTGACACCGAAGTTATCCTTCACCTATACCGGGACCTGGGCGAGGATTGTGTTCATCGATTGAACGGACAATGGGCGTTTGCCATTTGGGACGCGCCGCGGCGGAAGCTCTTCCTCTCCCGCGATCGCGTGGGCATTCAGCCGTTGTTTTACACGACGGTTGATCAGAGCTTTATTTTCGGATCCGAAGTAAAAGCCATCTTCGCTTGCCCTGAAGTCAGCCGTGAGCTCGATCTGCGCGCCCTGGACCAGTTCTTCACCTTCTGGGTCAGCCTGCCGCCGCGTACGATTTTCCGCAACATCTCTCAACTCCCTCCCGGCCACTCTTTAACTGTGGAGGACGGCCGTGTCCGCCTGCAGCAATATTGGCAATCCGATTACTCGGCGGTCGAGCCAACCAACGAATCGGCGACCCGCAAAGCAGAAGAATTGTTGGATCTGATGTCCGATGCCACGCGCATCCGGCTGCGGGCCGACATTCCGGTGGGCGCGTATCTCAGCGGCGGCATCGACTCCAGCTTCATCACCGCACTGGCCCGGCCAATCGTGGACAGCAAGCTGCGGACTTTCTCGGTTGCGTTCGAAGATGCCGAGCTTGACGAAAGCAAGTATCAACGCGAAGCCAGCGCGTATCTTCACACTCAGCACAGCGAGATTCGCTGCTCCTCGCGGCAGATCGGCGAGGTTTTCCCCGATGTCATTTGGCACACCGAACAGCCGGTGCTGCGCGCCGGGCCTGCTCCGCTGTTTCTTCTTTCGGAATTGGTCCATCGCAGCGGTTTCAAAGTTGTGCTCACTGGCGAAGGCGCTGACGAACTGCTCGGTGGCTATGACATATTCAAGGAGGCCAAAATCCGGCGCTTCTGGGCGCAGCAGCCGGAATCGCGTCTGCGGCCACTGCTCCTGAAGCGGCTCTATCCTTATATGTCCGGCATTCAGAAGCAGCCAGACGCCTATTTGGCAAACTTCTTCCGCGTGGATGCTCGAGACACCGCCAGCCCTTTCTTTTCCCACCTGCCGCGCTGGCAGTTAACCGCCAAGCTGAAGGGTTATTTCTCGCCCGCGGTGCAGGGCGAGCTGGCGGACTATGATGCCTATTCCGATTTGCAACAGGCGCTGCCCTCGGAGTACCCTCGCTGGCCCGAATTCTGCCAGGCACAATACCTCGAAACCGCGTATCTCTTACCCGGCTATATCCTTTCGGCTCAAGGAGATAGGATGGCCATGGCCCATTCGGTGGAAGCCCGTTATCCATTTCTAGATCATCGCGTGATAGAATTCTGTCAGAGGCTCCATCCCGCCTTGAAAATGCGGGTTTTGGCAGAAAAGTACCTGCTGAAAAAAGCGTCGAAGGGTATGTTGCCGTCGGCCGTAATTGAACGACCTAAACAGCCGTACCGGGCTCCAGACGGGGCCAGTTTCCTCAGTCAAACCTCCCCACAATATGTTGAAGAACTCCTTTCTGAGAAAGGGATTCAACGAGACGGGATTTTCTCCCCCGTTGCGGTTCTCAGTCTCGTAGCGAAGTTTAAGAAGGGCCGGGTAATGGGCGCCAAAGATAATATGGCGCTGGTAGGCATACTTTCAACCCAGCTACTGGTACAGCAGTTCATTTCGTCAACGAGACCGACAAACTATGTGCTTAATTGAGCAGGAATTACACAGCTTTATCGGGGAGAATTATCTCCTGGCCCGAGAAGACAGTCTGAACAGCAACGACTCTTTTCTGGAGAAAGGAATTTTCGATTCCACCGGCATCCTGGAATTGGTGTCCTTCGTGGAGCATAAGTACAACATCGAATTGGAACCGGACGAGTTAGTCCCGGAGAACCTGGATTCCATTGCCAGCCTAGCCCGATTTCTGCAGCGCAAGCTAGATGCACAGAACGCCATCCCCGAGATGAGCGTGCCCGCTTCCTCCGTCCGGTCCGGGCTGTGAGGATGTCGGAAGAGAAACTATGAATGCCTCTCCGGCTGTTTCCCCTGACATTTTGAGAATTGACGCTGCTTCCGAGGCCGAACGGATTGCCGCCAGCATTCGCGATCTGGTGTTCAACAAGCTGCGCCGCAAAGGGGCGGTGGTCGGCGTTTCCGGGGGCGTCGACAGCGCGGTCGTGGCGTTTTTGTGCGCGCGCGCGTTGGGTCCGGAGCGAGTTCTGGTTTTGTTTACTCCGGAAGCAGATTCATCCTCGGACAGCTTACGGCTGGGAAAGATGGTGGCAGGCAGCATCGGCGCACCTTCCCTGCTTGAAGACATCACTCCCATATTGCAGGCTGCGGGCTGTTATGAACGCCGCGATGCAGCCATTCGCCAGGTAGTTCCTGAGTTCGGCCCGCGGCACAAATGCAAGATGGTGCTTCCCGATCTATTGAGCGGTAACCGCTATCCGATCTACTTCATGGTGGTGCAGTCGCCCAACGGCAAGACGAAACAGGTCCGATTGACCGCTGAAGCCTACCTGGGAGTGCTCGCGGCGACCAATCTGAAGCAACGAACCCGGAAGCTGGTGGAGTACTACTACGCCGATCTAAAACATTACGTAGTTGCAGGTACTCCGAACCGCTTGGAATACGATCAGGGATTCTTCGTGCGCTATGGGGATGGCGCTGCCGACCTGAAGCCGATCGCGCACCTGTACAAATCGCAGGTGTATCAACTGGCAGCCTACTTAGGCGTGCCCCAAGAGATTCAGAATCGAGTTCCCACCACAGATACCTATTCTCTCGAGCAGTCGCAGGAGGAGTTTTATTTTTCACTGCCGCTGGAGAAGATGGATCTCTGCCTCTACGGAAAAAACAAAGGCATTGCGGCTTCTGAACTGGCCCCGTTGGTGGGGCTGCCGGAGCGGCAGGTGGCACGCGTGTACAGCCTGATTGACGCCAAGCGGAATGCCACACGATATCTTCATATGGCCCCGGGATTGGTGGAACCGATTCCCGAGGTGTGAAGCGCGGCCTTCCACGATGACTTATCCTGATCTTCCGGCGTGGATGGGGTGCCTTACTCCGTGAGCCAATCCGAAATGGCGATCCAAAGCCAACGCATCGGTTTCCCTTCTGGCAACGTCGCAATCTATCTACTGGACGGCAAGGAGCCGAGCCACACGGCTTTGTTGTCGCTCGACCGCTCTTATACGTTTGGTGAGCTCCAGTCTTCGGCGGCCGCGGTAGCGCACTACTTGATCAGCCAAGGCGGGCGCAAGGGCGACCGCGTTGTTCTGGCCAGTGAGAATTCCTTCTTCTGGGTCAGCGCCTACCTGGGAACGCTGCTCGCTGGCATGGTCTCAGTGCCGGTGGCGCCCAATACCGCGTCCGAGGACCTGGACCATATTGTGCGGCTTACCGAGCCGCGCTTCGCCTTTCTGCAGTCCAAGATTGCAGTCACAAATGCGGAAAGATTTAGCCGGACTGCAAGGATTACCGATGCCCCTCGCGGCGCATCTGGCCTTGCCATCAGCTTCGACGACGTGAGACACCACGCGCTCGATCCCTGCGGGAAAGTGCCCCAGGTGAGTAGCGGCGATTTGGCCGCCATCATATTCACTTCGGGGTCAACCGGAACGCCGCGCGGCGTAAAGATCTCCCACAGCAACATCATCGCGAACACCGAATCCATCATTCAATATTTGAAGCTGAAGCAAACCGACCGGATCATGGCGGTCTTGCCGCTCTACTACTGTTTTGGCGCGTCCCTTCTGCATACTCATTTACGGGTCGGCGGAAGTTTAGTGCTCGACTTGCGCTTCATGTATCCCGACACGGTGCTGAAGAGAATGGTGGAGACCGAATGTACCGGGTTTGCCGGCGTGCCCAGCCATTATCAGATTCTGCTACGCCGCTCCAGTTTGAGCCGGATGTCGTTCCCCTCGCTGCGCTGCGTGCAACAGGCCGGCGGTCATCTGGCGCCGGTATTCGTGCGGGAGTTGCAAGCGGCACTTCCTGGCACACAGATTTTCTTGATGTATGGGCAAACCGAAGCCACGGCAAGGCTTTCCTATTTGCCCCCGGAGTTGGTGGGGTTGAAATCAGGTTCCATCGGAAAGGCAATTCCCGGCGTCCGCCTCCGGGTTGTGACTTCTGAAGGAACAGACGCAGGTCCGAATGAGACCGGGGAGATTGTTGCCGAAGGAGACAACATTTCTCTCGGCTACTGGCGCGACCCGGCTGAGACGGAGACCACGTTTCGCGACGGCAAACTCCACACCGGCGATCTGGCAACGGTGGACGAAGACGGCTTCCTCTATCTGGTGGATCGCGCCAAGGATTTTGTGAAGTGCGGCGGAGAGCGAGTGAGCTGCCAGTCGGTGGAAGAACAGTTGTTGGAATTTGATGCTCTATTGGAAGCGGCTGTGATCGGCATACCGGATGAAGTGTTGGGTGAGGCCATCAAATTGTTCGTAGTGCCACGGGAATCCGGAGCTCCCGACCTGGAGAATCGCCTACGCCGCTTTTGCAAACAACACCTTCCACCCAGGCTCAATCCAAAGATCATCGTGGTGCTGAATTCTCTTCCCAAAAACAGCGCTGGGAAGGTGTTGAAAGCAGCCTTGCGACAAATCTGACCCAGCTATCGGCTAAAATCGAGCCCACCAATTCCTCTGACCAGCTTCTTAGAAGCTGGCTTTTCTATTTTTCGGGGAATCGGGCCGCAACTAAAGGCATAGAATTCCGTTTAAGGGAGAATGGAAATGACGGCAAAGCGAGTCCATCTGCTGGTCTTGACTGCAATTCTTGCATTCACCGTTAGCGCGTGGGCGCAGCCGGCAAGCAGTTTCCCCAAGTGTACAGACCATCTTTCGAGCGTGGAAATTCCGAACGCTCCCCACGGCCTGTACGTGGTCATGTTTCCGGGCTCGGGCAGACACGCGGCAGTCGCCAAATACCTGATGCATAACCCCGTGGTTTGCGGCGCTGTGCTCTACATCATCTGGAATAAGGTTGACCGTGGACCCGGCGCCAGCCCACGGTACGACTGGTCTTCCGTCGACGACGAGGTTGCCCCCTGGATCGCCGCCGGAAAGCAGGTGAACCTCATTGTGTTTGCCACTGGATCGCAGTTCTATGCCAAAGGAGAGAAGGTGGAAACCACTCCCAGCTTCGTTTTTGACAAGGCTCGTTCCGTGGAATGTCCCGCCTTTGGCCACGTGCCGGTGTTCTGGGATCCCGGCTACAAGAGCAGTTATCAGGAATTTATGGCCGCGGTGGTTGCAAAATACGGAGGCAATCCGGCGGTGGGTTACATCCGCTTTGGCTTAGGCGCTGGCGGTGAGATGTTCCCCGCGTGTTTTCATAGGATGGGAGAGGTTGGGTACTCCAAGGACGTGTGGCGAAAATACCTGTTCGACATGCTGGACGCGGAGAAGGCCCTGAACTCCCCCAAAGTAATTACCATCGGCCTTAATCCCATGTCGCCGCCGGACCTGGATTTCACCGCCAGCATCGCCGAGCATGCGGTGCAAGACGGGATTGCCATCGGCAATCAGGGCCTATCGGCCAACGATGTCCGTAATTACAATGCCGGCAAGCCATGCAATGCCGGATGGTGTGACCTCTTCAAGAAGTACCACGGCAAGGTTCCGTTGGTATTGCAAACCTGGCAATTCAATCTGCTTTCGCCGGAAGACATTGGTCCGACCATGTCCGAGGCTTTGCCTTTGGCGATCAGTCTCCGAACCCAGATTGTTGAGATTGCCATCAAGTTCTGGGTCACAGGATACGATCCCTCGGATCCTGACTATGCTGCCCATCACGAGGAATATCAGAAAGCGTTTGA
>JBKQLO010000192.1:0-6252 GCA_052147055.1 Terriglobales bacterium
CCATCATCAGGTTGAGTTCCTGGCACAGGTTGTCCGCGATATAGCGTTTCACCTGGAAGATGGCCTGCTGCGTCTCTTTCGGGGTCAATAACGAGCGGTAATCCCGCGGCAGAATCTTTTCCAATTCTCTGTAATCTCCGATTCCCGGTCCAGCCAGGTCGGCTTTCTTGTCTTTGGCATTATCCAGTGCAAGCGTGCTCATGGGATTTCTCCAGTGCGGACGGATTCTCTGTCGTCGCGCCGTCGCTGCGCGGTCCTATCAAAGTTTCGGATGAAGGGAAGGGGCAGCGCCGGCGGGCACAGGGTGTGCGGCGTTACCCTTGGCTGCACGCGCGTGCTTGGATTGCTCCAGGACCACCGCGACGGTCAGCAGAATCCCAATAAGGCCAAATACCAACAACGCGAGCAGAGCCATCAGGAGTATCGGCATAGCTACACCTCGCTGCTGCCGTGGATTGTCTCTCCCGATTGCGGGAGACGCTGTGATCGTAGTCACCTGTCGGCGTGATCCCAGGCTTCCCAGTTTGGTCGTATTGGGCACATTGCATCTCGTCCAAAGTCACGACTTAGGGTGACCTGGGTCACTGCGTCCATTCCCTCCTAACGTTGAAACTCTCAATAGGCAGCGAACCGGCTGCTGAGTTCTGCTACATCCAGTTCTTGGAGGGATGTATCTGTGGCCATTTTCGCAACACACGCAGGACCGCGAAAAGAACCGCTAATTTCATCGGGTTGCAAAACTTCACAAGGAGAAGGAACGAAATCATGAAGACGACAAAGCTGGTGATGCTGGTAATGACAATCGCGGTGGCCCTATTCATCCTGATTCCCAATCTGTCTTGGGCTGAGGACGGAGCCGCTACCTTTAAGGCAAAATGTGCAGCCTGCCACGGTGCGGATGCAGCTGGCAAGCCCGCCATGAAAGCTCCGAGCCTGATTGCCGCCGGGGAAAAGGCAAAGTCGGACGCCGACCTGAGCAAGGCCGTTGCGGAGACGGCGAAGCACCCGGCCGGAGTGAAGGGTCTAGCCGCTGACGACGTAAAGGCCGTCGTTGCGTACATTCGTACCCTGCAGAAGTAGTCATTGGTTGTAGATATTGACTGTAGTCATTGGTTGTAGATATTGGGGCTGTTCCTCTTTGCGCACCGCCGCTGTCACGAAATCTGCGGGCAGCGGGTGAAGAAGGCGTGTGGGTGAGTATGAAGTTGTCCGGCTCAATTCGGCGGACGGAACGGAGAATCGGCCGATCCGTAGCCAGCCGGAAAGCTCCTCCCCTTTTCGCTTTGCCCGATGGAACAGCCCGCCCGGGTCCGGAGGCTCACCACTTCGGACCCGGTTCTTTTTTCCTGGTTTTCCTTTTCTGGTTGGCCCGCCCAATGCTGTTCTGCACGGTTCCCAAGTCTGTTCCGCCACAGCGTACGTTTACCTTGCACTTCCTTCCACTGGAATGGAAGTCACGCTTGGGAATCACGCTTGGGAACAAGGAGGAGCAATTCCCATGAGTAAAGCCCTGCTGTATGACGCGACGATGTGCATCGGCTGCAAGCAGTGTGAAGCTGGCTGCGCGCAGCAGAACAAGCTGCCGTATGACGACAAAGTAGCCGCCGAGCCGGTGCAATCGGCGCATAAATACACGGTCGTTCTGACCAAGAACGACAAATTCATGCGCCGGCTGTGCATGAACTGTGAGCATCCCGCTTGCGCGTCGGTTTGCCCGGTTGGAGCCTTCCATAAGACAAAGGAGGGCCCGGTCGTATACGACGTCTGGAAGTGTATCGGTTGCCGGTATTGCATGGTTTCCTGCGCGTTCAACCAGCCCAAGTACGAATGGCAGTCGCTGAATCCGCGGGTCCGCAAGTGCATTATGTGCCCGGACCGCATACTCGCCGGCAAGCAGACAGCATGTGCCGAGATCTGTCCGACGGGCGCCACTAAGTTCGGCGAGCGCGACGACCTCATCCGGGAAGCGCAGGACCGTATCCGTCAAAATCCATCCACGTACCTGCCTCGTATTTACGGCCTTAACGAGGTTGGCGGAACATCGGTTCTTATTCTTTCGAGCGTAAACGTTGAAGACTACGGTTATCCGGCGACCGCCAAAATCGGCGACACTCCTATGCCGGAATACACCGGGCGAGTGATGGAAAGAATTCCCGACTTTATTCCGGTGTGGACGCTGGTATTGGGAGGCATTTATTGGGTTTCGCATCGCCGCGACGAAGTAGCCGCTGCTGAAGCGGAATTAAAGAAGCGGAACGGGAGTGGCAAATGAAGATCAAACTGACCTTTTGGAGAGTTGTATTCATTGTGATCATGGCCCTGGGCCTCTATTCCTCATTTGTTCGCTATTTCCGTGGCTTGGGCGCGGTTTCCAACATGACGGACCAGTTCCCCTGGGGCCTCTGGATCGGCTTCGACTGCCTGTGCGGGGTCATGCTGGCGGCGGGCGGCTTCTGCATGGTCGGCGCGGTCTACCTGTTTAACGTCGAGAGCCTGCACAGTGTGGTGCGTCCCGCCGTGTTGACAGCGTTCCTGGGCTATATCCTTTTCATCGTTGGACTGCTGTTCGACCTGGGCCGTCCCTGGTACATCTGGCACCAGCTCATCTACATGAACCCGCACTCGGTCATGTTCGAGGTGGGCATGTGCGTGATGACCTACACTACGGTGCTCTTCTTCGAATTCCTTCCCAATGTGTTCGAGCGTTTCAATCTGCAGACTCCCATTAAGTGGATTAAGAAGATCTATCCGGTGCTGATCGTTTTGGGTATCCTGCTCTCCACCCTGCACCAGAGTTCGCTCGGATCCCTCTATCTGATCATGCCGAGCAAACTGCATCCCTTCTGGTACACGCCCGCGCTGCCCTTCTTCTTCTTTGCTTCGGCGGTGGCGGTGGGCCTGGCCATGACCATCTTCGAGTCCACGCAGAGCGCGAAAGCCTTTGGCCGTCACCTTGAACTTCCGGTTCTGGTCACCCTGGGCGGCGCTTTGCTGGTTGCTCTTTGGGTCAATGCCCTGCTGCGCTTCGACGACTACTTCCATCGCGGCCTGCTCAAACAGATCGTTAAACCCAGCTACGAAGCGTACTTTCTATGGCTCGAACTGGCGCTAACCTTCGTGATTCCCATCACCATGCTCAGCTTCAAGAAGGTCAGGCTCTCGCCTAACGGCTTGTATCTAGCGTCCGTCTGCACTGTGTTCGGATTCATCACGAACCGCCTCAACATTGCTCTCATCGGCTTTGAGACTTACGTCGGGCATCACTACGTGCCGAAGTGGACCGAGTTCTCCGTGACTCTCATGATTGTCGCGATGGGCTTCGCTCTGTTCGGGCTGGCAGTGAGGTACCTGCCTATCTTTCCCGACGAACGAGTTCCAGTGAAGCAGCGTCTCCGAACTGAAACCGCGCCTGTGGTTGCTACTCCGGTGTTAGGCCATGCGGGAGATTGAACCAATTCGCGGCGATCTGGGATGGAAGCGGCTGACCCAGAGCATCAGTGCAAAGTTGATCGGGTCTCTGCTGGCGGTCATGGTCGTCGTCTTCGCTCTTCTCGGATACCTGAATATCCGGTTGCATCGCCAGCACCTGGAAGCGGCTACGCTGGCCAGCGCCGAGCGGGTCGGCGATGTCATCCAGCACAGCACCACGTACTATATGTTGCGCAACGATCGCGAGGGACTCTACCACGCGATTCGAACCATGGCGGAAGAGCCCGGCATGGTCAAAGTGCGCATTCTCGACCCGCAGGGGCGTGTCAGCTACTCCACCGATCCAACGGAAGTCAGTCACGTCCTCGACAAGTCGGCCGAGGCCTGCTACGGCTGTCACAACCAATCGCAGCCGCTGGCGCGCCTGAATCGTCCCGACCGCTTTCGTATTTATCGCAGTGGCGGGCAGCGCGTCCTGGGTATTATTACTCCCATCGAAAATCAACCCAGTTGCTCGAACGCTGAGTGTCACGCGCATCCGGCCAGCCAGCAAGTTCTCGGCGTGCTAGACACCAATCTTTCGCTGGCCAAGGCGGACGCGCAACTCCGGGTCAGCAGCGTCCGCATGTTTTCCTACACGGCGGGGGCAATGCTGATTGTGGCGGCCTTTAGCTGGTTATTCGTGTGGCGAGAGGTCGGCCAACCCATCAAGGCGCTCAAGAAAGGCACGGAGCATCTTTCTAAGGGAGAGCTCGGTTACCAGATCGAAGTGCGATCGCAGGACGAAGTGGGCGACCTGGCTCATTCCTTCAACGGCATGAGCGTGCAGTTGCGCGTGGCGAATGAGGAAATCGTCAACTGGGCAAAGACGCTCGAAGATCGGGTCGACCAGAAGACGAAGGAACTCAATCGCGCCCACGATCACGTGCTGCACGTGGAAAAAATGGCTTCCATCGGAAAGATGGCGGCGGTGGTGGCGCATGAGGTGAACAACCCGCTTTCTGGGATTCTTACTTATGCCAAACTGTTGCGGAAGTGGGTAGCGTCGGGCCAAGTCGAGAATGAAAAACGCGAGGAGGCGATGCAATGTCTGGAACTGATCGCCGCCGAAAGCCGGCGCTGCGGAGACCTGATCAAGAACCTGCTGACCCTCTCACGCACCGCGCCCATGAACATACAGTCTACCGACCTGCACGCCGTGATCGATCGTTGCCTGCTGCTGGTGCGGCCTCAACTGGACCACGGCGGAATCGAGCTGCAACTGAAGCTGGCGAGAGATTTGCCGCTTATGCCCTGCGATCCGGCGCAAATTGAACAAGTCCTCATCGCGCTGATCATGAATGCCATCGATGCTATGCCCCGGGGCGGCAATCTTTGGATCGAGACTCGGCTGACAAACCATGAGGCGGCAGTCGAAATCCTGGTGCGCGACGACGGAGCGGGCATCGCTCCCGACGTGTTGGCGCATCTCTTCGAACCTTTTATGACGACAAAAGAACGTGGACATGGTGTCGGACTGGGCTTGGCGATCAGTCGCGGCATCGTGGAGCGGCATAGCGGGCACATAGAGGTCCAATCGGAGCTGGGCCGGGGCACGACTTTCACCGTAACGCTGCCCAGTCAAGCCCGTGACGCTGCGCTGGTGGGAGCTGCGAATGCCGCGACGAAGGTGAGGTGATGGCAGTGACTACACAGGGAAAAATGCTGATCGTGGACGACGAACTGAGCGTGCGCGACTCGCTGAGCAAATGGTTCCACGAGGAAGGCTACGAAATCGGCACGGCGGAGAATGCCAACGACGCACTTACCCGGCTGGCGGAACAGCGCTGGGATGCGGCTCTGGTGGATATCAAGATGCACGGCACCGACGGGATCGAGCTGCAGCGCCGCATGCACGAAATCGACCCGGAGCTCATCGTCATCATGATGACCGGCTATGCCTCGGTCGAGACCGCGGTCACCGCGCTGAAGAACGGCGCTTACGACTATGTGACCAAGCCGCTGGACCCGGACGAGATCGCGCACCTGGTGAAGAAAGCGCTGGCGCATAAACGGACGGCGCAGGAGAACGTGCTCTTGCGCGAGACCGTTGCCGAAGTCGCGCGTCCGGGGGAGATCGTCGGCCAGAGCGGGCCCATGCGCAAGGTCTTCGATGCCATTGAGACGGTGGGTCCCACGGACGCTACCGTGCTGGTCACGGGAGAGAGCGGCACGGGAAAGGAACTGGTGGCGCGTGCGATCCATCAGGCCAGCCCGCGAAGATTTCATCCGCTGGTCGTTATTCACTGCGGCGCTCTGACGGAAACGCTTCTCGAAAGCGAACTCTTCGGACATGAAAAGGGCGCGTTCACCGGCGCGCAGTACCGCAAGAAGGGCAAGTTCGAAATCGCCGAGGGCGGGACGGTTTTTCTGGACGAGATCGGCGACATTTCTCTAAAGACGCAGACCGACCTGCTCCGGGTTTTGCAGGAGCGCGAAATCACGCGTGTGGGCGGCAACCAAATTGTCAAGGTGGACTTCCGCTGCATCGCCGCCACCAACAAGGATCTGGAAAAACTGGTGGAGGAGGGTAAGTTCCGTCCCGATCTTTTCTACCGGCTGAACGTCTTCCGCATCGAACTGCCGCCGCTGCGCGAGCGCCGGGAGGACATCCCCGTGCTCGTGGACCACTTCGTTCGCAAGTTTTCCCTGGCCATGAACAAACGCATCACCCGGGTTGCGCCTGCGGCCATGAACCAATTGCAGCAGCAGCCCTGGCTGGGGAACGTTCGCGAACTGGAGAACGCGGTCGAGCGCGCCATGGTTGTGGGCCAAGAGCCGGAG
>JBKQLO010000193.1:0-42209 GCA_052147055.1 Terriglobales bacterium
AAGACTGGGTGATGGAAATTCGCCGCCAGAACTATGCCGCCATGGAGCGTTCTTACACCGTGATCAAGGAGGCATACGCGGACTTCGAGCGTATCTTTGGCCGCTCCTACGGCAACCCGTTCTTCGAAGAGTACATGACGGACGATGCCGACATCGTTCTCATGGGCATGGGAACGCTGTCCATTTCGGTGAAGGTTGCGATCCGGCAGATGCGCAAAGAAGGCAAGCGAGTAGGCTTTGTGCGCATGCGCTGGTTCCGTCCGTTTGCCGCGGAAGAACTGGCAAAGTCGCTCCAACGCTTTGCGGCGATTGGAGTCATCGATCGCGATTACTC
Source organism: Terriglobales bacterium (assembly GCA_052147055.1). Lineage (GTDB taxonomy): Bacteria > Acidobacteriota > Terriglobia > Terriglobales > Acidobacteriaceae > JABCZH01. The sequence goes on from JBKQLO010000193.1 coordinate 335, forward strand.
CTTCGGCTCACCCTATCTCGGAGGCGTGCTGGCCGGCGAGGTTCGCCACGCACTGTATCCCGGACCCGGCAAGAAACCGCCGGTAGTGGACTTTATTTGCGGTCTTGGTGGGCGCGAAGTTACGGTGCCTGATGTGGAGAAGATGGCCGATGCCGTTTACCGCGCTGCGGATGGCAAAGCGCAGCCCTTAACCCAATGGATCGGATTGCGCGAGTAATCCGTTTTTTGCAGATGGGTTCCAGACTTCAGAGAGGATGAAGAATTATGGCGACATACATACAGATCGATCCGACGCAGAAATTAGATCCCTTCAAAACCGTTAAGAAGATCCCGCTGGAGGAGTTCTTTACCTCTGGACACCGCACTTGCCAGGGCTGCGAGTCGGCACTGGTGATGAAGATGATGGCCAAAGCCGCCGGCCCCAGAACCATCGTGCTGGGCAGCACGGGGTGCATGTATGTGGCGAACACCACGTATTACAGCACCTCGTGGGTGCTTCCCTGGATGCATACCCAACTGGGAAGCAGCGGATCGGCAGCTCTGGGCACGTCTGCGGCTTTGAAGGTGCTGATGCGCAAGGGAAAAATGAAGCAGGAGCCCATCAACGTGATCGCCTTCTGCGGCGACGGCGGCGGGGCAGACATGGGTGTGGGAGCGATCTCGGCGACCCTGACTCATCCCGATTACAACTGCCTGATTCTGATGTATGACAACGAATCCTACGCCAATACTGATATTCAGCTCTCGGGCAGCACCCCGTGGGGCGCCAACACCACGTTCAGTACGCCTGGCAAGGTGAAGCGAATTATGCATCGCCGCTGGAAGAAGAACATGGCGGGGATGATGGCGGCCGGCCATCCCAGCTGCCGCTACGTTGCCACCATCTGCATGTCTTACGGGCTGGCGGGAATGAACTCCATGCGAAAAGCCCTGGCCATCGGCGGTCCCACCTTCATTCACTCTCTCGATCCTTGCCCCAAGGGTTGGGATTACGATCCCTACCTCTCGCATGAGATGGGCGAGCTGGCAGTGAATACAGGAGTCTGGCCGCTCTATGAAGTTGAAGACGGTGTGCTGAGGCTGACCGGCAGAACGCAACAAATCGCCAACAAGAAAATCCCGCGGCAGCCGGTACGAGATTATTTACTCAAGCAAGGAAGGTTCGCGCACTTTACCAACGACGATATCGATTACTTTCAAAGCAAGGTCGATGAGATGTGGGAAAAGTGGCTGGTTCCCGGTGTGATCCCATTCCGGACAGAAGTGGAGGCCGACGCCCCGCCTTCGAGCTAGATAGGTTGGCGGGAAAGTTAGTCGACACAGATAATTCTGCGGAAAAAATCGCAGGGGGACTGGCAGTTTTGGCACGTGCGGTTGAAGTCTAACGCGCTGTCACGGAGGTATTACCCATGGCTGCATCTACAGCCTCTCTGATTCACCCCTCGCGTATTCCGAATCGTTGGGTCCAGCTAATGGCCGGCATCGTCGCGATGATGGCAATCGCGAACCTGCAGTATGCCTGGACTCTCTTCACCAAACCCATACAAGCCCATCTGCACGTTTCGCTGGTTGCCGTCCAGTGGACGTTTACTTTATTCGTCGCGCTGGAAACCTGGCTCGTCCCTTTTGAAGGCTATCTCGTCGATCGCATCGGACCCAGACTCATGCTGGGCGCCGGGGCGTTGATGGTTGGGCTGGGCTGGATCGGGTCCGGCTATGCCGAGACGATAAACGGCCTCTACTTTTGGTACGGAGTGGGCGGCATCGGGGCCGGAGTCGTCTACGGCGGAGCCATTGGCAACGCGCTGAAATGGTTCCCGGACCACCGCGGTTTGTGCGTTGGCCTAACCGCAGGGGCTTTTGGCATAGGTACCGCGACCACGATTGCTCCCATTGCCGCCATGCTGAAAGCCTCGGGCTACCAGCATACTTTCATCGTCTGGGGAATTGTCCAGGGGGTTGTAGTCTTGGCTTCTTCGCTTTTCCTGGCCAGGCCTCCGGTGGGATGGACACCACCGAACTGGAAAGAGAAAGAAGCGAAGATCAGGGCCAAAGTGAACACCTCGGCTGTCGACATGACACCGTGGCAGATGCTATGCCAGCCTTCTTTCTATGTCATTTACGTGATGATGATCATGTTAGCCTTCGGTGGCTTGGTGGTTACCGCTCAACTCAACCCCATGGCTTCCTCGTACCACGTGGACAACATCATCGTGGCCTTCGGTATGACTGCCTTGGTGCTGGCCATCACCGTTGACCGCATCCTGAACGGATTGACACGTCCCTTTTGGGGATGGGTGTCCGACCACATCGGCCGGGAGAATGCCATCTTCATCGCCTTCATCCTGGAGGCGCTCGCGGTGTTTGCCTTGCTCCAACTGATCAGCCGGCCTGTGTGGTTCGTGGCATTGTCAGGCCTGTGTTTCTTTGCGTGGGGCAATATTTTCTCGTTATTCCCGGCGATCACGGGTGACCTGTACGGAAACAAGTGGGCCACCACCAACTATGGAGTCGTGTACACCGCCAAGGGAGTGGCTGCGGCTTTTGCCGGGCCTGGCGCCGCCTGGCTCTTTGCCAAGACCGGCTCCTGGACGAAGGTCTTCTGGGCGATGATCGTGTGCGATATAGTGGCGGCGTTCATGGCTTTGCTGTGGCTGAAGCCGCTGGCACACCGTACGGTTCGAGAGGCGGAGCGCACCGCTTCGATGGGCAACGTCGGCGAGCCGGTCAAGACGCGAGGAGTGGCATAGCCAACTGGTACTCTGCAAGAAGCAAAAGGCTCTCTCCTGGTGAGGGCCTTTTTGCCTATCCAGGGTGATGCCTGTTCTAATGCGTGGTGGCGGCGAACGCCTTGTGACGTGCAGCCGTTTCCAGTGTCCCCTGAGGGCTGGCAGAATTGGAAATCGCGGAATTCTGGCGCGTGGCGCGTGGTCTCTCTTCCAGCCTAGCCACCAATTTGAAGCTGCTCACCATGGTTTGCAGGGCCAGGGCCAGATCTGACAAGGCCTGGCAGCTCTTGGCGGATTGTTGCGCCGTCGCTGCCGACTCTTTTGTCAGTTGCGCAATCTGATCCGTGTGGGCAGGCGCTGGCCACGGGTTTCCACGGCCAATGGAATCAGAAGCAGTCCCAGGGCAAACGCGATAGAGGTCATTGCGACCGGGGTCCCGAGCGAGCCCGAGTGCCGTACTCCCGCTCCTACCAGAAAAGTGATTGCGGCACCACCGAAGCGGGCAAACGACGTGGAAAAGGCGAAGGTGCTGGCCCGGCATTCGGTAGGGTATTGCTCGGGCAGCCAGAGAGTATAGACGGAGAAGTTGGCTCGGTGGCCTATCGCTTCGCTGCCCGCAGACGCTCCTCCAGAGCCTTCACTTCAAGGTTCATGCCCTCGGGAAGATGGCTGCCAAACTGGGCGAAGTGCTCTTTGATCATCGGCACCTCTGCCAGCCAGCCGTCGACATCGACGCTGAGCAGTTCGTCCACATGAGCGCTTTTGATGTCCAACCCTTTCGTGTCGAGGTCGGCCACGTCGGGGATTCGTCCGATGGCGGTCTCTTTCGCATGCACCTTACCGTCGCAGCGCTCAAAGATCCATTTCAACACGCGGCTGTTTTCACCATAGCCCGGCCACAGGAACTTGCCATCCTTGCCGCGGCGAAACCAGTTCACGTAGCAGATCCTCGGCAACTTGGAAGCCTGGGAACTGGCCCCAATCTTGAGCCAGTGCGCAAAGTAGTCGCCCATGTGATAGCCGCAAAACGGCAGCATTGCCATGGGATCGCGGCGCAGCCGGCCTACGTTGCCAGTGATCGCAGCGGTGGTCTCGCTGCTGGCGGTTGCGCCCAGGAAAGTACCATGCTGCCAATTAAAGGCTTCGGTGACCAGCGGAACAATTCCGGCGCGGCGCCCACCAAAGAGAATCGCATCGATGGGTACGCCCTTCGGATCTTCCCACTCGGGGGCTATTACTGGACACTGCTTCGCGGCAGCCGTAAACCGCGCATTCGGGTGCGCCGCCGGTCGGCCCGAGTCCGGCGTCCAGGACCGCCGCAGCCAGTCCACCAGCACAGCGGGCTTCTGATCCGTCATGCCTTCCCACCACACATCGCCGTCAAGCGTCATCGCGCAATTGGTGAAGACGGCATTCTTCGCGACAGTCAGCATGGCGTTGGGATTCGATTTCACACCCGTACCCGGCGCCACGCCAAAGAAGCCGTACTCGGGATTGATAGCGTAGAGCCGGCCATCCGCGCCGAATTTCATCCAGGCAATGTCATCGCCGATGGTCTCGACCTTCCAGCCGGGAATGCTTGGGATCAGCATCGCCAGGTTGGTCTTGCCGCAAGCTGAGGGAAATGCGCCGGTGAAGTATTTGAACTGTCCCGTGGGGCTGATCAGCTTGAGGATAAGCATGTGCTCCGCCAGCCAACCCTCGTCCCGCGCCTGCACCGATGCGATGCGCAACGCGTGACACTTCTTGCCCAGCAGCGCGTTGCCCCCGTAGCCGGAACCAAACGACCAGATCTCACGGGTTTCGGGGAAATGGCAAATGTACTTGTGCTCGGTGTTGCAGCTCCAGGTCTTGTCCGGCTGATTTGGGCCCAGCGGGAAGCCGACCGAATGCAGCCCGCGCACAAAATCGGCATCTTGCCCAAGGGCCTCAAGCACCCGGGTTCCCACGCGAGCCATCAAGTGCATGCTGGCCACCACGTAAGCGGAGTCAGTAATCTCCACACCAATCTTGGCGATGGCCGATCCGATTGGGCCCATGCTGTAGGGCACCACGTACATGGTGCGGCCAGCCATGCAGCCAGTGAAAAGGCCGGTCAGCATCTGCTTCATCTTGCCTGGGTCTTCCCAGTTGTTGGTGGGGCCAGCCTCTTCTTTAGTTTTCGAGCAGATGAAGGTTCGATCTTCCACGCGGGCCACGTCGGCCGGATCGGAGCGAACCAGGAAACTGTTGGGGCGCTTCGCCGGATCGAGCGCAATGGCCGTGCCCGTGAGCACCATCAGCCGCGTCATGGTCTGATACTCCTGCGGCGAGCCATCGCACCAGTGAACCCGCTCCGGTTTGCACATCTGGGCGACTTCTTCCACCCACCGCGCCAGCTTGGGATGCGGATGGCTGGTAGCTGGTTCAACTTCGATGGTGGTACTGGCCATGGTGAATGTCTCTCCGTGAAGGAAGCTGCGAGGGCAGCTAACGCGACCAACACAAACCTAATATTATCTCTTACTTGCGAGGATTATTCCAGCGAATGCTGCTGGCGGATTGCGCCTGCAACCCTCTTTAGGGCGCACCGTTTCTGGTGCGTGGTCGGACCCCGTGCAACTCCTAAATCGGCGAATGGTGTCCCTGCACAATCATCTGCTCCGCGATGCGCCGCGCTTCGGGGAGCGTCGCGGCCGCTTTGCGATCAATCTCCGCCGGCAAATCCTTTTGAATTTTCTCGAGTTCCTCATCAAACACCCGAGTCACCAACGCGGGAGTGTGTTCGACCGGCGTCCCGTTGTCGCCAGGAACTTTGACCTTGTGGCGCACGCGCTGCGCAATCATCAAGCGGTAGATGCGGTCTGTGGCCAGATCTTCCATGTAGCCATCCAGCAGACTGGCGCCCTTGCCGTTAAGCACACCGTTGCGATAACGAATCACGGTGCGCGCGGCTGCCCGCGTTCCTGCAAGCGTGGTTTTGCCGACGCCTTTCGGAAGCGGCCGCAGATCAGGATGCGCGTTCGCCAGCTTGGGCCGTCGCGCAATCTGATTGGGAAACGGGAACTGCGCCACTGCGATCTCGTTCTGATCGGGATGACCGGTCCAGGCTCCATCCATCAGGCAGTCAGCTTCGTTCTTCTTATCTTGCTTCAATACCTTCAGGGCGCGCTCGTTCAATTCCGCATCGGTGCGGCTGGGATAAAGCGCCGTCATTCCGCCGATGGCGTGAGCTCCGTGCTTGTGGCAAATCTCCGGCATCAGCGTGCGGAAATTCTGGAAGAATGGCACATCGTGCGGGATGGTATTGCGGTCAGGCAAAATCCAATTCGGGTCCTCGACCATGAAATCGATCAGCGAGGCCATGTAGTCCCAGCGCCCCAGGTTCAATCCCAGGCAGTGATCGCGCAGATTGAAAAGAAACTCCTCCATCTGATACGCCAGCGGGTGCGCCTCCACCAGTGCCATACATTTTATGTAGTGACTGGGCAAGCCCTTGTGTTTGGCGAAAACCTGAAAAAGATCGCGCCACCAGAAAGCTTCCTCCGCCGACTCGCTCTTGGGTATGTAAACCGAGAAGTTGTGCGGCAACCACGCGGGATCGATCTGGTACCAGATCAGCGCCAGATCGAACAGGGAAGCTGACATGATCTCGTTCTTGATGACGCCACCCTGGCTGAGGTGCAGCCCCCGGGGACGCACCCAGGTCACCGTCTTCGAGCGCTGAACGGTGACCTTCTTTTTCCGCTTCTGGTCATCGTAACTGAGCTCGTACTTGTAGGCCGCGATAGTGTGCGCAATCGCCAGCATGACGTGTTCCCAGGTGTTGGCGGTGGAATCTTCCAGGTCCACCATGACCGCGGGAGATCCGGAATTCAACAGCTTTACCGTCAACTCAGCATCGTCCGCCGGACCGGTCATCTGGTTGCGCTGGTCCGCGCACCAGTCAGGCAGCTCGATTCGCCAGTCGGAGGTGGTTGCCTCAGAAGGCGGCAAATAGTTTGGCGGCTGTCCGCGATGCGATCGCTGGAGCACTTCTGCGCGTTTTGCCACCAGCTTCTGCTGCCAAGGAGTGAATTGCTTGTGAAGAGGCAACAGGAAATCAACGAATCCCTTGGGGAGATCCGTCTGTGGATTCAAATCCGCGGGCGCGTAATTCATGGACTGCGACGTAGTAACTTCAGTATGCGTTGGCATGGCATGGTCCTCCAAAGGAGGCAGGCAGGCGTGCATTCGTGGTTGAGCGCATTCGATTGCCTCTTGTCTGACTGTCTATTTCGTTCTTCCGCCTTCGACTTTCAGCTTCTCACTGGCTGCTGCCTGAGCCGCTGCCAGTCGCGCGGTCAGCACGCGAAATGGCGAGCAGGCAACGTAATCCATCCCCACCTGGTGGCAGAACTCCACCGACGCGGGGTCCCCGCCGTGCTCGCCGCAAATTCCCACCTCAAGACCGGGTCGGGTCTTGCGTCCGCGCTCGATTCCAATGCGAACCAGTTCGCCCACCCCGTCGCGATCCAGCACCGCGAAGGGGTCTTGCTTGAGGATGCCTTCCGCCAGATAGGTCGGCAGGATTTTGTTCACGTCGTCGCGCGAGAAGCCGAACGTGGTCTGGGTGAGGTCATTGGTGCCGAACGAGAAGAATTCCGCTTCCTGGGCAATCTTGTCCGCGACCAGGCAGGCGCGCGGCAACTCGATCATAGTCCCCACCAGGTAATGTACCTTCTTGCCTTTCTCGAGGAAGACTTCCTCCGCCACACGCCGCACAATCGCTGCCTGGTTCTCCATTTCCTTCACCGTTGCGATCAGCGGAATCATCACTTCCGCATGTGTCTTCACTCCCTGCATCTCCACTGCGACCGCGGCTTCGAAGATGGCGCGGGATTGCATCTCAGTAATCTCGGGATAGGTGATGCCCAGCCGGCAGCCCCGATGCCCCAGCATGGGATTAAACTCGTGCAACTCCTCGACCCGGCGAAGCAACCGGTTCAGCTCTTTTAACTTGGGTGAGCGCGGCTTGGTTGCTTGCAACACCGCGATTTCGACCATCAACTCTTCGCGCTTGGGCAGGAACTCGTGCAGCGGCGGATCCAGCAGGCGAATGGTCACGGGCAGGCCATCCATCACACGAAACAGGCCGATGAAATCGGCGCGTTGCATGGGCAGCAGTTTTTTCAGCGCCGCGCGACGATCTTTTTCGTTGTCCGCCAGAATCATGGCACGCATGTGCGGAATGCGATCTTCGGCAAAGAACATGTGCTCGGTACGGCACAATCCAATGCCCTCGGCGCCAAACGCGCGCGCCTGTTTCGCGTCGCGCGGAATGTCCGCGTTCGCCCGTACTCCGATCTTGCGGAACGGCTCCGCCCATGCCATGAACTTCATCAACTCAGGATCATCAGGCGCCGCATCGAGAGTATTGAGCTTGCCCTTGATCACGCGGCCGGTGGTTCCATCGAGCGAAATCCAATCGCCTTCCTTGAATACCTGGCCTTTCACCCTCATTTCACGAGCGTGTTCGTTCACCCCGATATCGCCGGCCCCTGCGACGCAACACTTCCCCATACCGCGCGTGACCACCGCGGCGTGGCTGGTCATTCCGCCACGCGAGGTTAAAATGCCGGCGGCCACTTCCATGCCGTGAATGTCTTCCGGAGTAGTTTCCGCTCTCACCAGGATGACCGGATTTCTCTTGGGGCCAGACCCCGCCTTTTTCACCGCCTCATCCGCCGTGAACACAATCTGCCCGACGGCAGCGCCCGGCGATGCCGGCAAGCCGGTTGCCAGAACTTCGATCTTGACTCTCTTCTCATCCAACCGCGGAACCAGGAAGTCATAAAGCTGGTTGGGTTCGACGCGGAAGATCGCCTCTTCTTTCGTGATTAATCCTTCTTCCACCATCTGGATGGCTACACGCACCGCCGCAAGCCCGGTGCGTTTGCCATTACGCGTTTGCAGCATGTACAGCTTGCCTTCCTGGATGGTGAACTCGAAATCCTGCATATCGCGGTAGTGTTTTTCCAGGCGGGTGGTGATCTCGCGGAGCTGCCGGTAGACATCCGGCATGATCTTCTGAAGTTCGAGAATCGGAACCGGGGTGCGCACCCCGGACACCACGTCCTCGCCCTGCGCGTTCAGCAGGAACTCGCCGTAGAACTCTTTGTCGCCAATCGCGGGATTACGCGTGAAGCCGACCCCCGTGCCACTGGTGTCGCCCAGATTGCCGAACACCATCGCCTGCACATTCACCGCAGTGCCCAGTTCATCGGAGATGTTATTGATGCGGCGGTAGTGTTTAGCTCGATCGTTCTGCCAGGAGCGGAAAACGGCATCGCGCGCCATAACCAGCTGCTCGTGCGCATCCTGCGGGAAATCGCGTTTGGCCTGTTTCTTGACGACTTTCTTATACTCCGTAATCACTTCATTCAACGCTTTGGCATCCAGGCCGGTGTCGAGCTTCGCCTTCTTCTGTTTCTTCTTAGCGTCGAATACCTCGTCGAAAGCCGGCTTCGGAATCTCCAGTACCACGTTGCCGAACATCTGGATCAAACGGCGGTAGGAATCATAAGCAAAGCGAGGATTGTGGCTGCGTTTCGCCAGGGCTTCGACACTTTGATCATTCAGGCCGAGGTTGAGAATCGTATCCATCATGCCCGGCATGGAAAACTTTGCGCCCGAGCGCACGCTGACCAGCAGCGGGTTCTCGCCCTTGCCCAGTTTCTGGCCTTGCAGTTGCTCCAGATGGGCCAACGCCTCTTCCATCTCGCGGTCCACTTCCTTCGAAACACCTCCGTGCCGCATGGATTCGCGGCAAGCTTCCGTCTGAATGGTGAAGCCGGGAGGCACCGGCAGTCCGGCATTGGTCATCTCAGCCAGACCCGCGCCTTTGCCGCCAAGTTCATCTTTCATCTTGCCGTTGCCGTCAGCTTTGCCGCCGCCAAAAAAATAAACGTACTGGATAGGGTTCACGGCGGCTTGCTGTTCTTGCGTTTCAGGAAGTAGGGAAGTGCTCATGGATTCGTCCTCTTTCGGAAGCTAGTTATGAATTCGAGCCTCATGCCTAATGGAGGTTTCCTCTACGCAACGACCTTACGCAACGCGGGGAGGCATGAAGCCCCTGTGGAAAGTCATCGAGGATAACCATCCAGTTTACCCGATTCTGGCCACAGGGATCATGCGGCTGCCTCCATGAGCCGGCCCCTTTTCCCAAAGCTGGCCGATCCCCGCAGCGCACCACTTCCTCGTGACATCCATCACATCCTTATGTGCCTTCAGTCACAGCTTGCAGCGTCTGCCGGGTCTATCAATGAATGGAGAACGCCAAGCAAGGCGCGGAGGAACTATGTCAATTTCCAAGCAGGAAGCTCTCGAATATCACTCCTGGCCGAAGCCAGGAAAGATCGAAGTCACGCCCACAAAGCCCTGCCGCACGCAGCGCGACCTGAGCCTGGCTTACACCCCCGGTGTGGCCGAGCCGTGCCTTGAGATCAATAAAAATCCCCACGATGCTTTCAAGTACACCGGCCGGGGAAACCTGGTTGCCGTGGTCACCAACGGCACTGCCGTACTCGGCCTCGGGGATATCGGCGCCTTAGCCGGCAAGCCCGTAATGGAAGGCAAGGCCGTGCTGTTCAAACGGTTTGCCGATGTCAACGTTTTCGACATCGAAATCAACAGTCATGATCCGGATGAGATTATCAAGGTCTGCCAGTTGTTGGAACCCACCTTCGGCGGCATCAACCTCGAAGACATCAAGGCGCCGGAATGCTTCTACATCGAAGAGACTCTGAAGAAGACGATGCGCATTCCTGTGTTCCACGATGACCAGCACGGGACCGCCATCATTTCCGGGGCCGCGTTGTTGAACGCTTTGGAAGTGGTGGGCAAAGACATCAGCAAAATCCGTCTCGTCATCAACGGCGCCGGTGCCTCGGCGGTAGCCACTGCTGAGCACTACATTCGGCTGGGCATGAAGCGAGAGAACATTACTCTGTGCGACACCAAGGGCGTGGTTTACCAGGGCCGTACGGACGGTATGAATCCTTACAAGCAGCGCTTCGCCCAAGCCACCAAGCTGCGTACGCTGGCGGAGGTTATGGTGGGGAGCGATATGTTCCTCGGCCTCTCGGTCGGTGGCGTGGTTTCGCAGGACATGGTGCGTTCGATGGCGGCCCGTCCGATCGTCATCGCTATGGCCAATCCCAATCCGGAGATTACTTATGAGGACGCCCGAGCCTGCCGTGACGACATCGTCATGTGTACCGGCCGCGCGGATTATCCCAACATGGTGAATAACGTTCTGGGTTTCCCCTTCATCTTCCGCGGAGCTCTCGATGTGCATGCCACCGCCATCAACGACGAGATGAAGCTGGCCGCGACGCACGCCTTGGCCAACTTAGCCAAGGAGGACGTGCCCGACTCGGTCTGCCGCGCCTATGGCCTAGAACACCTCGCCTTCGGACCGGATTACATCATTCCTAAGCCTTTCGATCCTCGCGTCCTGGTGTGGGAAGCGTCAGCCGTAGCCAAGGCTGCGATGGAGACCGGAGTAGCGCAAGAACCCGTTGATCTTGACGAATACCGCGAGCAACTTGAAAAGCGTTTGGGCAAAGCGCACGAAATCATGCGTTTTGTCATTCACAAAGCGCAGGCCAAGCCCAAACGCGTGGTTTTCCCCGAAGGGGAAAACGATAAGGTGCTGCGCGCGTCCCACATCCTGCTCGACGAGAAGATTGCCCACCCCATCCTGTTGGGCAACGACCAGGTCATTCGCTCGCGAGCTGCCGAACTCGGCGTTTCGCTGGAGGGCATGGAGATCGTGAATCCCAAGACCTCATCCTGGCGGGATGTTTACATCCAGGAGTTTTGCTGGCTTCGCCAACGCCGCGGCGTCACGCTTTCCGAAGCCCGGGAACTCATTGATAACCGCAACATCTTCGGCTCCATGATGGTCCACATGGGAAACGCGGATGCCTTAGTTTCCGGCATCACGCAGCACTTTCCCGATACCATCCGGCCGGCGCTGCAGATCATCAAGGTGCGGGAAGGCGTCCACAAGGTTTCCAGTCTGTACGCCCTGATCACAAAAAAGGGAGACATGCTGTTCCTCGCCGATTGCTCGGTGAACATCGAGCCCAATGCCGAGGACCTTGCCGAAATCGCAATTTGTGCCGCCGATGCCGCCCGCCGCTTCGATGTCACACCCCGTGTGGCCATGCTGTCCTTCTCCAACTTCGGCAGCGCCAATCATCCGCTCTGCGAAAAGGTGCGCCGCGCTACCGAACTGGTCAAGCAACGCGATCCCTCGCTCATCGTTGACGGCGAAGTCATGGCGGACACTGCGTTAGTGCCCGAGATCCTGGAACGCGACTATCCGTTCTCCGCGCTCAAAGGCGGCGCCAATGTCCTGATCTTCCCCGATCTGAACTCGGCTAACATTGCCTACAAACTGCTCATGCGCGTGGGCGGCGCGGAAGCGATCGGACCCATCCTCTTGGGACTCAGCAAGCCGGCCTACGTATTGCCGCGGGGCGCTGAAGTGGAAGATATTGTCAACAGCGCCGCCTTGGCGGTGGCGGACGCCAACCAGTCAGAGGTGGAGGCGTCCGCGCGGGAGTCCGGAAAGAGCTTAGTGAGCGCGGATTGAGCCACCGTCGCGCACCTCAGTGCCCGGTACGACGGCTGGTCCACGAAGTAGGCGGAATACGAAATGTTCGGTAGTGGTGCAGTTCAAACTGCACCACTACCGGATTCTTGATACTCCACAAACGGATTCCCACGGTTACAATGGCTTCCTCGTGAGGTAACGGCCGTGACGATCCGTATGTTTCCCATTACTACAGCCGCCAGGATTTCCGGTGTCCTGCTGCTGTTTTCTGTAAATGCTTTGCTCTTCAATCCGTCGACTGCGCGAGCCCAGAAGCAGGAAATTGTCTGGAGCGGCCAGGAGAAGCCGATTGTCGACCAGCTGCACGGATTGCGCAAACTGCCGGACGCCATTCGTGGCCAGACCAACCAACAACTTGCGCTTCAGATTCGCCAGTTGCCCGCAACTCCTAACAAGGTGAGTCTCGCATACGGCTTGGCGAGTCGGGCGACCGAAGGCGACTTCGGTCGCGATTCGCTCCAGCAGGTGACCACCACGCTGGCCGATGCGCTTCGCGAGCAGCCCCAGCCCGACGACAAAGGTGAGCCCGCGGAGGCTTACATGGAACTGGCACAGCTCGAAAGATACGAGCACATGCAAGTTTCATTGGATGCCTCCGCGTACAAGGCAGCTATGGCAAAGCTTGTGGCCGATGACCAGCGTCGGCAGCAGGCAGACTTCACGCTGACAGATTTGCAGGGCAAGACTTGGGAGCTCAAAAGTCTTCATGGCAAAGTCGTGTTGGTAAACTTTTGGGCCACGTGGTGTCCGCCGTGTCGCAAGGAAATGCCGGACCTGGAGGCTCTCCACCAGCGTTTCCAGGGCCAGGGCTTCGTAATTTTGGCAATTTCGGACGAAGAACAGGATAAGGTCAAGCCCTTCATCGCCGAATATAAGATCACTTATCCCGTGCTGCTTGATCCCGGCAGGAAGGTCAACGACCTCTTTCAGGTGGAGGGTATTCCGAAGAGTTTTGTCTATGACCGCGACGGCAAACTGGTGGCACAGTCCATCGACATGCGCACACGGGAGCAGTTTCTGCAAATGTTGGGGCAGGCTGGGTTGCAGTGATACTCAGGATGGACCCACTCGTTCAATTCTAGGTGGAATAGTCAGCGTTGATTTGGACGTACTCCGCAGTCAGGTCAGAAGTGATGAATGCCGCGCTGCTGCGCCCGCGACCGAGGCGCACTCGAATATCACAGTTTGGCTGGGCCAGATCGTGGTGAGCCCTGGCTTCGTCAAATCTGTAACCCACCCCCGCCTTGCAGACCATTTGCTGCGCGATGTAAATGTTCACCCGTTTCGGATCGAGGGCTACTCCACTTCGCCCCACGGCCGCCAGGATGCGTCCCCAGTTGGGATCGGCCCCTGCCCATGCCGTCTTTACTAATAAGGAGTGAGCAATCGTTCTTGCCACTTGAAGCGCTTCCTGCCGACTCTTCGCCTGCTCGATGAAGAGATGAATCACATGCTGCACACCTTCACCATCCGAAACGATCTGTTCCGCCAACGATTGGCAGACTTTCGACAGCGCCGCAGCAAACTTCCTACGGACGCCGGCGTCTTTCAGCTGAACTCCACTCTGCCCTGACGCCAGCAGCAGAACGGTATCGTTCGTAGATGTGTCACCATCCACTGAAATGCAGTTGAAACTCTGGTCGCAGGCCCCACGCAGCAGTTGCCTCAATTCAGCCGGAGTGGCACCAACATCGCTGAACAGGTACACCAGCATGGTTGCCAGTTGCGGGTGAATCATTCCTGATCCTTTGGCAACTCCCAGCAGACTGATCTCCGAGACCCCCGCACTGAACCTTGCCGACGCCAGCTTTTGTCGCGTATCGGTCGTCATGATGGCCTGAGTGAACCGATCCAGCGCGGCTGCCGTTGGTTCGCGGCTTCCGATCAGATCAGCAAGCTTGGCAACAATCTTTTCAGCAGGGAAGCGGACACCAATGATTCCGGTGGAAGATGGAAAGGCCTCCTCTGGGCGAATGCCCAGCGTCCTGGCCACTTCTTGACAAATCTGCCCGCACGCCTTCACCCCAGCGTTCCCGGTGGCGCAATTCGCATTTCCAGAATTGACGATGACCGCGCGTATGCAGCCTTTAGCCTTCGACAAGTGCTCCCTGCCTACTTGCACGGGAGCGGCGACGACGAGGTTCTTAGTGAACAGGGCAGCGGCAGTGGTGCCAGGAGCGGCCTCGACCATAGCCAAGTCAAGCCGCCCGCTGGCTTTGATTCCGGCGGCCAGCGCAGAAAATCTGAAGCCCTTGGGTAAATGAATTGTTGGTGACTGCGCGGGCGCGGTCATACCTGCAGCTTCACCAGCCAACTCGCCGGCTCGGGCAGGATCGCGAACTTCGGCAATTCCCCACGCACCATGGCCACTTCGTCACACTGGTGGAACCGCGGGCACACCCAGCAATCTTTGTAGATCTTGTCCGGCAGGTCCTCGCGCTGTGCCACTTGAAAACCAAGACCCGCAAAGAAATCCGGTGTTCGGGTGAACAGGCAGATGCAACTGACTCCGTGCTTCCTCGCCTCCGCCATCAACGCTTTTACTAAGCGCTGCCCTCCGCCTTGTCGTTGGCACGAAGGCGCGACTGTGATGGAGCGAATCTCGGCGAGGTGCGTACCGTAAAGATGGAGCGCGCCACAACCTATGATGCGGGCGACATCTTCCAACACCACGAAATCCCGCACGTTCTCGCAAATCTCAGCCAGCGTTCGTGGCAGAAGCGTGCCATCGCTAGAATAGGCCGCGATCAGGTCGTGAATCTGCTGGGCATCCGGCAGAATGGCCTTACGGGTGCGCATGAACTTCCTCGGAAATGGTTTCAATCTTCCGCTTCGCTTCCGCCAACGCCTCTCGTACTCGCGCCGGCGCCGTGCCTCCCAGCACATCATGGATTGCCAGCACAGATTCCAAACTCAGGCACGTATGCAAGTCCTGGTCGAACAGCGGATTCACAGAACGCAATTCATCCAGCGGCAGATCCTGAAGCTCGCACCCTCTTTCCACACAATTCTGTACGACTCTTCCGACTTGCTCGTGCGCCAGGCGGGAAGGCACTCCGCGCTGCACCAGGTAAGTGGCTGCTGCCCAGGCGTTCATAAAGCCCGATTGCGCCGCTTGCTGCATACGTTCGTAATCGAACTCCACCGCCTTCATCCACCCCGTCACCAGCGGAACTAGAGCCATTATCGTTTCCGCAGAATCGAAGAGAGGTTCCTGCGTTTCCTGCAAGTCCTTGTTATAAGCAAGCGGCAGACCCTTGACCGCAACCATCAGCGCTGTCGCGTTTCCGATCACCCGCGCCGCCTTGCCGCGAGTCAACTCGAGCAAGTCTGGATTCTTCTTCTGCGGCATCGCGCTGCTTCCCGTGGAGTAAGCTTCGGGCAAATGGACAAAGCCAAACTCCTGCGTGGAGAACAGAATCATCTCTTCCGCCCAGCGGCTCAGGTGCAGCGCAAGCAGCGAGAGGGCATTCACAAACTCCAACACAAAGTCCCGATCACTGGTGGCGTCGATGCTGTTCGCGGTTGGAACATCAAACCCTAGACTCGCCGCCATGGCGCGCCGATCCAGCGGCAGCGTCGCCCCCGCCACCGCTCCCGATCCCAGCGGACAAACATTCACCCGCTCGCGGCAATCGGCCAAACGATCTGCGTCGCGTAAGAACATTTCGACATACGCCAGCAGCCAGTGCGAAACCAACACCGGCTCTGCCCGCTGCAAGTGCGTGTAGGCGGGCATGGCCGCATTCCCGGCCTGTTCGGCCCTTTCCAGCAGCACGCCTGCGAACTCTGCCAAATCCGCACGCTGCTGATCAATTGCAGCTCGAACATACAGGCGGAGATCAGTTGCTATTTGCTCATTGCGGCTCCGTCCACTGTGCAGCTTGTACCCGGGATTCCCGATCAGTGCGACCAATTGTTTCTCTACGAAATGGTGGACATCTTCGGCTTCGCTGTCGTCAAGAAACTCTGGGGACGCCGCAGCCAGCTCGCCGATCTGCTCCAGCCCCTGAAGAATTGCGATGAGTTCACCCGACGGCAGTACTCCCGCGTCTTTCAGCGCCCGCGCGTGGGCGCTACTGGCCGCAAGTTCATGCTTCAAGAGACGCCGGTCGAACTCAAAAGACCTTTGCCAGCGCTCGAATTCCGGATCCAGCCCTTGACGAAAGCGCCCTGACCACATTTTCATTTCGCTACCTCCACCCGCGTGCGAGCTCGCGAGCGGGCCGGAAGCCCCAGGATACGAATGAAGCCCGCCGCATCTTTCTGGTCGTAGCTGTCACTCATGGTGAAAGAAGACAGATCGGTGCGATACAGCGAAAACTCCGAATGCCGGCTTACCACCGACACATTGCCCTTATATAAGGAGAGTGTTACCGTCCCCGTCATATCCCGTTGTGTGGTTTCGACGAAAGCATCCAGCGCCTCTCGCAGCGGCGAAAACCATAAGCCGAAATAGGTGAGCTCCGCATACTTCAGCCCGATATGCTGCTTGAAGTGCACCGCGTCACGCTCCAGGCACAGCGCCTCCAATTCGCGGTGAGCCGTGATCAGCAGAGTCCCTCCTGGAGTTTCGTAGCATCCTCGCGACTTGATTCCGACAAAGCGATTCTCCACCAGATCCACCCGGCCGATCGCGTTACGGGCGCCGATTTCATTGAGCATCTCGACCAATGACACCGGATCGAGCATCCCATCGTTTACCGAAACCGGAACTCCTTGCGTGAAGCCAATCTTAACTTGCTCTTCCTGATCGGGAGCATCTTGCGGCGAGCGTGTCCATTGCCAGGTGCTGGGCAGCGGCGCATTGGCCGCGTCTTCCAGTTCGCCGCCTTCGTGACTGACATGCCACAGATTGCGGTCGCGGCTATGAATCTTTTGCCGGCTTGCTTCAACCGGGATTCCGTGCTGCTCGGCGTAATCGAGGCAGTCTTCGCGCGACTTCAATGACCACTCGCGCCACGGCGCAATCACTTTCAACTCCGGAGCCAATGCCTGGTATGCCATTTCGAAGCGCACCTGGTCATTGCCCTTGCCGGTGCAGCCGTGGGCAACCGCGGTGGCGCCTTCGCGCAGCGCAACCTCAACCTGATGCTTCGCAATAACCGGCCGCGCCAGTGAAGTGCCTAACAGATATTTATGCTCATACACAGCGCCGGCTTTCAAAGCAGGGAATACATATCCAGTGAGGAACTCTTCCCGCAGGTCTTCCACCAATACGTTGCTGGCGCCGGTGGCATAGGCTTTTTTCACCACCGCCTCGATGTCGTCCCCCTGGCCGACGTCGCCCACCATGGCAATTACGTCGTAGTCGTAGTTTTCCTTCAACCACGGAATGATGATTGAAGTATCCAGGCCTCCGGAATAAGCCAGCACAACTTTCTCACGCATGGGCGCTCCTCGCCGGCAAACTGTGATCTCCGCTGCCGAGCAGCAAATATAGAATTGCTTTCTGAACGTGCAGGCGGTTCTCCGCCTGATCGAAAACCACCGACCGCGCTGAATCCATCACTTCGTCGGTGATCTCTTCGCCCCGGTGGGCCGGCAGGCAGTGCATAAACACCGCATGCGGCGCGGCCGCGCTGGCCAGCGCCTGGTTCAACTGATAGGGCGGGAAAATCTGGGCTCGCTCCTCCGCTTCGTGTTCCTGGCCCATGCTCGCCCACGCATCGGTATAGACCGCATCGGCGCCGGCGACCGCTTCGTGCGGATCGGAAACAATTTCGATCACCGCGCCCGTCTGCCTGGCGAACTTTCGAGCGTGGCTGACAATTTCCGCCGCGGGTTCATAGCCTTTGGGCGTGGCGATGCGGATCTTTGATCCCAGGCACGCCGCCGTCAGCAGCAGCGAGTGTGCAACGTTATTGCCGTCTCCCACGTAGGCCAAACACAGATTCTTGAGATCGCCGAAGTGACTTTGCAGCGTGAAGTAGTCAGCCAATGCCTGGCAAGGATGCTCCAGGTCGCTCAGCGCGTTAATCACCGGCACCGACGCGTGTTCGGCCATGCCCACAATCGTTTCTTGGGCGAAGGTGCGCAGGATGATGCCATCCACCCAGCGCTCAAGATTGTGAGCGATGTCGCTCAGCTTCTCGCGCGCGCCGAGACGGCTCTGCGTCTGGTCGACGAAATATGCGTTGCCGCCCATACTTCCCATCCCGGTTTCAAAAGTAAGCCGGGTCCGCAGAGAGGGTTTTTCAAAGAACATCGCCACCTGCTTGCCCGCAAGTGCTTTGCGAAAATCCGCGGGGCGTGACTTCATGATTCCGGCAAGATGCAGTACGGCTTCGACTCCGTTCGGACCGAAATCGCGGGTTGACACCAAATCGGGGCACCAGAACGTCTTAGGGACCCGTGGTGTTGCAGTTGGCTTTGCGTTTAACACCTGACTATTCAACGTTGACTCCTTGCTGTGGACTTTTGAATTTGACGAGCGGTCCGCATTGAGCTGCCGGAAGAAAGAACTGCATCCAGTTCCCGAATCACTTGGTCGATATGTTTCTTTTCGACGATGTAAGGCGGCAGAAATCGCAGCACTGTCTCGTGCGTGCGATTGATCAGCATCCCGCGCTGCATAAGCTGATTCACCGCCTGCTTCGCCGTGTCAGCCGAGTTCAGTTCCACACCCAGCATGAGGCCCATCCCGCGCACTTCGCGGACGCAACTGTGCTTGGCTTTGAGCCATTCGAGTTGTGCGCGAAAATATTCGCCGGTTGTACGAACGTGCGGCATCAGCTTTTCCATCAAATGCAAAAACTGAATGGCTACCGCACAGGCCAACGGCCCGCCTCCGAACGTGGTTCCGTGCATTCCGGGGTGCATGGCAGTAGCTACGCGGTTTGTGGTGAGAATCGCTCCCAGCGGCAACCCCGCCGCGAGCGGCTTCGCCACCGTCACAATGTCCGGTTGAACACCGTAGTGTTGATAGGCAAAGGAACGCCCGGTGCGGCCGAGGCCGCATTGGATCTCATCCAGAATCAGCAACGCCCCCGTGCTCTTGCTCAGCTTCCGCGCGAGTTGCAGAAACTCAGGACTGATGGGACGAATCCCCCCCTCACCCTGAATCGTTTCCAGGCAGATAGCGCACACGCTGCCATCAAAACGCCGCGGCAAGTCTTCAGTGTCGTTGAACTTAACAAAGCTAACCCCCGGCAGGAGGGGCGCAAATGGATCCCGATATTTCGCCTGACCCGTGGTAGCCAGGGAACCGAAGGTCCGCCCATGAAAGGAATTGTCGAGCGCGAGAATGCGCCACTTCGGCTTGTGCCCATTGCTATTCTGCACGCGCGCATAAGAGCGAGCCAGCTTGAGCGCTCCTTCCCACGCCTCAGTCCCGCTGTTGCAGAAGAAGGCGCGATCCAGGTCTGAGATCCTCGTCAACCCCACGGCAAGCTCGGCTTGATATTTGTGGAAGAACAAATTCGACGTGTGAATCAGGCGGCCAGCTTGCCGCTTCAAGGTCGCCTGGATCGCCGGATGCCCATGACCGAGCGCGTTCACGCCGATTCCACTCAGAAAATCGAGGTAGCGACGTCCCCGCGAATCCCACAGATACACCCCGCGCCCGCGTTCAAACAAAATCTTGTGACGGTCGTAGGTCGGCAGCAGCACTTTCTGTTCGGAGCGAATGACGGACGCCAGGCTCATGCGCACGTCACCTCCGTTCCGCAGGCGAGTTTCGTGAAGTAGAACTGAGACAATACCTCGGCCTGTGCTGCCGGCAGAATCCGCACTCTCCCCACACCTTTCGTCAGGGCCTGGCTGCAAGCCTCGAGCTTAGGAAGCATTCCGCCGCCGACGACGGCATCGGCCACCAGAATTCCAACTTCCTTCGTGGTCAGCCAGGGAATCACCGTGCCTGCTGCATCTTTTACTCCCGGCACATCGGTCAGGAAAATCAGCGAGTCCGCATGACACGCCGCCGCACCGGCCGCGGCCATCTGGTCGGCATTAATGTTGTAGTACTGGCCGTCGCTGCCGAGAGCCAGCGAGGCCAAGACTGGAATGCCGCCTTCCTTCCAGATCGCCTCCAGCCAGCGCGGCTCAGCCGAACAGATCTCGCCTACGAAGCCGAGGTCGCAACCGGCCATCTTTTTCTTGCGCGCCCGGAATGCCCCGCCGTCTCCGCCGCAAAGACCGACCGCCGGCAGGCCGGCCGCCACAATTGCCGCCACCAGGCTTTTGTTTACAATCCCTGCCAGGACCATCAACGCGATATCCCGCGTCTCGGCATCGGTGACCCTCAACCCGTTTATGAACTCACTCTGTTTGCCGAAAAGTTTCAACGTGCGCGTCAGCGCGCTGCCCCCGCCGTGTACCACCGCGACCCGATGGCCGTCTTTGGCCAACTCTACGATCGCCTGCGCGCACTTCCGCAACGTCGCTCTGTCCTCCAGCGCAGCCCCGCCGATTTTGACTACGATCTTCACTGCAACCCCTCTTCCTCTTTCCATCCGTACATCAGATTCATGTTCTGCACCGCCTGCCCGGCAGCCCCTTTCAGCAGGTTGTCCACACACGAAACCAGCACCAATCGCTGGCCATCATCCGCCAGACAAAAGCCGAGGTCGCAGTAATTGGTGTGCAGAGAAAATTGGATCTGCGGCAACTGTGGGTTCGCGAACACCCGCACCCAAGGCTTGCCCACATAAAACTCGCGGAAGCAAGTCTCGACCTCGGCTGCGATCATCCGCCGATTCAGGTAGACGTAAACCGTTGACAGAATGCCCCTCGGAATCGGGAGCAAATGCGGGGTGAAGGTCAGCTCACCCACATCCAACTTTAACTGCTCCACAATCTCCCCCACGTGCCGATGTCCAAACACGGAGTAGGCAGAAAAATTGTCAGCCACCGAGACAAAATGGGTCCGCGAATTCGGTTCCTTGCCCGCACCCGACACGCCCGACTTCGAATCAGAAATGATCCCGCGCTGCCGGTCGACGATGCCAGCCTTTAACAACGGCGCGACGGCCAGAATCACCGAAGTCGCGTAACATCCCGGATTCGCCACCAAAGTCGCGCCTCGGATCCGGTCCGCATTCAATTCCGGCAGGCCATACACGGCCTTCTCAGTGAGTTCGGCCGCAGTCACGGTGTCCGCATCGTGAAAGTCGTAAACTGCGCGATGCCGTGCCTGCTTCAGCCGCCAGGCCCCGCTCAGATCAATGACGCGAAACCCTTGCGCCACGGCCTTCGGCGCCAGCAAACGAGAAGTCTCATGCGGCGTGGCTAGAAAAAGATGTTCCACACCCTGCTGTTTCAAGCCCTCCCACGAAAGCGGCTGCAACGGATAGCCTCCGTTGCCCGAAAGGGAAGGGAAAACATCCGCAAGACTCGCCGCAGCCTGGTCACCATTTTCCCGGCCCACCAGCGTCGGCTTATCCAGTCGAGGATGACGCAGAAGCAGCCGCGTCAATTCCATGCCCGAATAGCCAGTAGCTCCCACCACCGCAGTCTTGAGTTTCGCCGGCATCACGCAAGCATCTCCTGAATGCGCGCGGCCAGCCGGGTGGCGCCCTTGTTGTCTGGACAAACGATCAGAATGGTGTCGTCCCCCGCGACCGTGCCCACGGCTTCCGGCCAGTTCTCTTCATCCAAAGCCGCGGCCACCGGCTGGGCGCTGCCGATGCTGGTCTTAATAATCAGCAGATTTTGGGCTGCCCGCACCTCCAGGGCAAACTCGCGTACCAGACGCGAGACCGGAGGCAATGCCGGCCCCGGCGACCCGTCTCCGTGGAATAACGAATAACCACTCGCCGTTTTACTCAGACCCAGGTCGCGAATGTCACGAGAAAGCGTGGCTTGCCCCACCTTGATCCCCCGCTTCCGCAGGGCTTTCTGCAAATCGTCCTGGCTGGCCACAGGCGCGTGCTTGAGCAGTTCCAGAATTGCCCGTTGCCGTAAGCTTTTATTCATAATGAATACTTATGCACACTGATGCATAAGTATTCGTACATAGTAAAGACTCTCTGGGGGGTGTCAAGAGGAAAACAAGGGAACCGCTGCCTAACTGTATCCGCGTCCGGGGGTTGAAGCGCTCGCGGAGCCGGTCGCCAAACTGACGTGAGATAATCGGTTCACGTCGCAGCGGCCCCGTAGCTCAGTTGGATAGAGCAGCAGTTTCCTAAACTGTTGGTCGGCGGTTCGACTCCGCCCGGGGCCTCCATCCTAAGCCGTAACCAAGCTAGTTACCCGCGTAACCCCCGCGGAGCCGCAGGTCTGCTATACTGTTTTTGACGCTTTTGCTCGGTTTGCTCGTCATGCGGTGGTCCTTCAGTTGGATCAGATTCATCTCCGCTTTTCCTGCCCGCCGTTCAGTTCAGCGCCAAATCTAAAAATGAATGTGAGTGGCGTGGAAACTTCCAGACGTGTGTCTGAGTGTGTGACAACAAGCCCCTCCAGAAAGAAAAAACTTTAAATGACTACTTTTTCAGAACTGCCCTTGTCTTCTGCTTTGCAGCAGAAGCTGGCGGCGGCTCAATTTGTTACTCCAACCCCGGTCCAGGCGCAGGCGCTTCCGCCCGCTCTGGAAGGGAAAGATGTATTGGCAACTGCCCAGACCGGCACCGGAAAGACGCTCGCGTTTCTGATTCCGATCATCGAGATGTTACTGCGCGAGCCTGCCCGCCAAGTAAACGCGCTGGTGCTTCTGCCCACGCGCGAACTGGCGATGCAAGTGCACGAACAGTACGAAGCCCTGCGCAGCAAGACTACGCCCAAAGCGTCGCTGGTCATCGGCGGCGTCAATGAGAAGGCGCAGATCCATGGCATCCGCGTGGGTGCTGGATTAGTGATTGCCACTCCGGGAAGGTTGCAGGATTTCATCTCCCGCAACCTGGTTGACTTAAAGCAGATCAAAATCCTGGTACTCGACGAAGCCGACCGCATGTTGGATATGGGCTTTCTGCCTGCCATCCAGCGCATTGTCGCGATCTTGCCCCGGCGCCGCCAGACGCTATGTTTCTCCGCCACGCTCGAGCAATCCGTTGCCCGGCTGGTGAATGATTACATGCGTCACCCGGTACGCGTGGAGTTGGGTTCCGTCCTTAAGCCCGCGGAGAGCGTTGAGTTGAAAGCCTACGAAGTGCGTCCCGGTGAGAAACCGGACGTCCTCCGTCATCTGCTCTACGCCGAGAAAGGCCAGACTCTGGTCTTTACTCGCACCAAGCGCGGCGCGCAACGCCTCGCCAGGGAATTGGCGCGAGAAGGTTTCAATGCCGCCATGATTCACGGCGACCGCTCGCAATCGCAGCGCAACGACGCCTTGAGCGGATTTCAGGAAGGCCGCTTCCAGGTGCTGGTCGCGACCGACATCGCTTCGCGTGGCTTGCATGTGGACGACGTAGCCCACGTCATCAACTACGACCTGCCGAAAATGGCCGAAGACTTCATTCACCGCGTCGGACGCACCGGACGGGCGGGCTCTCTGGGCCGGGCTTCCAGCATCGTCACCGGCGTCGAAGTCATCGAGCTGCGCAACATCGAGCGTACCCTTAAGTTGCGGATGGAACGCATGCAGGTAGACGAGTCCGCTTCGGATCGCCCCAAGCGCGTGATCCAAAACACGCTCGTTTCACGAACTCTGACCCGGTTGCCGGGCGAAGTGTTTGTCTAAGAACCGTGTGGCGCGGACGCCCTCGTCCGCGCCCTAAAACCCCACCGCAGCCTCCATCACCGTCGGGTTCCAGGGGACGACTTTGTCGATATTGGTCAGCTTCAACACATGTTCCACATGGCTGTTGACTCCCGCCAATCGCAACTGTCCTCCCGCTTCTTTCACTTTGCCGGCCGACATTACGATGATCCCAATTCCAGTGCTGTCAATGTGGGTCACACCCGTGAGGTCAAAGATGATCTTCTTCCATTTCTCTTTAACCAGGCTCTCGGTGGTCCATTCCAGGTGCTGGCAGTCCCGCCCGATGGTGATTTTTCCGGTTATTTCCAGGACAACAATGTCGGGCGGCAATTGCTTGGTCTGTATCTCCAGCATAATCCAGGCTCCTTTGTCAGAGCTATTGACGGAAACCGCTGAACAGGACCACGTCGGTATCGTTGTAACGAGCGCGGGTGATGGCGATTTTTTTACCGTCCCTTGACCACGCATAGGCGGCTACCACCGCCGGCTCGGTATCGAAGTGAGTCAACTGCACCGCCGCACTGCCAGCCAATGGCTGCATATACAAGTTGGTAGTATTGCCCGTGGTGTTGTGCACGTAAGTAAGTGCGTGTCCGTCCGGCGTCCATCCCAGCTGACTGAAAATAGTGGGAGCTTCGATTTCCTGCACAGGTGCGCTGCCCTCCAGCTTCTGCGCAATAAACCTCGACTTTAAGCTGGCTCCCTGTCCGTCAGTCCTTCCATAGGCGACGAATGCGCCGTCGGGAGAAATTGCCTGTCCAAAGACATTTCCGCGGGTAAGTTCTACAGGTGTGCCCCCGTCCACCGGGAGCTTGAAAATATGCACCAAGCTGTCGTTGGCGACGAATCCGCCGTAGGCGACCCACTTGCCGTCGGGCGTGCAGGACGGGGCAAATTCAGCCTTCCCAGATGTCACCTGCTTCAATTCTCCGGTGGCGACATTTAGCCGCCATAAGTGCACCTGATTGTCTTCGGACAGCCTGGCCAGCACGACCATGTCACCGGGACCACAGGCAGTGGCTTGCAAAACCACCGGATCATTCTCAAGGAGGTGAACCCGGTTCGACCCGTCGCCGCCCGTAACGTAGGCATGGCTCGCAGGATCCGTTTGTATGAGTCTGCCCGCAGTCGTCCACGAGAGGGAATAGCCAGTCGCTTGTTCGGTGGAGATCGGAACCAGCTTCCAATCGACTTTGTCATTCAAAACGGGTGGGGAGTCGCTAACGTAAATCGTGGCGGACTGGCGTTCCTGCGTGGTCACGAACGACTTACCGTCGGCGGTAACACCACCCAGCGAGCTGTATTGATTCAGATCGTTGCTGATCTTGAATGGCCGCCCTGCCGGGTAGGGCTGAAACCAGATCTGCCGGCGCAGACCGGTCGATTTTTCGGCGCCGATGAAAAACAGCCCAGAAGAATCGGGCAGCCATGCCAGGCCACCAACCAGCATCGGCATGGAAAAACTCTTTGCCAGCTTGCCCTCCGGCGTGACCACCAGAATCGCTGAAATTGTGTTCTTTCCCAGCTCCAGTGCGCCCACGGCGATGAGGTCACCCGAAGCCGACCAGGAAGGATCGGTGTTCAGGTTATTGATCCCGGACTCGTGCTTGAGGATGACCTTCTCGTCGCTGCCATCCGCGTTTGCAATCAACAACTGATCTTCACCTTTGTCCTGAATCGTGCGCCGGTACACCATGCGCTTGCCGTCGGGTGAGAATGCCACCGTACTGGCGACGTCACTCACGATCTGCCGCGATGCCCCACCCAGCGCCGCCACAACGTAGACGTTGGTATTGTTCCCGTTCGCCGGGTCGCCATGGGTGTAATACAGATAGTTGCCGTCAGGCGTGAAAGTGGCTCCAGAGCCAAAAAAACCGGTCTGCGCCGGCACCACCGTAACCTCACTTCCTGTGGTCACCTGTTTGACCCGCAGGCTGCGTTCGCCTTCCCGCCTGCCATAAGCCACCAATCTGCCGTCCGCCGAGATGGTGGCAAACCCCACCGCCTGTCCGTGCTCGGTCAGGGGGCGGATACTGATGTTACGAGTATCGACCGCGGGCGCATTCCGCTCCAGAAGTTTGTACAGCCCGAACGCCCCGGCAATCACCAACACCGCAACCACCCCAGCCGTGACCATCAGCGGACGCTTGTGCCGCCGCGCCTCCGCCATCAGCACTGAGCTGGACGATGCGGGGCCAGAAGACGAAGCCGCCGCGCCCGCAGCTCCTGACACTGAGGATATCGGTTGAGCCGAAGCAGAAGATCCCGCCGGTGCGGATTCACCAACCACTCTGCTCGATTCCGTCTCCCGCTTCAGCCGCTTCAGATCGGCCCGCATCTCCGACGCGTGCTGGTAACGCAAATCCCGGTCTTTCTCCAGCGCCTTGTTGATGATGCGTTCCAATTCCTGATGCACTTCCGGATTCAGCCGCACCGGAGCCGTCGGCGCCTTGTGCAGGATGGCATCAAAAATGTCCCCCGAGCCTTCGCCTCGGAACGGCACCGTGCCCGTCACCATCTCGTAGAGAACGGCGCCGAATGAGAACAGGTCCGTGCGCGCATCCAATTCCTTGCCTCGCACCTGCTCCGGTGACATGTAGGCCACAGTTCCCAGCGTCGCGCCCGGACTGGTCAGATAAGCCTCGTCCACCAGTGTCTCCGGCACCGTATCTCCGGCCTCGCCAGCCTTGCCGCGCAGCGTCAGCTTGGCCAATCCAAAATCCAGAATCTTGGCATGACCCCGCTTGGTCACAAAAAGGTTCGCCGGCTTGATGTCGCGATGGACAATCCCCTCGGCGTGGGCCGCATCGAGCGCATCGGCAATCTCAATGGAGAGCGCCAGGACGCTCTCGATGTCCATCGGCCGCCCACTGATACGGTGCCTCAGCGTCACGCCATCCAGAAACTCCATGGCGATAAACGTCTGCCCATGCTGGTCATCAATCTCGTGAATGGTGCAGATATTCGGGTGGTTCAGGGCTGAAGCGGCTTTAGCTTCGCGCTGGAAGCGGATGAGCGCTTGCTCATCTTTGGCCACTTGATCCGGCAGGAACTTGAGGGCGACAAAGCGGCCGAGTTTCACATCCTCAGCCTTATAAACGATCCCCATCCCGCCACCACCGAGCTTCTCGATGATGCGGTAATGCGAGATGGTCTGGCCGATCACTTGGGGAAGGGTCTGTCCAGCGCGACCATATTAGGGGCCCGCTAGCGCCAAGTCAATGCATTGCAGGGGATAGGCGGGTGGCGCGCTGCCCGTTTTTGGCTTGAGGAGGCAGTTTGATCGCTTGCGCGGATGCTTATAGGAAACTAAGCGTCGCTTGATTCGATCCCGCGGTCAGGCTTTCGCTGCCTCGGTTGTATCCAGCATCTGCCGGACACGGCTCGCCAGGGTATTCAGCGGATAGGGTTTTTGCAGAATCACCGCGGATGGATCGGCCACTTTTTCGGTTAATGCCGCGTGCTGCGGATATCCCGACGTCAACAGGATCTTGATGCGTGGCCGCATCCCTTTGATCTGCTGCGCCAGTTCGTGGCCTCCCACCTGCGGCATCACCACGTCCGTCAACAAGAGGTGAATCGAGCCTTTGTAACGTTGCGCCACTTGCAGCGCCTCGCTGCCGTTGTTGGCCGCCAGCACGGTATAGCCCTTGCGCTCCAGATACTCTCGGACCATGTCCCGGATTTCATCTTCGTCTTCCACCACCAGAATGGTCTCCGTGCCTTTCGTTTCCGCGGGCGGAGCAGGTTTAGCCATGGGGGATGCCGACTCCCCGCTAGTCTCGGGTAGATAGATGCTGAAACTGCTGCCGTGTCCCAGTTGACTGCGAAAAGAAACCCAGCCACCACTCTGCTGCACCACTCCATGGACACTGGCCAAACCCAGTCCCGTGCCTTTACCCAGTTCCTTGGTGCTGAAGAAAGGTTCAAAGACGTGGCTTTGGGTTTCCGCATCCATGCCGACGCCGGTGTCGCTCACTGTCAGCACCACATATTTTCCCGCTCGCGCCGGCACGGAATCCCCATCCTGTTTCAATTTTGTTTGGGTCGCGTCGATCTCCCGGTTGCAGGTGGTAATCGTCAGCTTGCCTCCATGCAGCATCGCGTCCCGCGCGTTGAGGGTCAGGTTCAGGATGGCTTGTTCCAGTTGTTGCTCATCCACCTTCACTCGCCATAAATCCGGGGCCAGTTCCAGGCTGAGCTCAATGTTCTCCCCAATCAAAGGCTCCAGCATTTTGCCTACTTCGCCGGCGACGGCATTCAGGTTGAGCACATTGGGTTGCAGCACCTGTTTGCGGCTGAAGGCCAGCAACTGGTGCGTCAGAGAGGCCGCGCGGCTTACCGCTTCCTTGATCCCGTGCGCGTCCGCAAACAACAAATCGTCGGGATTGAGATGACGCACCAACCGCTCGTTGTGACCCTGGATGATCATCAGCAAATTGTTAAAGTCGTGGGCTACCCCTCCCGCCAGCTTGCCGATCGCTTCCATCTTTTGCGACTGGCGAAGCTGGTCCTCCAGATGCTTGTGCTCGGTGATGTCGTAGAGAACTCCCTGCATCACCGGCGCGGGTCCGGCCGCGTCACCCAGCAGTACGGCTTCGTCGCGAAACCACAAGACCTGGCCTTCCCGGCTCAGCATGCGATATTCGGTCCGCATCCTTCCCCCGTTGGCGACGAACTGAGCATCGAATTCCAGAACCTGCTCGCGGTCTTCGGGATGAATGTGGTTGATCCAATTCGCAGAGTTCTGCTTCCACTCGGCTGGAGAAAAACCCAAAATCGTTTGAATCTGCGGGCTGACGTAGTGCCATGGCCCCAGGACCCCGACTTCGGCAATGTAGGTGATTGCCGGAAGACGTTCCACCAGCGCGCGGTATTTGCTTTCAGCCGACCGGAGTTCGGCATCCGCCCGCTCGCGTTCAATGGCGATACCCGCCAGGTGGGTGGCGCATTCCACCATCTGCCAGTGCTGCAGATCAGGCTCGCGAACCTCGCGATAGTAGACTGCAAAAGTTCCCAGAACCTTGCCGGTCCGGGAAAAAATCGGAGTCGACCAGCACGCCTTCAGACCGTGAGGCAGCGCCAATTGGCAGTAATCTTTCCAAAGGATGTCGCCGGCGATGTCCTTAACCACCACCGGTTTCCCGCTATGCGCAGCCGTCCCACACGATCCCACGCCGGGACCGATGGAGCATCCATCAATGGCCTGGCAGTATCCCCGTGGCAGGCTGGGAGCTGCGCCGTGGCGCAGGGTGCTGCCGTCGGAATCGAGCAGCAGCACCGAGCACAACATCCCGGAAAATTGCTGCTCCATGAATCTGCACAGGCACTCCAACACTTCAGGGAGGGACGCTTGCGACGAGATCATCTCCAGGACAGTCTTGTAGAGCCGAGCTAGCGCCCCAGCCTGCCTGTCATCTTCACTTCTTGCCTGCTGGACCCCGGTCAACATAGGTAGGTTGCGATTTGCGGCCGATTCAACGTCCGTCGTCTCGGGGAAAACGACGCGTGAGGTCTGCACCACCCTCACCAACGGCAACGTCATTATGGATGAGATGCTCTGTTACCGGCACGTTACCGGGGTAACCGGCAGAAGTTCGATTGCCGGACTAGGAAAGCGCTCCGCTGAAGAAAATCTCCGTAAACTGCGCCGCGATTTGCTGGCTGTTCAACCCACCCTCGGGTTTGTACCACTGGTAAATCCAGTTGATCATTCCCAGCAGGGCAAAAGTAGCAGCGCGGGGGCTCACGCTGCGTCTTGACTGCCGCGCCTGTTGCAGTTCCGAGACCAGCTTTTCCACGAAGTGAACGTACTCCTTCTTTCTGGCATTGATCCGTTTGCGCAGCGATGGAGGCAGCGGGTGGTTCTCATGCAGCAGAACCGTGATCTCGCGGTCCCGCACACTCAGAATGACCTCCACATGCCAGCGAATCAGCATCCGCAGCCGCTCTTCCGGATCGGCGATGCCGCGCACCCGGTCCACC
Source organism: Terriglobales bacterium (assembly GCA_052147055.1). Classification (GTDB taxonomy): domain Bacteria; phylum Acidobacteriota; class Terriglobia; order Terriglobales; family Acidobacteriaceae; genus JABCZH01. Next base: position 30,327 of record JBKQLO010000193.1, read on the forward strand.
ACCCGCTCCTGGGTGATGTTCAGAGCATGGTTCATCAGCTCAAACAGAATCTCGTCTTTACTTTGAAAGTGATGATACAGGCCGGCCTTGCTCACCTTAAGAGCGGTGGCCACGTCGTTCATCGACGTGGCATCGTAGCCCTGCTGCTGGAACAGCCGGGCCGCCGTCCGCAGAATCTCCTGGCGGGAGTCAACCAGCGTCTCGCGAGTCATTGCAGGGACAGCATATTACAGTCGGCAGCTGCAATGCCAAAGTCAACTCCCTACGCCGCCACCGCCAATGTCCGCGAAGCCGTGGTCCCGGTTTTCAAGATCGCAGCCGCCACCATTCCTGCCAACAGGTACCCGATCAGCTGTGTGCTCATATACGCAATCGTATAGCTGCTCGGAAACCCATACCAGTTCCAATAAGGAATGTTGGTGGTAATTGCTGCCATGAGTGCGGCAATCGTCACAAATCCCATCCGTGATGCGAACGTCGCCAGGCTGGTTTGCGCCAGCAACCATGCCAGCAGCAATGCCTCGGCCACTTCCGTCAGGAATTCTGTGACCAGTTGACCCGGCGTCAGCGCCTTCGCCCCCGGCGGATGATAGATCAATATCCCCGACGGATTCGCCGCCAGCTTTTGCTCATACTGCTGCATCGCGGCATTCTCTTCTTCCCGCGTTGGATTCGGTCCCAGGCCCATCCCCGGAAATGCGTAAAGTCCGGAGTTGCCGCCCAATTGTGCCTGCATCCCGCTCAGCACCGCCTGCTCGTTAGGGATCTCCTTGATCCCCGTTCTTCCCAGCGGCAACGCTAAATGGGCAATCGAGGCCCACACAAACATCGCAATGCCGCCCAACACCCCTGCTAATAGAACCCGCTTCATCATCGCAATGGCCTCCTGTCGGTTGGCTATTATGAGCTAGCACAGCCTAATCTCAAACCGAAAAAAGCGCCTCCGGTTCTACACCGGCAGCCCTTGCTTCCGCCCCCGCGCTTGCTGCCGCCGCCGCTGCCACTCTTCCGAAGAGAAGATCTTCGGCCCAGCTTCAATCAGACGAGGCAACATCTTGAACACCGACACCGGATTCCACTTCGACCCTCCCGGGTGGCATAGCCTCGCCGGTTGAGTTCCTGGGCAATAAGAGAATACGGCCCATCCTGGATGATCAACTCCATCATCGTCACCAGAATCTTGGCCTCGTCCGGATCCTCCTCTAAACTCAGACAGTCGTCGCCAACCCGCAAACCATAAGGCGGACCTTCGATTCCGAGTCCGGCTTGCTCGCCCGGCACTTCGCGCTGCCACTCAATGGCCGTCGCCGTCCACCCCTGCCTTTGAAATTTCTCAATGTCTTCCAGAGTTAGTGGTCCCGAAACCGTCTGGCGAATACGTTCAGTTTGCATATCAGTAAGCCCTCCTGCCGCCCCAAAAACGAAAACACGCGGGCAATCAGGTACCCGGCTGCAAGCATCCGGCCAAGCCGGTCAGCGGCTAAACGTTTCTCTCACAATGATGACCAATCCAGTCGCCTCGTACTCCCCTGTCCGTTTGTGGGATTGAATGTCCGAAACCGGCGCGAAACACTGCGTTCCTGCACCAATTGCATGAACCCCGAAAACCTTAAAATTCACGAAGGCCATAATTTAGTGGATTTCCTTCGTGAACCTTTGTGTCCTTTGTGGTTCATGATTTGTCCGGCCTCAGATTGACATTTGTCCCCGCCCGGTTCTATGTTGACCCACCGGACGTATGAATATCGTCAAGTCAACCCGCGCGTTTGAAACCTGGTTGGGTCAGCACACCATGATCGTAAGGCCTGATCTTCGCCTGAAACATGAGCGCATGGCGGGGTCACCTTTCCCGTTCTTCCGCGCCACCTTCTATCGCTGGATGCAACTCTGGCCCGAAGTCTGTCCCGCTCTCGCCAAAGCCCCGCGTGTCCTCGCAGTCGGCGATCTCCACGTGGAAAACTTCGGCACTTGGCGTGACATCGAGGGTCGTCTGGTCTGGGGCATCAACGATTTTGACGAAGCCGGAACCCTGCCCTACACTCTCGACCTGGTACGCCTGGCGGCCAGTGCGCTGCTGGCCAGCGAGGAAGGTCACCTGCGCCTGCAAAGTAAGGATGCCTGCGCCGCTCTCCTGGACGGTTACCACGAATCTCTGGTGGAGAGTGGCCGTCCCTTCGTTCTCGAAGAAGAACACAAATGGTTGCGCTTGATCGCCCTCAACGAGCTGCGTGATCCCGTGCACTTCTGGCAGAAAATGGACGCGCTGCCGAAAGTGTCCGGAAAGCTTCCCCGCAAACTGCGGGAATCCCTCGATCGCCTGATGCCCGAACCCGGCCTCGACTACCGCACCGTGCGCCGGGTCGCCGGTTTGGGAAGTTTGGGACATGTTCGGGTCGTGGCCATCGCGGAATGCCACGGCGGCAGAATCGCCCGCGAAGCTAAGGCCCTGGCGCCCTCCGCCATTTCCTGGGCGGCGGGTAAGAAAAGACAGGGCAAGATCGCTTACCAGGAAATCCTCGATCACGCCGTGCGCTGCCGCGATCCTTTTGTTAAGCTCCGCGGTTCCTGGGTGGTTCGCCGCCTTGCCCCATTCTGCTCGCGCATCGAGTTAGCAGTTCTGCCCAGCAACCGGGACGAGATTCGCCTGCTCTTTGCCATGGGATGGGAGACTGCGAACATTCACCTCGGCACTCGTGAGGCGCGCAAGAATGTCGGTCGGCATCTGGATCGGCTGAAGCCGGTGGAGCTCTTGTCCGCCGCCAACGACATGGCCAAAGCCGTGACTAAGGACTGGCGTGCCTGGAAACAATCCCAGGAACCCTAACGCGGACTACGCCGGCCTCACCACTCCCGAGGCCACGCTGTCTGGCGTTTCCACACGGGCGTCACTGCTGCTTTCACGCTGCAATGCCCGCGTCAGTTCGTCCAGGATAACCTGCAGCGAATCCGGACTCTCATTGAGCAGCCGGCACATGCTCTCACGATGTACTCCCAGTTCTCCGATCTGTCGCGCGCCTCGAGTGTCCGGCTCCATCATTACCGGCAGGGAAGCTAGCGGTACCCGGCGTCCCAGCCGCACTGGGTTGGTTGCGGTCGTCGCAAACGGGAAATCCAGGCTTCCGGTTGTCATCCAGTGGATCACCAGCTCTTCCACATGGGCTGGGCTACAAGCTTGATAAATTCCTTCCCGCGCGGCGACCTCATCGTGCCATTGCAGAATCTTTAGCTTGTCTTCGCAGGGGCTCTCGGTGACGAGGAACCACACCTGTGTGGAAGATTTCTCTTCACCGCAAATGGTACACGCCTGAATTCGCGGCTCGTACCGGCGAGCATCATGCTTCATTGGCACCCCCGCCTGCGCTCTGGGTCTGGTCGCAAGCTCGGGGCGAGGGGGTGCCGGCAACTTCGCTCGAGCGTACCGAAGCCGCCGGCATCTTTCCCAGGGGCCGCGTCAGCGGCACCGCAACTACCCCTCGCTCTTGTTCAAACGACAACGTCAAAACCGATGCACAGGGATCGCACAGCCAGTAGTGTTCCAGGTGACGGTCGAGTCTCCCTGCTCCAGCCCCACGGGCAGTGAGCGAAGCTTCGGCCACAGCGACTTCCACCAGAAATAGCTTCCCGTCTTCGAGCTTGCGGAAGCGTCTGCTACATCCCGGATTGGCGCAGTGGTCTAGCATGGCCCGCTTGTGGGTGGCCGACAATCGCTCCACCCATATTGCATGTCCAGTGCCAGATAGACGGGCGTACAGGGTAGGCGCAAGCTGTTGGCAATCCTTGGGTTGGCTCCCATGGGGAATTCAAGTCCTCAGCCGGACATGACGAAACCGCCCAAAACTGCCGAAAGCCCGGCATCTTTACCTGGTCTACCATCAAAGATGGAAATCCCCACTCGCCAACCGCTATCATCGTTTTGCATGTCCAGCTTTGTTTGAGCGGCTTTCTATGGCAAAGACTGTCTTAATGTGTCCCCCCACTTTTTTCGATGTGCGCGAGGCTAAGAACCCCTACGCGGGTCAAATCATCGATCGCGCCAAAGCCCAGCAGCAATGGAACGGTCTGCGGCGCTCGCTGGAAGACTCCGGGCTCAAGGTAGAGTTGATTGATCCGGTAAAAGACCTTGAAGACATGGTCTTTGCCGCCAACCAGGTTTTCATCGGCCAGGCCCGGAACGGAGAAAAGTTCATCGTTCCTAGCCACATGAAATATCCCTCCCGTCACCACGAGGTGGCTTTCTACGTGGACTGGTTTCGCCGCCGCGGCTACAAGGTCATAGAGCTCGACCTGGGGCAAGAATACTTGGAAGGCCACGGCGATCTCCTCTGGCATCCCGACCGCTCCCGCATCTGGGCAGCCTACGGGTTTCGTTCCAGCCGTGGCGGCGTGGAGAAGTTCTCGGCCGCCATGGCGCCAATGGGTTTTCCGGTCACTCCCCTCAAACTGGTCGACCCCTACTGCTACCACCTGGATACTTGCCTCTGCCCCCTGAACCTCGATGCCGCCCTCATTTATCCAGGAGCATTTTCCCCGCCCTCCTTGGCGGCCATTCGCGCTGGCTTCCCTCGAATTCACGAACTCACCCGCGACGAAGCCGCGCAATTCATGGGCAACGGCATTGTGACCAACGGGCGTTACCTCACTCCACGCCTGACCGAACACTTGTCTCAAATCCTCACCCAAGAGGCCTTGACCCCAATCGTGGTCGATACTTCCGAGTTCGAAAAGTCCGGCGGCAGCGCATTCTGCATGAAGGCCTTTTTGGATTAGACGAATTCTTTCCTCATCCCCTATCATGTATTCGAGGCAATCCCATGGCAGAACCAACCTATGAAGAATTGAAAGCCCGCTTGGCGGAACTGGAAAAGAGTCCACGCCGCACCGGCAGTCTGGAATTCCGCGTCGGCGAAAAAGGTGGTGTGAGTGTGTACGGATTAGGCCGTTTTCCAGTCACTCTGTATTACGAACAATGGAAGCGTCTGCTCGACGCCTCCGATAAACTCCGCGAGTTTCTGGAAGAGAACAAGTCCAAGCTCAAACTCAAGGAATAGTGATCGCAACTGAGAACTGAGAACCGCGAACTGACAACTGGTTGACTAAATGCCCACCCGCCGCGAAGCCCTGCAACTCTTATGTCTGGCGCTGAGTGTCCCTCTGTCCTCTTTTGCCAAACCATTTCCCATGTCCTCCGATTCCATCCTGACCCTGTCACCACCCCCGGCCGATGCCCACGTCGCCTACGGCACCGATCCCAATCAATTCGGCGACATTCGATTGCCCAGGGGCAAAGGCCCATTTCCGCTGGTGATGAACATCCACGGCGGCTTCTGGAGAGCGAAATACGATCTCGCTCACGCCGGGCACTTGTGCGCCGCGCTGACCGCGAAAGGAATCGCCACTTGGAACGTTGAGTATCGCCGCGTGGGCAACCCCGGTGGCGGCTGGCCCGGCACATTTGAAGATGTCCGCAACGCGTATCGTTTTCTTCCGCAACTCGCCAAACGCTACAGTGTCGATACCAATAAGGTAGTGGTAATGGGCCATTCCGCCGGCGCGCAACTCGCACTTTGTCTGGCCGCGCATGAGGCTTCGTTAAGAAAGGTGGTCTCACTGGCTGGCGTGGTCGATCTCCTGCAAGCCTGGGAGTTACATCTCAGCGACAGCGCCGTGGTCGACTTTCTCGGCGGCAAGCCCAGCGAAGTGACAGATCACTACCGCGAAGCCGATCCCATGCAGCTCTCCATCAACCATTCCACCACGCAATGGCTCATTCACGGCGCAGCCGACGACGTCGTGCCCTCCTACTTCAGTCGAAACTATGCCCAGCAAAAGAAAACCCGCGGCGAGGACGTTCACTATCTGGAAATCTCCACCGCCGCCCATTTCGACCTGGTCGATCCCCGCTCGCAAGCGTGGCTGAAGGTACAGGATACGGTTCTCCACCTGCTGGGCTCGTAGAACCAGCGCCCCGCCTGCCAACGGCAGCCATGACTTCGGTAATCTTCTCTCGCTCGGCTCCGGCCAACATAATGAGGTAGCCATGGCCGAGCAGCGCAAAAACAAACGGACCAAGATGGTTCTTCCGGTAAAGGTATCGATTTCCGGCGCCACTCATCTCGCCCACACTTTTGACCTCACCTACGTCGGCGCCCGGATTGGTGGTCTGCACACCGAACTCAAACCCGACCAGATCATCTCCTTGCAGCGCGGCTCCAAGAAAGCCAACTTTCGCGTGGTCTGGGTACAGCAACTCAGCCCCAACGAAGTCCAGGCCGGGGTTCAGGCAGTCGAAAAGCAGAACAACTTCTGGGGTGTCGATCTCTCCGAGCATGAAAAAGAAGGCCGCAACGTCGACGCACTTATGTCTCTCATGTCCGCCAAGAAGGCCTAAGCCACACTTCTCAGCACCAACGCTGAATTCTTCGATCCGAACGCAATGCAATTACAGATGGCGTGTTCGATCGTCTGCTTACGTCCCGCGGTAGGCACATAATCCAAATCGCATTCCGGGTCGGGCGTCTCCAAATTGATAGTCGGCGGAAGCTGTCCATTCCGCATGGCCACAATCGTCGCCGCAACTCCCGCCGCCCCACACGCTCCCTGCGGATGTCCGATCTGCGACTTCAGCGCCGACATCGGCACTCCCGCTGCCCGCTCCCCCAGCACCAGCTTCAATGCCCGTGTCTCGATCCGGTCGTTTAATTGAGTAGAAGTCCCGTGCAGATTCACGTAGCCAACGTCTTTCGCCGCAATCCCTGCTTCTTTCATGGCCAACCCAATCGCCCGTGCCGGTTCCTCGCCGCATTCCTGCAAGCGCACTCGATGAAACGCTTCGCAAGTCGATCCATACCCGCAAATCTCCGCCAGCATCTTCGCTCCGCGCGCCCGCGCATGTTCATATTCTTCCAGCACGAACATCCACGCCCCCTCGGCCAGCACGAAGCCGTCGCGATCCACCGAAAACGGCCGCGAACCCCGTTCCGGCGACTGATTCCACGAGTCCGTAAGAATTTTCATCAAAATAAATCCCTTCATAATCCCCAGCGCGATGGGAGCGTCCGCCCCGCCGCTTAGCACCAAATCGAGCCGCCCCGATTGAATCTGCCGCATCGAATACCCAAACGCGTCGGTCGACGACGTGCATCCCGTAGTGATGATGTGGCTCGCCCCGCGCAGACCGAAGCGCACATTGAGTTCGCTCGACAGCGCCCCCATCACGCCCGTCGGCACGCAAAACAAACTCATCTGCTTGTATTGCTGGTGAAAAAACAACCGGTACTGTTCTTCGGTGAACTCCTGTGATCCGCCGCCCGAACCCATGATCACTCCGAAACGCCGCCGCTCTTCCAAAGGCAGGGAAGCGGCATCAATGCCTGCATCGATCAACGCTTCCGTGCCCGCAGCGATGGCCAGCGGCAGCACGCGCGACACATGCTTTCGGTCCCGCTTCTCTACCCACGCCAACTCGTCGAAATCCCGGACTTCGCCCGCAATCTGCACCGGAATGTCCGATGGGTCGAAGCGCGCGATCCGCCGTACTCCGCTCTTTCCTTCCAGCACGGCGCTGGAGAATGCGGCATTGCCCACCCCATTGGGGCTCACCACTCCCATCCCCGTGATGACCACGCGTCGTTTCATAGCCGATCAGATGCAGTTTAGCAGGCAGATGCCCAACTTCAGCAGTTGCGATTGTCAAACTTTTGTCGCCTCCACGAATCATCAACCACAAGTACACAAAGGACTTCCCACGGGCCTCGCTGTTGACGGTTTTCCTTCGTGATCCTTTGGGTCCTTTGTGGTTAGCGCCTTTGCCGGAGAACTGTATAATTCTCGTTCTCCGGAGGATTCTTGGCCTACGACGACCTACGCGACTGGATCACCGCGCTCGACCGCGCCGGCGAGCTGAAGAAGATTCACGCCGAAGTCGATCCCTTACTCGAAGTCACTGAAATTACCGACCGCGTCAGCAAGAGCAATGGCCCCGCACTTCTTTTCCAGAACCTCCAAGGCCATCCCGGCGCGCAACTCCTCATCAATCAATTCGGCTCTGCCCGCCGCATGAATCTTGCTCTCGAAGTCGATAAGCTCGACGAAGTCGCCGACCGCATCCGCGCCTTCATGGACGTCAAATCCCCGCAAGGCTTCCTCGACAAAGTAAAAATGCTGCCCATGCTCGCCGAGATGGGCAAATTCTTTCCCAAGACCGTCACCACCGGCCCCTGCAAAGAAGTCATCCAACGAGACAACCTCTCGCTCGACGATTTTCCTATCCTCAAATGCTGGCCCCAAGACGCCGGCCGCTTCATCACTCTACCCTGCGTAATCACTCGCGACCCCAATACCGGCAAGCGCAACGTCGGCTGTTATCGCATGCAGGTGTATGACGCCCGCACCACCGGCATGCACTGGCAGCGCCAGAAAGTCGGCGCCGAGCATTACCGCGAGGCACTTCGCGCTGCCGCACGAGCGGGGACGCCCGCGCCTGCATCCGCGGCCGTCGATCTCATGGCTCGCTCTTCCGGTGGCTCCGTCCTCGCCGACCACACTCCCTCCGGCAAGATGGAAGTAGCCGTAGCCATCGGCACCGACCCCGCCCTAACTTTCTCCGCCATCGTTCCCGCCCCGCCCGACGTCGAGGAATACCTCATCGCCGGCTTCCTCCGCCAAAAGCCGGTCGAGCTGGTGAAGTGCGAGACCGTCGATCTCGAAGTCCCCGCCGCCGCTGAAATCATTCTCGAAGGCCACGTTCACCTCGACGAACTGCGCGCCGAGGGCCCCTTCGGCGACCACACCGGCTTCTACTCGCTCGAAGATCTTTATCCCGTCTTCCACCTCAGTTGCATCACGCACCGCAAAGACCCCATCTACTCGACCACCATCGTCGGCAAGCCGCCCATGGAAGATGGCTGGATGGGCAAAGCCGTCGAGCGCATATTCCTCCCGCTCATGCGCCTCACCATTCCCGAGCTGGTGGACATCAACCTGCCCATCGAAGGCGTCTTTCACAACCTCATGATCGTCTCCATCAAGAAGTCCTATCCCGGCCAGGCGCGCAAAGTCATGAACGCGGTCTGGTCGCTCGGCCAGGCCATGTTCACCAAGTGCATCATTGTTGTGGATGAAGACGTCAACGTGCAGGATATCGGCGAAGTAACGCTGAAAGTCCTCAATCACATCGATCCCGAGCGCGACATTCAATTCACGCTCGGCCCCGTCGATTCGCTAGACCACGCCTCGCGCCTGCCCAATTACGGATCCAAGATGGGCATCGACGCCACCCGCAAATGGCCCAGCGAAGGCTTCACCCGCCCCTGGCCCGACGAAATCCAAATGGACGAAAAGACCAAAGCGTTGGTGGATAAGAAGTGGAAAGAATTGGGGCTGAAGTAATGTAGGCGCGCGCGTCCTCGCGCGTGCAGCGGAGTGAAGCTCCGAAGGGTTTGCCTTTTTCTATGCTCCTACGTGGGCAGCGCCAACTCCGTGATCTGCGCCTCTGGGGCGGATGCGCCTGCCCACGCCGCTATTCTCAGCAATTCGCAGGTCGTAGTCATTTTGCAAATTGAGCCAGAACTGCGCCGGCAAGCCAAAGTACTTTCCCAGGCGCACCGCCGTATCCGCGCTGATGGCGCGATCGCCGCGCACAATCTCATAAATGCCGGGGAAGAGCAGGGCCTTGGCCAGCGCGTAGGTGCTTAAGCCCATCGGTTCCATGAATTCTGTTTTGAGAATTTCTCCAGGGTGAACGGCAAACACTTTGTTTTTCTTCCTCGCCATTTTTGTAACTCCCTTATCGGTGATAATCCACAGCCTCCCCAGCAAATGCAGAATAGCAAATCGCTAACCCTGTCATTCCGAGCCGCCCGGAGCTGCGCTCACGCGGCGAGGGCGAGCCGAGGAATCTGCTGTATGGAATTCTGCCTCATGACAGCACGACGGGTGGCCCATTTCTCGCGCGCCTTTTGCGTGAAAAGTGGGGTTCCACTAGCGCGGCCTGGTTGGATTCTCCAATGCGTTGAACCGTGATTTTCAGGCTATACTGCTCCCGAAAGACGGCCCGCCGACATTAGCGCGGGCGGATCGACGAGTACATGCCGGAAGAGCTAGCCATTGCGGTCGTCGTTCTAGTGGTCGGGATTTGGCTAACCGTGAAAATACTCCAGGGAATAGGACGCCTGTTCGAAGGCATCCAGAGAGCGTGCAGTGAAGCGATCACGCAGCAGGGAGACAGCGCCGTCTCAAGAAGAAGAGAAAGCTGTCCCAATACGTTCGGTTTGCCATACCAGACGACCTGGAACGAGCTGAGAAACAATTAGAGGCGGCTGAGGCCGATTTTGCCCAGTTCAAAACGGCGAGTTGCTGGGAGGCGCTACGTCCCACCTGGATTAGGCAGGAGTTCGAAGAATACAGGGCACCGATCAAGACCGAGGCTTATGAACTGATGAACGCCGGAAGCGTGGGATCCATCCTCACGCCAAACCCCACGACTTGGCTGACAGAGGAATCCCGGTTGACGGGTCTATGTATACCCCCGGCAAAATGCTCCCTCCCCCGTTGGGCCGCCCACAGTGACAGTCACGGCTAACTGGCGCGATGACAATAGGCTGCGCGGGAGAGGCTTGTTTCGAGGTCGGTTTGCCGCGTGATTCCGAAAATTAGGGAACGTTCCGTCTATCCCCGCGTTTCTTCAGCTACCAGCTTGCCACCAATCTGTATTTCATTTTGCCCATCAGCTTGTGTGAAATGAGGCTGTATACATATATCCTCACAGCCTTGTCGCCGTCGGCCTCTGCGGTGTAAGTGCCCGGAGCCAGGTTGGCGCATTTGCGAAACCCCGCCTGACACCATAGCGTTACATGCTGCCCGTTCAAAATAGCATGGACCGACTCCTGCTGAATGGCGCGATGGGTGGTATATGCGGGCGTCCCGGGTGCCGTGGTCGTAGTGCAGTTGGTTGTTGCATTGAGGGTGCCGTTGGTAGTGTTGCCGTAGGTCGTGGCGTCAACGCTGCCGTTGGTGTTGCAGTTAGTATCCGATGCTCCGGCGGTAGCCGCGTGATGAATGGCCAAGTCTCTCTGCCAAGCATCAGTTCCAACCACTTCAATTTGGAAGGATGGCCTATCTTTGGCGAAGACAGACAAGGACAAAGCGACGATCATTATCATGAGAAATCCAGGCTTCACATGATCCTCCTTGAGTCATGAATACGACTCGCACCAAAATCGCCTGATACTTAAAGGCTGAGTGCGGTGGTTCAGGGGCTGGAGCAGTACTCATAGCCCTGCTCCTACCGAGAACGACGAAACTATACGCCCGCATTCGGGAATTTCAATGAGCCATAAGTGCCATCCGCTAGCACGCAGGAGCCACGACTGAGCGGGAGCTGAGATTTGGCATCTACGAAACTCCCCCCGTTGGGGCCCCGCTGACGGGAGCGTGAATTGATATCTGTTACGGTTAAACCCGTCGGCTTGCCTTCCGACGTGGATCGATGGCAGGCTAAATACCGACGGGCATGGTCTTTTCATTGATAGGGCGGTGGCAATGGCGAATGACTGGCAAGACTATCAGGAAGAGGTCGCATCATTCTTTCGGAGTCTAGGGCTTGAAGCTACCACCGATGTAACGGTGAAGGGAGTTCGCACGAAACATGCCGTCGATGTTCGTGTCGAGTCACATCACGTCGGGTTCGATATTGTTTGGATAGTTGAGTGTAAGGACTGGTCCCGTTCAGTCTCAAAATTGCATGTATTGGCGCTGCGAGACGAAAAGATTCGCGAACTGTTGAAGCGAAATCTCAGGCCGATAAACGAAGAACTTGAACGCGACCTCTGGCCGCAGATGCTGCGCCGCCTCGAACAGCGCTCTGCCGCGGTGCCGTGGTTCGAC
>JBKQLO010000194.1:0-20692 GCA_052147055.1 Terriglobales bacterium
ACGCGGTTGACGCGGTGACGCCGGAAAACTTCGATGACAGCCGCGGTCAGTGTGCCGGGAGCGCATTCGACGGTGATTTCGGCGTTTGGTTGGACGTCGAAATTTTGCCAAATGGTGACAAATAGACGCTCAAGTTGGCTAATATCAAGGATGGTGGGAGTCCCGCCGCCGAAGTAAACGGAGTCGACAGTCCGCTCCATCGAGCCGCCCATCTGTCGGGCGATGGTTGAGGACTGGGCAAGATCGTTGCAGATACGATCAACGTAACGTTGGAAGACAACCCTGGAAAAAACATCCGAAGCGAAGTTGCAATAGGTACACTTAGTACGGCAGAACGGGACGGAGATGTAGAGGCCGAGAGGCATTGGGATGATTATTTCACGGATGAAAGCTTTCACCGCAAAGGCCGCGAAGGATTCGCAAAGGGCGCAAAGGAACACCTAGAAATATGCTTCCAAGAGTGGTGATTACTGGAATGGGCGTGGTCAGTCCCAATGGGATTGGCAAGGAAGCGTTCTGCCGCGCCATCTTGGCGGGAAAATCAGGAGTGAAACGGATTTCACGTTTCGATCCCTCGGAGTTGCCGGTCCACGTGGCCGGAGAGATTCCTGAGTTCGACGAACTGGCCTGGGTGGATGCGCGCGAGCGCAAGCACGTTTCCCGTGTGGTGCCGCTGGCGGTTGCGGCCTCGGCGGAAGCGATTCAAGATGCCAGGCTCGACCCGGCCACGATGAGCATGGAGGAGAAGCGCGAGATTGGCGTGATTCTGGGCACGGGCGGGGGGGCGCAGGAATTTTCTGAAGAACAATACCGGCTGTGGCACAGCGGGCACGTCAAGCAGGTCAGCCTTTTTTGCATTCCCAGTGGCACCATGGGCACGATTCCCAGCGAAGTGAGCATGCGTTTTGGCTTCCGCGGATACAGCCATGTGGTAACCGCGGGATGCACCTCTTCGACCGACGCCGTTGGCTACGCCTACCAGCACATTCAGGCGGGAGTGCAGCCTCTGTTTCTGGTGGGCGGCGTGGATTCTGCGATCACGCCGGGAATCATCAAGGGCTACAGCATGCTGCGGGCGCTGACGCAGTCGTGGAACCAGGAGCCGGAGCGGGCGTCGCGGCCGTTCTCTGCTGACCGGGATGGTTTTGTGATGGCGGAAGGTTCGTGGATGTTCATTTTAGAAGAATACGAGCACGCGCGAACCCGAGGTGCGCACGTATATGCAGAGATCATCGGGTATGGCTCGACTTGCGAGGCGTTTCATCGCGTGCGCATGAGCGAGTCGCCGGAGGAGCCGGCGCGGGCGCTGACGCTGGCGCTGGACGAGGCTGGCATTGCGCCAGAAAACGTGCAGTATGTGAACCTGCATGGCACATCCACAGAAATGAATGACCGGGTGGAGACGCGGGCGTTGAAACTGGCGCTGGGCCGGCATGCGGCCCGGATTCCCATGTCCGGGTTGAAGTCGCAGATTGGACATGCGCAGGGCGCCTGCGGCTCGGCCAGTGTGGCGGCAACGCTGATCGCGATGGAGCATGGCAAAGTCCCGCCGACAATCAATCTGGACGTGCGCGATCCGGAATGCGATTTGGATTATGTTCCGGATGTGGGGCGGACAGCACAGATCGAACACGCGATTTGCAACTGCGTGGGTTTTGGGTCGAAGAACTCGGCGCTGGTGCTGAGGAAGGTGGCGTAGAAGCGTCTTCTGGCGTCCAGGTCAGTCTCCTGTGCTATTCTTCCGCTCGTGCGCGCCGTATGGATTCCCGCACTTCTTATAGGGCTGGCGTTTCCTGCCCAACCGCAGAGTATCCCGCAGATTTCGTCCGACAGCTACCCGTATTTGTTGCGCATATCACGCGTCGTCCCTCACGTGGACACCTGTGTCCTGCTGCGACGCGATGGCGGTTACCATTTAGAACGCGATCACGACGACGCAACCGAGGTCTATGAGGGTGAGCTGTCGGCGGATGAATTGTCCCGCCTCCATCAATGGCTCGATAATGAGCAGTTGCGGAAACTCACCCGCGAGCAGATCATGACGCCCCTGGTGATCACCAGCGTGGAGAGCGTGCAAATCAACATTTTTCGCGGCGATCACTGGCAGGACCTGCTGTTTCCTTCAAGCGAAAGCCAGAGGCCGTTTCACGATTCTTTGGCGCCGCTGCTGGAGTGGTTCGGTGCACTCCACAACGCGTCGCACCGGACCATTCCTGAAGACGCAGGAAAGAACAACTGCCTGACGCCTCGCAGAATCGAGCTGAAGACACGTGCGTTGGCCAAAGGTCAAACTCCAGGCCCATCCGCGGCGGGAGCTGTCACGGAGGCCAACACGGATGCGCAGATGCCTGGAGCTGTTCCCACCATCAGCTCTCAGACCGGGCAGCCGGCGACGGGAGGCATCGCGCAGGTCAATTCGGACGTGCGGACGTCCCAGACTGCGGCCGTTTCATATTTTTTGATGCGGCTCGAATACAACCGCTTTGTGCAAAGAGAGGCAGAGCGCACCTGCGCCATCGTGTATGCCGACGGACGTTACCACCAGGAGAAGTCTTCTCAGGAAATTGGCGGGCGAGTAAAGGCGCAGATCCACGAGGCATCTCTCGAAGCCTCGCAGTTACAGGGGCTGCGACAGCTCTTGGATGATTCCGATCTAAAGGCCTTGCAGCACGGCAACATTCCCGATGCCGCCGTGTTCTCGGCTACGGACATCACTCGGGTTTGGATTCCTCGCGATGGGCAGGTTCAGCGGCTGGAATTTGCCAACGATTTGCGCGTGCAAGCGGCGATCGGAAGCCACTATGTGGTCAATGACAAGAACACGAGGCTGATCCGGCCGTTGCAGAAGTGGGTCAAGACTGAGCTTCGGGCCGACAAGACGAATGTGATTGATGGCGCGACGCCGAACCAGTGTGCGCCCAACTAGAAAGCTTTTTCCATCCCACATACGCCCTTCCCCATCTACTTAAGGTATCTTTTTAGTAGAGCGCATGGCCCAAGAAGAAGAGGTATTAGGTAAAGCGTATGACAGCCGGCTGATGAAGCGGCTGCTGGTGTATTTGCGCCCCTACAAAAGGCAGGTGGGGATTTCTTTGGCTGCCATTTTGATCAGGGCCGGGGCTGACGTCCTCGGTCCGTACCTGGTTGCCGTAGAGATCGATCGTTATCTGGCTCCCACCAAAAAGTCCGGGTTTCTCGATTCTTTCCTCAGTAAAGAACCATTGGTGGGCGTCGCCGAAATCGCTGCCATCTATGTTGGACTGATTACTCTCAGCTTCCTGCTTGAGTACCTGCAAACCTACTTCATGCAGTGGACCGGGCAGATGGTGATGTTCGACCTGCGCAGCCAGATCTTCCGCCATCTGCAGCACATGCATATCGGCTTTTACGACAAGAACCCCGTTGGCCGCCTGGTGACACGGGTGACGACCGATGTCGATGCATTGAACGAAATGTTCACCGCCGGCGTGGTTTCGCTCTTTGAAGACGTTTTTGTGCTGGCCGGCATTGTGGCGATCATGCTGTGCATGAACTGGAAATTGGCCCTGATTACCTTTGCCGTACTTCCCATGATTGCCTATGCCACTTCGATTTTTCGCGACAAAGTACGGGATTCGTACCGGCGCATTCGCGTCGCCATCGCGCGCATCAACTCCTACCTCCAGGAACATGTGAGCGGCATCATGGTGTTGCAGCTATTCAATCGCGAGGAGCGGGCCTTTGACAAGTTTTCTGAGGTCAATGCTCTGCATATGGACGCGTTCAAAGACGCCATCATGGCGCACGCGGTCTACTACCCGGTGGTGGAAATTCTTTCTTCGGCTGCCATCGCCAGCGTCATCTGGTTTGGCGGGAACCACGTCATTTACGGCGTGGTCACACTCACGGCCGCGGTGGGGTTCTCGCAGGGGAGAGTTCGGTTTCACTGGCTGCCCGCGCTGACCACGCTTGGAGTGCTGGTCGCCTTCATCCAGTATGCGCAGCGGTTTTTCAGGCCGATTCAGGATTTCAGCGAGAAATACAACATCTTGCAGTCAGCCATGGCCTCCAGTGAGCGCATCTTCAAACTGCTCGACGCTCCGGTTGAGGTCACGTCGCCGGCAGTGACCAAGACGCCGGATGGGCCGGGGCGAATCGAGTTCGACCATGTCTGGTTTGCGTATCGCAAGATGCCGGCAGAGACTGCCGAGACTCTGTTGGCGCGGAAGGGCGAAACGCCCGTCCCCACCCAGGCGTTGCCGGGAGAGCCGGACTGGGTGTTGCGGGATGTCACCTTTGTCATTGAGCCGGGAGAGACGGTTGCCATCGTCGGCCACACCGGCGCGGGGAAAACGACGATCATCTCGCTCCTGATGCGCTTCTATGACGTGCAAAAGGGTGCGGTCAAGATCGATGGCGTGGACGTGAAAGACATGGACCTGGGCGATCTTCGCCGGCGCTTCGGAGTCGTGCTGCAGGACCCGTTCCTGTTCACAGGAACGGTTGGCGGGAATATTCGATTAGGCACGGAGTGGATTCGAGATGAGGACGTGGAAAAGGCTGCGGAGGATGTGAACCTCGCCGATTTTATTCGCACGCTGCCCGGCGGATTCAAGGAGGAAGTACGGGAGCGTGGCAGCACACTGTCTACGGGGCAGAAGCAACTGATTTCGTTCGCCCGAGCGCTGGCACATAATCCGAAAATCCTTGTGCTGGATGAAGCGACTTCGAGTGTGGATACGGAAACCGAGTTCAAAGTCCGCGATGCGCTCAGCCGCATGGTCGAAGGACGAACCTCAGTTGTGATTGCTCATCGGCTTTCGACAGTGCAGCGCGCGGACAAGATCATTGTGATGCACAAGGGG
This sequence comes from Terriglobales bacterium, assembly GCA_052147055.1. Classification (GTDB taxonomy): domain Bacteria; phylum Acidobacteriota; class Terriglobia; order Terriglobales; family Acidobacteriaceae; genus JABCZH01. The sequence continues at coordinate 4,845 of JBKQLO010000194.1, forward strand.
CAGGTGAGGGAGATGGGAAGTCATCAGGAGTTGCTGGGCCACCGCGGGATTTACTACAAGCTGTATCAGCTCCAGTACAAGGACCAGGAGATTGCGGCGGGGCCGCCGGTCACGGCGGGGGCGGACGATTAGCGGGCTTTCCTACCGCGCCGTGTCCCCCAACAGTGCAAGCACTAGCGGAACGGTACTAGCGGGCCGACTTCCGTAACTCTGAAGGCTACCTTCTGCCAGCTAGAATCCGCATGTGGGTGAGCGAGACCAGCAGGCATTTCAGGAAGTAAACCAGAACAGTCCGGAAGCGATCCCGGTGCAGATGCGCCAGATCGAAGGCCGGGAGTGGTGGCTTTGGGGATTCGCGGTCGCAGTCACCCTGGCGCTGACCCTGGGCATTGTCTCCTTCACTTTTCCCTGGTTTCACTTTGAGTCGGACGCCAGCTATTGGTTTGACCTGCGCGAGTGGGTGCGCGGGCTGGCCGGGCTGGTGCTGCTGTTCGACCTGTACACGGTGTATCAGCATCTTCAACTGCAACGAATTCGCCGGCAACTGGCGGAGCGCGATCAGCTTTTTCAGCTCATCAGCGAGAATGCGGCGGACATGATTGCTTTGGTGGACAGCGAAGGCCACCGGCTCTACAACAGTCCGGCGTACGAAAAGGTGCTGGGGTATTCGTCCGAAGACCTGAAAAATACCTCGTCGATTGACCAGATCCATACTGATGACCGCCCGAAAGTTTTGCAGGCGGCGGAGAAAGCACGCACCAGCGGACGGGGCGAGCGGGTGGAATACCGCATCCTGCACAAAGATGGATCCTGGCGCACGCTGGAATCGACCGCCAGCGCCATCCGCAACGCCAAGGGACAAACGGAAAAACTGGTCATTGTGAACCGCGACATTACCGAGCGCAAGCGGGCGGAAGAATTGCTGGTACACAATGCCTTTCACGATGGATTGACCAACCTGCCCAATCGCGCGCTTTTCCTAGATCGGTTGCAACACGCGCTCACACTCTCCAAGAAACATTCAAATTATAAGTTCGCAGTGCTGCTGATCGACGTCGATGAATTCAAGGTCATCAATGACAGCCTGGGGCATACGGCCGGCGATGAACTGCTGATCCAGATTGGCAGGCGGTTGACCGAGTCGGTGCGGCGGGCGGATACGGTTTCGCGGCCGCGGGTCACCGGGGTCGTGGAGAAAGCAGTCAACAACGGGACGCTGGCCAGACTGGGCGGCGATGAGTTCACCATCCTTCTTGACGACATTCGTGATCCGATTGAAGCGGTGCGGGTTTCCGAGCGCGTACAGGATGAACTCGCAGCGCCTTTTGTGGTGAACGGACAGGAAGTGGTGATCTCGGCGAGCATTGGAATCGCCTCCAGCACCAGCCCACACACTCAGGCAGAAGACTTGATCCGCGACGCGGACATTGCCATGTACCGCGCCAAACGGGGTGGGAGGGCGCGATGCGAGGTTTTTGACACCGCGATGCACGCCAACGCGGTGAAACGGTTGCGCTTGGAGACAGACCTGAGGAAGGCGCTCGACCAGGGGGAGTTTCGAGTTTATTACCAGCCGATCGTCTCCTTGCAGACCGGCAAGATTACCGGATTCGAAGCGCTCAGCCGGTGGCAACGTCCGGACGGTGTGGTTCCACCCATGGACTTCATTCCGGTGGCCGAGGAGACAGGCCTGATTATTCCCATGAACCGCCAATTGCGGCTCGAAGCCTGCCGACAAGTGATGGCATGGCAGAGCCAGTTCCCGGCAAACCCTCCGCTAACGATGAGCATGAACATCACCGCCAAAGAGTTTGCCCAACCCGACCTGGCCAGCGAGATCGCAAAGACCATCGAGCAAACCGGCATCGATCCCACTTGTCTGGGACTGGAGATTGTGGAAACCATCGCCATGGGCGATGCGGAGAAATCCGGCAACGTGCTTTCCCAACTAAAAGGCTTGGGCGTGCACTTGAGCATCGATGATTTTGGCACTGGATATTCTTCGCTGAGCCGCCTGCGCCGGATTCCGGTGGACACGCTGAAGATCGACCGCGTCTTCATCATGAACATGGACAGCGATCCGGAAAACCGCGAGATCGTGCGGGTGATCATCACACTGGCCCATAACCTCGGCCTCAAAGTAGTGGCGGAAGGCGCGGAAACCGAAGCCCACGTAAAGCAATTGCAGCAACTGAATTGCGAACAGGCGCAAGGATATTTCTTCTCCCGCCCCGCCGACGAGAAGGCCATGACCCAGTTGCTGGCCGCCAGCCCAGGGGTACGGGCCGCGGCAGCCAGTGGCTAGGCCTGTCAACCATCCCGCCAACTTTGCCGCTTCGTAATCGACCAAAGAAATAGACCTTCCAGTCCCTCCCGCCGTTTTTCCACTTGCCTATTGTAATTAACTATGGTTAACTTCATTCGATAATCTCTGGTTAATTACTCTTTGCAAGCGAATGGACATTGCCGCTCTAAGCGCATGAAGGGAATTCATGGCACAGGTAGGTCATTTTGCTTTTCTGGTATTGACCGTGGTGAGTCTTCTTCCCGTTGCGGCGCGGGCACAAGGCGAAACCACCAGCGCCATTGTTGGTGAAGTAAGGGACGCGACCAACGCAGTGGTGGCGGGCGCCACGGTGACCATCACAAATCACGAGACCGGTTTAAGGAGAACCGCCCAGACCGAGGATGCAGGCCGGTTCAATTTCCCGCAGTTAAAGCCGGGCACCTATTCGGTCAGAGTGGAAGCGAAAGGCTTCGAGGCACAGCAAAGTGAAAACGTCACTGCGGGTCTGGGCCAGAAGCAAACGATGAACTTCACCCTGAGCGTGGCCCGGTCGAAGGAGACGGTTGAGGTGAACAGCGAGGCTCCGCTGATCAATCCGGAAAATGCAAACACGTCCACCAATCTGAATGCGCCGGCTCTGGAGGATCTGCCGAATCCGGGCGGTGACCTGACCTACCCTCTGCAGTTTGCACCTGGCGCCCTCATCAACACGGCCGGTAGCAGCAACGATTTTGTGGGCAGCACGAACGGCTATGGCAACGTGGAATTCAATGGACTGCCTGCCCTTTCAAACGGTTACATCGTGGACGGACTGGAAACCAACGACCCGCTCACTAATCTCAACAGCGGCCTCTCAACCAATCTTGTCCTGGGACTGAATTCGATCTCGGAGGTAACGGTCAACACGCTTTCCTATTCGGTGGATCAAGGGCGATATGGGGCGTCCCAGGTCAATTACATCACCAAGTCTGGTACGAACCAGTTTCACGGGAATCTTTACGAACTGTGGAACGGGGCACTGCTGAACGCGGCAGACTACTTTACGAATGCGACACCGGGAAACCACAAGCCGGGATCGACGGTGAATCATTTTGGTGGCAGCGTCGGCGGTCCGATTGTGCACGACAAGCTGTTCTTTTTCTTCGACAGCGAGTGGGTGCGGATCGCGCTGCCCATCGTCACGGCGACGACGGTTCCCAGTGCGGCGTTCCAACAATATGTTCTGCAGCAACTTCCTCGGGGTGGCACGGACGCCGTAAGCGGATCGAGATATCCGGCGGCACCACAACGGGTCCCGTTCTATCAGAAGATGTTTTCGTTGTATGGAAATACCAACGGAACGCCTCTGGCTGTGCTCGGGTGTCCCTTCAATTCAGACGGTTCGCCGGCAACTGGCAAACCGCCGAACGGAAATGGTTGCGCGAACCGACAAAGCGTTTCGCACTCAAGCGATGATCATGAGCAGGTCCAGACGGTACGAATCGATCACAACATCAATGAGACCAATACTACTTGGTTTCGATTTCAGGCAGACACCGGACTGCAGGCGGCTTATACGGACCCCATCAACTCCTTGTTCAATGCGCTTTCTCCCCAGCCTCTCTACTCGCTTGCGACGGGCTACACGCGCGTTTTTTCACAAAACCTGGTGAACTACTTCAATCCCGCCTTCTCCTGGTACGAGAGTTTATTTGCGCCCAACGACCTTCAAAAGACACTCACGGCGTTTCCGATTGTGTTGCAGGGCAGTGGTGCAAATGCGCCCTTCACCACGATTGGCGGACTCGACAACACCTGGGTACAAGGCAGACGGGCGTCCCGAGTTTTCATCAACGACAACCTCGCGTGGAGCCACGGCGCACACGAGCTCCGGTTTGGCACGAATACCCGAATCTTTCGCCTCAACGACTACGATTTCGGTGAGGGCACAGTGCCCACCGTAACCTACACGACGCTGCCACAGTTCATCTATGGAGTGGCGTCCACTGCAACCAAGACTTTCCCGCTGACTGCGAACGAGCCGTACAACTTCCTCAACCTTGATCTCTATGCGCAAGACAGCTGGAAAGTGACTCGGACGCTGACGTGGACATTCGGTCTGCGCGATACGTATAACTCGAATCCGCTGAATCCACACGATCAGGTCGCCCGTCTTCGGGGTGCTTTTGATTCCATCTCACATGATGTTAATCAACCGCCAAGTGCGGCGATTCAGACTCATCTCGGCAATTTGTTTTCCTCCTCACCCATTGCCATCCTACAACCGCGAATGGCGATCGCCTGGCAGTTCGAACCGCATTCCGTACTCCGCACCGGTTTCGGAATTTTCAGCGACATTTTGCCGGGTAGCGTCGCCGACTTGATTGGCGCTAATCCGCCGTACGTTCAGACGTTTCGCGGAGGCTTGCTGGGCACGGTGGGTGGCACCGCCATTGCGCCCGGAGTGCCCAACAGCGCGGTGGATGCGACCGTGGCGGCAAATCAGAGGTTTAGTTCCGGATTTTCGAGTGGCCGACTTTCGTGCGCATCTCCAAAGGCAAATCCCGCCACTTGTCTTCCTCCGGTCGCCATCACGGCAGTCCCAGATGGCGAATTACATGCGCCTTACTTTATGGAGTGGAGTCTCGGAATCGAACATCAATTCGGAACCACGGCCAGTGTGCAAGCGCGATACGTCGGCACGCGGGCGGTGAACCAGCCCTATTTGACCCAAGTGAACGGTTACCAAACCGTATGTCAGGGCTGCTTTGCGCCATTCCCCTATATGCAGCCGACCGATCCGCGGTTCAGCGCGGTGACGCAGTTCTCCACTGGCGAGAACAGCCACTACGACAGTCTTCAACTCACCGCCATGAAGCGTCTGGGGCACGGTTTGCAAGGTCAGATCAACTACACCTGGAGCCGCTGCATGGATACGGTCTCGAACGGAGGGTTCCTTCAGTTCTCGGCGGGGGGGATTCTTTCCCCGTTGCCGGGAGAGTTGGCGCGCGATTATGGCCCATGCGACTATGACATCCGGAACAACCTCAACGCACAGTATGTGTACCAGTTGCCGATCAAAGTTCGGAATCCAGGGTTGGGGCACGCCCTAAACGGCTGGCAAGTTTCTGGAACCATGTTTTGGCATAGCGGGGTCGCATTCTCGGTTCTGAGCACTCCCTATTCGGCGAACGGAAACGGCATCGTGCAGGGCAGCGGACCGCAGTTCGCAAGCGCGGTTTCCGGCGTTCCGCTGTATGAGCATCATCCCGTCCCGGGCGTAACTCAGCCGGGCACACTCCAGTGGCTGAATCCGAATGCTTTTGTGTCGGCGGTTGATCCGAGCACGGGTCAATGCTTCGGCGGCGACGACCCACAGCATTGCCAATTCGGAAACCTCGGACGCAACGCCCTGCGCGGTCCCGATTTCGTCTGGAATGACTTCTATCTCACGAAATGGTTTCCCGTCACCGAGCGGGTGAAGCTCAGAATTGAGGCGCAATTCTTCAATGTCTTCAACCATCCGAACTTTGGGCTGCCGAGCATGGTGCTGGCGGGCATTCCGGGAAAGCCTTCGACACAGACTGGCTTTGGGGCGCTCACCTACACCACTTCCCCACCGACCGGCTTGCTGGGCGTGGGGTTAGGGGGCGATAGCAGTCCGCGCATGATCGCGTTTCAGGCGCGATTAGAGTTCTGAGCATTCTTAAGATAAGCGGACCGCGCGAGTCAGGCGCTCGCCCTTTCCTCGCGAGTACCGCCAGCCCTTACAATGTCCTGCGTGCGCATTCTGATCTCGGCGGGCGAAGCATCGGGCGAAATGTATGGCGCCCAACTGATGGAAGCTCTGCGCCGCCGGGGTTCTTTCCAATTTTTCGGCGTGGGTGGAGACCGCATGCGGGGGGTCGGCTGCGAAACGGTAGTTGATGCGAAGGACCTGGCGGTGGTTGGCATCACCGAGATTCTCAGTCATCTGCCGAGGATTTACGGGCTTTTTCGCAAACTGATCGCCGCAGCTGACGCTCACCCGCCTGACCTTGCCATCATGATTGACTCGCCCGCGTTCAACTGGCGGGTGGCGCGGCAAATGCACAAACGCGGCATTCCTGTGGTGTATTACGTGTGTCCGCAGTTCTGGGCGTGGCGTCAGGGACGCGTGCGCTTGCTGCGCAAGTACGTGGACAAAGCGCTGGTGATTTTTCCCTTCGAGGAAAAGTTCTACCGCGATCGCGGCGTGGATACGACCTTTGTGGGGCATCCGCTCGCTGATCTCGCCAAGCCTCAGGGGTCGCGCAACGACTATGCGATTCAGCATGGCTTGGATGCAGCTAAGACGTGGATCACGCTGATGCCGGGGAGCCGGGTGAAAGAAGTGCGCATGAATTTGCCGACAATTCTGGAATCGGCTGCAAAGCTCGGTCCGGGATACGGATTCCTTTTACCAGTGGCGCCGACGCTGGACCGGACGTGGTTGGAGAGTTTGATCGGCAAGAGGACTTCTGTGCGGCTGGTGCCGGAAGCACTACCGGCTCTGGTTCATTCGCGGGTGGGAATCATCGCCAGCGGCACCGCGACGGTGGAAGCAGCATTGATGGGGACGCCGTTTGTGATGGTCTATCGCGTCAGCCCGCTTACGTATCTTCTGGGACGTTCGCGGGTGAAAGTCCCACACTTTGCCATGGTGAACCTGATCGCGGGAAAAGAAGTGGTGCCGGAACTGGTACAAAAGAATTTCACCGCGGAAAAGGTCGTGGGGGAGATTGTCAAGATATTGTCAGACGGGCCTGCACGCGAAACCATGATCGCGGGGCTGGCTGGGGTGAAAGTCGCGCTACGAGGCGCGCCGGACAGGCTGCCAGCCGCGGAGCAGGCGGCGGAGGCAATCACGGCGAATTTGGCCCGAACTACCATGGCCAAACCGGGAACCGCGGTCTCGGCACGGCCCGTGGATTAAGGGCCGGCCTTGTGGCAACAGCATCTTTTAGGCCACAATTCTCATCATACTTAGAGGTTCTGGAGACTCTCCTTAAATGTCCTGTCCCGGTCGGCGTCAGCGTCACGCCCTAACCCTCGGCTTCGCCTTTCTCCTTTTTGCTTGCTTACCCTCTTGGGCGGCGGAAAAGACGCGCCTGCGGGTGGATGACTATCAAATCGACGCCGAACTGACTCCCCATACCCACAAGATCGCAGCCCGTGCGAAAGTAAAGTTCACCGCGCTCGAGACGCTCAACATCGCCACTTTCGAATTGCACAATGCTCTGCGGGTCACAAAAGTGACTGACGATGCGGGGAAGCCGGTTTCTGCCGAGCGCGGCGTCCAGGACTCCAGCGTGCGCGTTCAGCTATCCAAGGAACTGGTCAAAGACGAGTCCACTACTCTGACGTTTGAATACGACGGCACGCTCGACTCCGCCGAAGAGAGCCCGGTGCAGGGGCTCAAAGTGGCATCGATCAACGATGACACCAGCTATCTGCTTTATGCCGGACGCTGGTTTCCGGTCAACGGTTATGGGATCAACCGGTTTACGGCCACGATGAACATCACGGTCCCCGCCCACATGGTGGTGATCGGCAGCGGGAAAGAAAGCGAGGGCGTTCCGCTTCCGCCAAAAAAGGGCGCGGTCGCTGGGTTGCCAACAAAAACTTACAGCTTCACCTGGGACAAACCGAGTTTTCCTGGGACCATCATTGCGGGGACGTTTCAGGAGTTTAAAAGCGACGAGGCCGGGGTGGACCTGCACGTTTTCTTTAAGCCGATCCATCAGAGCCTGGGACCGCAGTATGCCACCACTGCCGTCAAGGAATTTACCTACTTCGTGACCCTATATGGCGTGGCGCCTTCGAGCAGGCTGAGGGTGGTGGAAATTCCCGACGACACGTTGCCTGCTGCCTGGGCGCCGGAAATTGCCGCCATCGCCAGCCGTGCCGTCACCGAGAAGATCAACTATCGATTGCTGGCTAACACCATTGCGCACCAGTGGTGGGGAGTGTCGGTCAGTCCGGCGTCCCTAGACGACTGGTGGTTGTCGGACGGGTTTGCGCGATACTCCGAGGCACGTTACATCGAAAACGCGGCCGGAGTTGCGGGTCTGGAAGAAGCGGTCAAGGACATGTCAGTGGGCGCGCTGGCTTACGACACTGTGCCGCTTGCCACGGTTGGCAAGCTGGATATGTTCTCGCCCGAATTTCAATCTTTAGTGACGGACAAAGGCGCGATGATTTTGCACATGCTGCGCTGGGTGGAAGGCGATCAGAAGTACGACCTCACGATGCGCACCTTTGCCACGAAGTATGCCGGAAAATCTGCCTCACTGGACGACTTCCGGGCGATCGCCGAGCAGTACTACGGCGACAAGCTGACCTGGTTTTTCTCCCAGTGGCTCGACTCTACTGGAGCCCCCGAGTTCAAAACCAAGTACACGGTATACCGGCTGGGTAGTAACAAAGGCTTCCGTGTGGTGGGCCAGATCACACAAGACCTGGATCTGTTTCGTATGCCGGTGGACTTGAAGATTGACACCGATGGGAAGACCGAAGAAAAGCGGATTGAGGTGGTGGGGACAGATTCGCCGTTCACCATCGAGACCTTCGGAAAGCCGCGGCGGATTTCGATTGATCCGGGCAACCGCGTGCTGAAGAATTCCAGCGACGTGAAGCTGCGCGCATCGATTCAACGCGGGCAGGCATTCGTGCAACAAGGCGACCTGGCGGGCGCGCTATCCGAATACAACAAGGCGCTGGGCGTCAGCAAGAATAGTTCGCTGGCGCATTACCGGATCGCGGAGGTGTTCTTTCAGCAGAAAAACTACCAGGCCTCTGCCAATGCCTACCGCGATTCGCTCAACGGTGACGGCGAACCGCGCTGGACAGAGGTTTGGAGCCACATTCAGCTCGGCAAGATTTTTGACATCACCGGACAGCGCGAACGCGCTGTCGGCGAGTACCGTCAGGCACTGCAAACCAACGACAACACTCAGGGCGCATTGGACGAAGCACGGAAGTATTTGCAGAAGGCGTTTGAGCCGGAAAAGACGAAGTAGAGCAAGCTTTCAGCCAACAGCCCTCCACTAAAAAGCCCAGCGCAGCAGCGACGCTCCCACAGTAAATCCCGCACCGACTGCGGCCAAAAGAACCATATCCCCCTTCTTCAGTTTGCCTTCCTCACGCGCCGTCTGCATCGCAAGGGGCAGTGTGGCGGATGTAGTGTTGCCGAAGCGGTCGATGTTGATAATGACTCGCTCCGCGGGCATGCCCAGGCGGTCGGCGGTAGCGGTGATAATGCGGCGGTTGGCCTGGTGGGGGATGAATACGTCAATGTCCTTGCCGGTCAGGCCATTTCGCTGCAAGAGTCGCTCGCAAACTTCCGCCATTTTGCGGACCGCGAACTTGAAGACTGCCTGGCCGTCCTGATGGACGTAATGCATGCGATGCGCGACGGTGTCGTGGGTAGCGGGGTTCAAGCTGCCTCCGGCGGGCATGAACAGAGAGCAACCGCCGGAACCGTCGACTTCGTGCAGGAAGTCGATCAGGCCGAGAGAGTCGTCGGTCGCTGGTTCCAACAACACAGCGCCTGCACCGTCGCCAAAAATGACGCAGGTGGCACGATCGGTGTAGTCGATGATCGAGGACATAATGTCCACGCCAATGACCAGAACTTTCTTGTGATCCCCTGAGACTACAAATCTTGATCCCACTTGCAGCGCATACAGGAACGAGGAGCACGCCGCATTCATATCAAATCCCCACACACCTTTGGCGCCGAGCTTGTCCTGCACCAGGCAGGCGGTGCAAGGAAACAGCATGTCCGGGGTGACGGTGGCGACAATAATGGCGTCCAGATCGGAGGGATCAAGGCCCGCCTGAGCCAGAACGTTCTTGGCTGCCTCCAATCCCAGATCGCTGCTGGCGACGCCTTTTTCCGCCAAGTGGCGTTCGCGAATGCCGGTACGATCCAGAATCCATTGGTCGGTGGTGTCGACCATCTTCTCCAGGTCAGCGTTGGTAAGCACGCGGGGCGGGACATAAGTTCCCAGAGCGCTGATCTTGGCGCGCAGCAGTTGACTCACTCGCAAAGTTCTCCAGTAGGAATGTAAACCCGCTATTGTGCCGCACGCGCACTAGCCGTGTCCAATGCGGCGAGTAGTGACTGTAGGTTTTCTGGCGACACGACTGCAGACGAGCGGAAAAGCCAGGCACCGGCGACCCACTGCACACGCAAGAGCCCGTTACCGTTGCTTCCTTCCGGACCTGGCGGGGTTGGCGGGAAGACGTCGCGCGGGACCGATGCCTGACACAAGGATTCTAGCATCTAGCTATCAGCTTTCAGCTCTTACGGGCTCGGCAGTTGGTACTGGCTTAGAAATTTCCAAGCATCGGCGTTGATCTCGCTGGCGAGATCGTAATAGTTGTGATCGTGATCTCTGAGTTCGACGTAGTGAACCGGGAATCCGGCTTTGCGGAGCAGATCCCGCGTGCGCTGAACGCGCGTAATCGGGACCAATTGATCGCGGTCGCCAATGTAAATCGCGATCGGCGTTTTGCGTTTCGCCTTCTCTATGATCGAGACATATTCTTCGGCAATCCCCATGGCGTGGACGGCGACCGCGGAAAAGTAATCGGAATCGAGCGTGGCGGCGTCGTACGCGAGATACCCGCCCATCGAGTTTCCGAACACGTATACACGGCGGGGATCGATGGCAGTTTGTAGCTTGGCGTCTTCGACCACGCACTCGAACATTGCAGGAGCAGCAGCCTCGAAAGCGAAAGTTCGCGGCAGTTCAGGCGCAATCAAAACGATGTGCTTATGCCCGGCAAATGTTTTCCATGCGTCGATCATGTTCGGAGGATGATCGCCGGCGCCGTGCAGCAGCAGAATGGCTGGCAGCGGCAGTTTCGAGGTTGGCGAGAAGAGCAGATACCGATGCTCTGCCTCACCACAATGGACAGTTCTTGAGCGAACGTCTGTACCGTGGCAAGTGGGTGCGGCAAATGCTGCGAACAACCACGCGGCAAGGGCTATTGCGGGCTTTCTACCGTTGCTCAATTTTGGAATCGCATGAGCGAGTGTATCAGTCTCCGCTGGTCTGGCTGGTCAGCGCAAAGCGCCGCACCCGGTTGCTAAACATGTGTACTCTTCCCTTCTGCACCGGAATCGCCAACAATGAGGGAAGCCTATGGTCGTGTCCGACAACCCGCAACCGCTGCAGTTAGCCATCCAGCGCTACTTTGAAATCGCGCTCTATTGGCTGGTGCTGACGGGGTTTGCCACGCTGGCATCCACCGGCGGGCTGGATTTGCCAACGATTGTGTTGGCTGGCGGGGCTATTTTATTTCGCGGGTATTGCGTGGCCATGCGGCGCACGCTGCTGATCCCCGAGCATTTGACCACGATTCTGACTCTGGCGTATGTCGCGTTTTATCTCGCCGATTACCTCGTGATCTCGCGTGCCTTCGTCAGCTCTGCCGTGCACTTGGTGCTTTTTGTCTTGGTGATGAGGCTGTTCTCGGCACGGCGCGATCGAGACCACTATTTTCTTGCGGTGATTGCCTTCCTGATGGTGCTGGCAGCGGCGGTGCTGACGGTGGACTCAACGTTTCTGCTCGCGTTCGGCGGATTCATGTTGACCGCGGTGATGACGTTCATCCTGATGGAAATGCGGCGCGCCTCTTCGACCGCAGCTTTTCAGTCAGCGCCAGGCGATGTTTCCCTTTCGCAGCAAATGGGAACTTCGCTGGTCAAGGTAACGCCAGCTCTGGTGTTGCTTATCACGATAGGCGCAGCAGTGATTTTCTTTGTGCTGCCACGGGTTTCAAGTGGCTATCTGAGCGCCTATACGCCCACTGGAGAGATTGCCACCGGGTTCAGCGATCGTGTGCAGTTGGGCCGCATCGGCGAGATTCAACAATCCAGCTCGCTGGTGATGCACATTCAGATCGATGGCGACACACACGGGGCATACGACCTGAAATGGCGTGGCGTGGCGCTTAGCCTGTTTGATGGCACCACCTGGTCGAATCCTTACGAACATCAAATGGTTCCGCGGTCGCCGGGCGGACAGTTTCTGCTTTCTTCTACGCCTGAGGCGCGGGGCGGTCACCTCATCCATTACCGGGTGCTGATGGAACCGATTGCCAACAATGTTTTCTTTCTGGCGCCGGAAGCGCTCAGCCTCGCAGGCAATTATCGGCTGGTGTCGAGGGATGATGCGGATGCAGTTTTCGATAGCGATCTTGAGCATCCGGTGGGCACATACGATGCTCAATCCAACGTCGCTCAGCCGACGCCGGCGGAGTTGCGTAGCGCTGCCCAGGGTTATCCTCCAGTGGTGCTGCTGAATTATCTGCAACTGCCGCGGCTGGATCCGCGAGTGGCACCATTAGCCAAGCAGATCACGGCTGCCGAAAGCAACAATTATGACAAGGCCATAGCGTTGGAACGCAATTTGCGGACGCACTTTGGATACACGCTGCAGTTGGGACGCTCGGCGCAGCGCGATCCACTGGCGTATTTTTTGTTCGAGCGCAAGCAAGGGCACTGCGAATACTTCGCGTCTGCGATGGCGGTGATGCTGCGTACTTTGCGAATTCCTTCGCGAGTGGTAAACGGCTTCCGCACCGGCGAATTCAATGACGTGACCTCGCAATACCTGGTGCGCGCCAGCAACGCACATTCGTGGGTGGAAGCGTATTTCCCCGGACATGGCTGGATCAGTTTTGATCCCACGCCGGCGGCACCGGCTGAAGTTAGGACGGGTTGGAGCCGGTGGGCGCTGTACGCTGACGCGATGGCTTCGTTCTGGCGGGAGTGGGTGGTCAGCTACGACGTGAGCCATCAATACATCTTGGGACAGCGCGCGGCGCAGAGCGGCACGCAATGGATTCGCAGAATGCGGCGGTGGGGACGGCTGCAATATGACGCCTGGCTGGAGGCCGCACGACGGACGGGGCATGCAGTATCGAATGCTCCCTGGCGCTGGGGCGGCATAGTCTTGGGCGTGGCGAGCCTGCTGGTGCTGGGCGCGTATTCGGCGCGGTTGTGGCGGGCGATTCGCCGGCGTCGAGTGGCGGCGCGGCCGGAGCGGTCACCGCGTGTGGCGGCGACGATCTGGTACGAGCGCGTGTTGCGGATGTTGGCAAAACGCGGCTGGCAGAAATCGCCGGCGCAGACTCCGGCGGAGTTTGTGGCTGGCTTGGAAGATAGTGTGCGTGGGCCGGTGGCGAGATTTGCCGAGCATTATGAACGTGCGCGGTTTGGGGATTCAGCGGAGGATGCAGCCAGATTGCCGGGGGATTATGAGGAAGTTTTGGTGGCGAGCCGGCGGTAGGGATGGGCCGTTAGACCCTAACCGCTTGAATTCGACTTGATGTATACTTGCGGGCGTTCTAACTGGCTAGGGACTCCTGGATTGCTCTGGAGGAAATATGAGGAAGGCTTTCCTTTGTGCGGCGATGGTGGCTCTGAGTTGCGGCCTTGCGTTCGGGCAGGCGCAGTACAAGGTGCTGTACAACTTTCAAGGAGCCCAGTTTGGCGACGGTGACCTTCCGGGCGGCCTTGTGTCGGACCGGGCAGGAAATCTGTACGGCGTCACAGAGGTCGGAGGCATTGCTGGCGGTTGTGAAGGCGGCGGATGCGGGGTCGTATACGAGTTGTCCCCAAACTCCAACGGCACTTGGAGCGAAATGGTGTTGTACGCTTTTTGCGCGAAAGGCGTTCCCTGCGTCGACGGGGCGTATCCCGTCCCTGGCCTTGTTTTGGATTCCGGCGGCAATCTTTATGGCGTAACCGAATACGGAGGCATAGATGGTTGCTACGTCGTTAGCGGATTGGGATGTGGCATTGTCTTCGAACTTTCTCCGCCGTCTCCGCCCGGAGTGACCTGGACATATAAGCTGCTGTACACATTCTGCTCGGTTGTGGTGGGTGGCACCTGCGAAGACGGAGCTCTTCCTTTTGCCGGGCTGACACTCGGCGAGTCGCGGAACCTGTACGGGACGACGTCGGAAGGGGGCAGTGGATCGGACGGGGGCGCCGTCTTTGAGCTGTCCCTCGGTGCCGGGGGATGGATCGAGACTGTCTTGTATGGTTTTTGTTCAACCGGGGGCGAGTATTGCTCCGACGGCATAGAGCCGCTCAGCGGGGTTACATTCGACAAAGACGGCAATCTCTATGGCACCACAGCAGCAGGTGGAAGTACAAATCTCTATGGCGCGGGGACGCTGTTCGAGCTGTCCCCTCAGTCTGGCGGGTGGAAAGAGAGTGTCCTGCTCGCGTTCTCGCCGTCAAAATCGCAACCGCAGTACCCCTATGGGCTGAACATTGACCCACTGGGCAACTTTTATCTGACCTTTAGGACCGGAAAAAACGGCTACGGCGGTGTGGGCCGATACAGCAAGGGCGCACTTCGTTCCTTCATCTTTAACGGCACTGACGGAGATGCACCCGACTCGGAACTTCTCATCGATACGCGGAGACGCATTCTGTACGGCGCGACCAGCGGCGCTCTTTCGGCACCTGGAAATATCTTCGAAATCAACTCCTCAGGAAAAGAGACCGTCCTTTTCACGTTTTGTCAGCCGGACTGCACCTACGGTTACGAGCCCACAGGTGGCGTGATCGAGGATGGTTCAGGAAACCTATATGGTACCGCCGAGGTCGGGGGAACGGGCGATGCCGGAGTGGTATACGAGTTGACGCCATAACCGTCGACGCTCTGCCTCGCCGGCTAAGGCGTTCTCCGTCGCGCCAGTCGGATATCCGTCGCAAGCTGCTAAAATAGCTAGATTGCATGCCGCCTCCGAAGCCCACTGTAGAGATCGACAACGAAGCCGAAACCGCTGAAAAAGCGGCCCCTGCGCCGCCTAAAGTCGGCTTTGTCAGCCTGGGATGCCCCAAAAACCTGGTCGACAGCGAAGTCATGATGGGCATGCTGGCGCAGGCCGGTGCGGAATTAATTGCGCGCGCCGAGGATGCTGACGTCATTGTGGTGAATACTTGCTCGTTCATCGAGAGCGCGCAGCAGGAGTCGGTCAACGCGATTCTGGAAATGGCGCGGCACAAGAACGACGGCCGGGCGCGCAAGCTGATCGTCGCGGGCTGCCTGGTAGAGCGCTTTCGCGACGACATTCAAAAAAACATTCCTGAAGTTGACGCCGTGGTCGGCACCGGAGAGCTGGAGAACATTCTGGCGGCTGCCGGAATCGCACCTCGGCCTGCGTCTCGGGGCGAGCCGAACTCTCCGTTCAAGATTCTGACCTCTCGGCCGGAAGGCGACGCGCGGGCCGTGCAAGGACGATTCTCACGCGAATCATGGGACGGCGCCATCGCCGACCTGCCTAATTATCTGTATGACGAAGCCACGCCGCGGGTGCTGGCCACGCCAAAGTACACCGCATATGTGAAGATCGCCGAAGGCTGCGATCATCCGTGCAGCTTTTGCATTATTCCTCAGCTTCGAGGGAAGTTTCGCTCGCGGCGGTTTGAATCGGTGGTTGCGGAAGTTGAGCGGTTGGCGCGGGGCGGAGTGCGCGAGGTCACGCTGATTGGGCAGGATACGACCTGCTATGGCGAAGATTTCGGCCTGAA
>JBKQLO010000195.1:0-47809 GCA_052147055.1 Terriglobales bacterium
CCCCCGTCCCACTCAACAACCACAGCGTCTCTTCGCGCAGTCCACCCGCGACAGACTTAAAGTCAGCGCGTCTGAACATCGCCGCGCCCGTCGCGAGCGGATCGCGCATGTGTTCTGCACGATTGCGTCGTCCGTCGAACGCCCGGCCACCATCGTCATCTCCCAGTCGCGGAGGTGCAGCCGCGCTGCCCAACACGCACAACGCATTCAGCATCTTCTCAATCGCCTGATCGAATGCCAACGGAATCGGCACGCCATTGACCGAAGCTAGCACCCGGGCGTGCAGGAAAAAGTCCAAAGCATAAACGTGATAATAGACAGACTGCTCACAATGAAGACCGTCACTCAGCACCTGTCGCTCGGCTTCCCGTAACGTCATCTGCCATCCCCGCAGTTTCCAGCGTTGTGCCGCGGGGATTTCGGAGCACAGAGTACCGATGAAAAACAGAGCCACAGCCTCACCCAGCAGGTGGGTATTGGGCGAGAAGTGAGTCGAAAGGTGGCGCTCAATATGGCGTCCATTGATCGCCAGCGCCCGAAGCCATTTCTCGCGAAAATCGGCAGGCAACACAGGGGAATCTGCCAGCAGAAAATACACCCACAGCCACGAAAGGCTGCGGAATGCAACTTCGAGGGAACTAGCCCAATTGATGCCGATGGGATAAGGATTGTTACGACGCCAATGATCCCACTGCGCAAATAGCTCCCCTGAGAACTCTTCGCTCCCGCTTAGCCGGTAAGCCTTCGCCAACGTAACCAGGTGCTGGTGCCGATTCAGTTCCCAGGTAACTTTGCTGTCGCCGACCTCTTCAAAATCGAGGTAATGGATCTTGAACCAGGGTCGTCGTGGCGCCCGCTTGTTGTGGACACAGTCGCAATGCCAATCGATCTCAGTTCCGTAATCGACGCCCTCATACCCCAGCAAATCGAAACGGTGACGGCAAATCTGCTGAGCCTCAGCAATAATCTGCTCCGCCTGCTGTGGCAGCCGCTCCTTCAGCAGGGCGCAAATAGACGGCACGCTCTGGGGATCAAAGAAGAAATGGACAGCGTTCCGGTCAGCGCTTCGCAGCTTGGGCGCAAAGCTGAAACCCAGATGAGCACGCGAAAGATCAAGCCGTGCAGACATTCCCTGACGCAGGCGATCGTAGGCTTCGGCCGGACTCATCGTAATCAAGCGTCGCCAGCGCTGATACCGAGGTTTGCCGTCCATGGTCAACGATGTGCGGACTCCCGGCGGCGAAGTAGTTCCGAATACAAGCCTTCGATTTGCTCCACCAGTTTGTCGAAGCCAAACCTCCGGCGCACGAATTCCCTTCCGCTCTGCCCCAGCCGGCAAGCCAGATCGGGGTCGCGTAACAACCGCAGTACCGCGGCGGCCAGCAATTCAGGATTGTCCGGTGGAACCAGCAACCCGGTGACGCTGTCTTCTACGATTTCGGCATTCCCGCCGGCATTCGTCGCCACCGTAGCCAGCCCCGCCGCGAGATACTCCAGAAGCGCGTTCGGCAGCCCCTCGGTTTTCGACGGCAGCACGGCAATGCCGCATGCCGCCAGAATCTCGGGAACGTCCTCCCGCCGTCCGAGAAAGAGAAAGTGTTTGTTCAACCCCAAATCGCCAACCTGGGTTTCAAATTGCTTTCTGCATGTTCCATCGCCCACCAGAACGAAGCGAACCTCCGGGAATTCACGCACAATTGTCGGGGCGGCATTGATCAGCACCGAGTGGCCCTTGACCCCGCTGGTCATGTTTCCAACCAGGACAATCCGTTTGCCATCTCCAGCATTCGGGAACAAGACACGGGAATTGCGGGAGCTTCGATCGAACATCTCCAGATCCACGCCGTTGTGGACTACCCGGATTTTTTCTGGCCGCAAGCGGTCCTCCCGAATCAGTTGCTCGCGGATCGGACCTGCATTAGCCAGCACCACGCTCGAAAGACCCTGTATGCGGCGGAGCCACACTCTCCGTCTGCCCTGGTACCAGGGAAGGTGGGACAGGTCACGCTGGCTTGAAATGATGACCGGCACTCGCGCCAGAAATGCAGCCGGAACACCCATCAAGTTCGACCATAGATCGTGGGTGTGAATGATATCAAAACCTTCGCGGCGGAGAAACACGGCCAGCCAAAGCAGTTGCCAACCGCCGCGCAAGGAATCGATTCCGCCACGCGGGTGGAATTCCACCACCGAAATACCTGAGCCTTGCAATCGTGTCAGCAACGGGCCCTGCATCCGCAGACAGCCCAAAATAACCGTGTACCGCGCTGTAGATAAGCGGAGGGCCAACTCTACAGCCTGACTCTCGCTGCCGCCGATGGCCAGCGAGTCCACCAGGAAGAAGACCTTACGTGGTGGGCCATCGGGAAGCGGGGTCTTCGGAGGTGGCGGCGGGCTGTCCAACCTCCTGGCCCGGTCCTGCTCGGCTGCGTTCATGCGGTCATCATTGTGGCACAGGTTGACCGTCTGTATCACAGACTACGCCCGCAACCCGCGCGCAGCGCCAGGTTAGGCCTCGCCGCAGTTGACAGAGCAGGCAGAATTGACAAACAATTGACAGCCGCATGACAAGTCCAGTGCGGCTTTTCCCGCATATTCAGTCGGCTTGATTGACCAAGCAGCCCAATCTTTCCCCGGAGAAAAATACTAATGAAGAAAAGAATCGCCCTTTCCGTATCCAGTCTTGTCCTGTTTGCAAGCCTCAACCTGGCGGCATTGGGCCAGAACCAATACGTTTTCAGCCCCGACCTCAAGTCCGTAAGAGCCACGCAAGCACCCACCCACATCACTCCTGCGCCCAAGCGAGATGCCGCGCTCACCACCATCGCGGGCAACTTTAGCCGCTACCCCGAGGCCACGTACTTCAGCGTCTGGGGCAACACCATTGCTCAGGGCGGAGAGAATTTTCCGTTTCAAGTTTGGGAGGCAATTCCCTTCACTCCCACGGCCGACGCCACCGTTACCAAGCTTCAGGTTTCTGCGGGCAGACAGGGCGGGGGAACCGCGGGTTTCGAGTTAGGCCTCTACAACGACGCCGGGGGTGTGCCGGGAACGGTGATTAAGTCGGAACACGTTACGAACTTGCCGGCCTACGGAGAATGTTGCGCGGTGGCGGAAGCCGACGATCCAGCCGGGATACCCGTCATCGCTGGAACGCAATACTGGGTGGTCGTGAGCACCACGGCAGAAGACACGGACATCTATGCCTGGGCCTTCAACAGCACCAATATGACAGCGACCTTGGCCGCCGAGTGGTGCCAGGGATCGTCCACCTACTGCGGTGAGAACAGCGGCAAATGGTCCCCCTATCAGTATGTTCAGCTGGGGTTCAACGTGCTTGGACACTAGATTGAGCGTGCGTAGCCAGGTGTCGTCGCCTCGATTTTCAGCGACTCTTGCAAACTAACGGCGAACTCCGCCGCCCCGGCGCCAAGCTGGGTCGGCGTTTTCTCTGGACGCCGGGGTTGACGAAGCGGCGCACGATCCCAACTCGCAGTTTGTGGTTGGCGTCCCCGACGGGATTTGAACCCGTGTTACCGCCGTGAAAGGGCGATGTCCTAGGCCAGGCTAGACGACGGGGACGAGGTGAGACAGGATCTTGTGACGGAACAGTTTCGATGGTAGCAGTGCGTCTTCCGCACTGTCAAAGCAGCTCTCCAGAAAAACCATCTACAATAATAATTGGTTCGTCCGGTTCGCCGTATCTCGTCCAGCGGAGAAATTCGTGGCCGATTCGCTTTATCTCAGTTTGTGGTTTCCAGATTTCGATGTCGAAGACATGCTGCCGCGCGCCTTATCGGTAATGCGCCAGTTCCTGTTTTCTGCGGAGCGACCGGGGATCAACTATGTGGCACTGCATCCCGTTTCCTGGGATGAAGCTACGATCCTCGAACAGTCATTTCTGCGGGGGATTCAGCCAGAGGCGGCTGTCCTGCTGGCCTCTGATTTGCTGCATGAAGATTACGCCTACGAGTTTGAGGCGGCGTGGGACCTGTGGATGCTCGACGAGCGGCAAGAACAGTGGCTTATGAAGCCGTCCCTGGTCAGGTTCGTGGTGCGCGGCCAGGAGTTCGACGACGGTTCGTACCGTGAAGAGGGGCACATTCAAGTCGACTTCGGCCCTGACTCACCGTTTCTACAGGAACATGTGGAATTAACCGAGGAAGCGGAGATGCAGGTGCGGGCGAACGTCCAGAAACTGGTGGAGTTCACCAGCGCTGCGGAGAAACACTCCGGAGCGAGCGGGCGATTGCTGTGGTCGGAATCGGAAGAGAACTTGGCGCAAAAGGTGATTAACCGGTTACAGAAGGTGCAATAGGGCGCAAGGGGCTATAGCGATGCTGTCGGCGATTTGCTGAGTACTCAACTCTTGCCTTCGGTCACGATTTCAGCGAAATCGGCAATGGTCGTGAATTCTCTCAGTAATGTTTGCAGCAGCGCCAGCCGGTTCGCGCGAATGCGCTCGTCTTCAACCATCACCATAACCTTGTCGAAGAAGGCATCAACGTGCTCTCTCGCGGTCGAAAGCAGGAGCAGCGCGTCTCCGTATTCTCTTTTTCGCCGATGATCCTCTATTCGAGGAGCGTTGGTTTCCACGTAGCCTGCCAGGTTCTTCTCTTCATGCGACGACTCCGGCAGGAGTTCAAACTTTGCTGCCGGGTTGATTCCCTTCTCTTCCGCCTGCTTCAGGATGTTTCGCATGCGCTTGCAGGCGGCAGCAATCGCGTGGAATTCTGTCATGTGCAGCACATTCTTGACTGCCTCCGCACGCTCCACCGCGTCCACCACATCGTCCGAACCGGAAGCCAGGACGGCCTTGATCACGTCGTACTTGAAGCCGACGGCGTCACGCAGATAAAACTCCAAGCGTTCGCGGAAGAACTCACGGACCGCGCCCGCGTAGTCGATGTCCTTCGAGAACTTGCGCTCCGCCTCCGACCCCCGGTAAGTCTCACCTGCGTCCCGAAGCAAGCCGATTAAGCCCACCGGGAGCTTGTGTTCTGCGATCGTCTTCACAATGCCGTTGGCCTGGCGGCGCAGGGCGAACGGATCCTTCGATCCGGTCGGCTGCAATCCCAGCGCGAACATCCCGGCAATGGAATCGGCTTTGTCGCAGATCGAGAGCGCCGCGCCTTCGATCGTTCGCGGCACCGAGTCCTCCATGGACTCCGGCTTGTACTGATCGTAGATCGTCTGCGCGATCAATTGCCGAGTCGCGTCCGGCATATCGGTATCGAGTTCCTGAACACGGGCATACAAACCGCCCACAATTCCTTGCAATTCGGTAAATTCCTTCACTAGTTCGGTGGTGAGATCAGTCTTGGCCAGGTAGGCCGCTTTGTGGACAACGCCGGGACGAATCGCCATCCCACTGTGGCGAATGCTCTCGCAGACCCAACTACACAGGCGCTGCACCCGCAGCGTCTTGTCGTAGTAACTGCCCAGGTCTTTCTGGAAAGTCACGTGCCTGAGCCAGTTGGTACGCTCGCGCAGCGGATGCTTCTGGTCCGTCTGCCAGAAGAAGCGCGCATCGTTGAAGCGGGCACGCAGCACGCGCTCGTGCCCGTGGCGAATGAGGCCCTCGGGGTCGCCGTCGGTGTTCAGCACGGCCAGAAAGTGCGGCAGCAGCTTGCCGTTCTCATCTTCGACGGCAAAATACTTCTGATGATCGCGCATGACCGTGACCAGAACTTCTTCCGGCAATTCCAGAAACTCGCGATCGAAGCTGCCAAGAATCGCTGACGGCCACTCCGTGAGGTTAACCACCGTGTCGAGCAGACTCTTGTCTTCGCGCCAGCGGGCGCCGGAAATGGTGCGAGTTGCGGCGTCGAGGGCTTTGCGGATCTGTTGCTCGCGCTCACCCCGGCCGATGACTTTCGCTCCCCGCAAAGCATCCACGTAACCCGGGCCCGCGCCCGGAATCTGAACTAAATTTGGCGCCAGGAGTCGATGTCCGCGCGATCGGGCTCCGGCGCGAATGCCATCAAACTCAAGCGGAATCACTTCCCGGTCCAGCATGGCAACCAGCCAGCGCACCGGACGCACAAATACCTCTCCCGGCTTTCGCCAATACATATTCTTGGGCCAGTAAATGGAGTTGATCTCTTTGGGAAGAAACTCCGCCAAAACTTCGGACGCCGTCCGCCCTTTCTTGGTGACCTTGGCGGAAAGGTATTCTCCTTTGGGAGTTGTGACTCGGTCCAGACGGGAAACGTCGATCCCAGCTTTCTTCGCAAATGCGTGGGCAGCGGGAGTGGGCTGGCCATCCTTGAAAGCCACTGCCGCAGACGGTCCCGTCACCTGCTCGGTGACATCAGGCTGGGTTGCAGGGATGCCGGCAGCGAGAACCGCGAGGCGGCGGGGAGAATCGAGGGATGAAATGTCGCCGCTAGCGGCGAGCCGCTCGCGTGTCAGCAATTTGTGAATGCGCTCGCGTAAATCGAGCGCAGCAGCGTCAATCATCCGCGCCGGGATCTCCTCACAACCGATTTCGAGCAGAAAGTCAGGCATTCAGTGAGCTTTCCTCTTGGCCCTTAAGAGGTTGCAGATGCGACCTCCTTTTTATTCTTCCCCTGCGACTTCTTTCCCGGCTCTCCTTCGGGTGCCGCAGCGTCATCCCGCTGTTGATCCACATACGCCCGGGCAATGCCAACCGCCAAGGCCCGCACTCGCGCAATCACACCGACACGCTCGGTCACCGAGATTGCGCCGCGAGCATCAAGAATGTTGAATAGATGCGAACACTTTAAGCAGAGATCATAGGCTGCGAGTATCGGAAAACGTTTCTGGTCGCGCGCCACGCCGTCGCCGGCCTTCTTGTTTTGGCTCAGGGCAGAATACTGCTCCAGCAGGGCCTTGCACTCGGCTTCGCACAGTTCGAAATGCTTCCAGGTCTTCTCAACCTCAGCAGCTTCGAAATTGTAAACCGAGAATTGCAGTTCATCGGCCAGGCGCACGTCACCGTAAGTCGTGGTTTTTCCGTTCTCTGGATCGCGTGACCAGACGATGTCATAAATCGAATCCACATCCTGCAGGAATGCGGTGATTCGCTCCAAGCCGTAAGTCAACTCCGCCGAAATTGGATCAAGATCAACTCCGCCGCACTGCTGAAAGTAGGTGAACTGAGTGATCTCCAAACCATCGAGCATGACCTGCCAGCCCACGCCCCAGGCGCTGAGAGTAGGCGCTTCCCAGTTGTCTTCTTCAAACTTGATGTCGTGCCGGCGCAACTCGATGCCGAGGGCGGCCAGCGATTCCAGGTAAAGCTCCTGCACGTTTTCCGGCGGCGGCTTCAGGATGACCTGCAATTGCGTGTGCTTATAGAGACGGTTGGGATTCTCGCCGTAGCGGCCGTCAGCCGGGCGCCGCGAGGGCTGCACGTACGCGACCTTATAAGGCTGCGGCCCCAGCACACGCAAGAAAGTTTCCGGCGCCATGGTGCCGGCGCCGACTTCCACGTCGTAGGGTTGCTGCAAGACGCAGCCGCGTTCCGCCCAGAAGGTCTGGAGCCGCAGGATAAGTCCCTGAAACGTCAGCGAGTTGGGCTTGGATGGGTTCAAGGCTATTCAGCAACCAGCGGATTAAGCAACGATTGTAACGGAAGCAGATAGAAGTCGTCAGCTAACGGCGCTACGGGCCGATCTTCTCCAGCATTCCCGCTGTCACCAGCTTCTTCTCGATATGACGTTGCAGAGTTTGGATCAGGAATTTTCGCAAATCCGCAGCCTGGGCCTTGGGCCAAGCGGTTGGACCAAAACTTTCCAAAGGAGCGCGGAGCATTCGCGCTGCCAGGATGCGTGACTCCGGCAAAATCTCCGAAGACGCCAGCCGCTTGTCATCCACACACACCAACCCGTCCGACAAAGCGTGGAAGAACGCCCGGCTCCCGTTCAGCGCGCGTCCACACACCATGCATTCGGAAAGCTCCGGCAGATAGCCCATGAGTCGGGTCATCCAGAGCTCGAGATAAGTAATGGGCAACCAGACATCAGACCCACGCAATCCCGACAGAACGGCTAGGGCCAACCGGAAGACAGCGTCGTTGGGCTCGCGCTCGGGCAGCAACTCATCCAGCAATTCCGCCACATGCCCCAGTGCCACTGCGCGGGGATAGGTTACTTCCGAGGCCAGAGGCGATTCCAAGACCTCGCAAGAATCCAGCCTGGCCAACTCGCGACGTTCACGATCCTCGTAATGGGCCCGCACGTAGGTCAGCGGCTCCAGCGCGCCTCCGAAGCGGCGCCGGGATTTCTTGGCCGAGCGGGCCACGCCGTGGACCTTGCCTTCCGTGCGGGTGAACAGTGTGACCAGCAGGTCGGCCTCACGTAACGGATAAGTCCGCAAAACGATTGCTTCCGACTCTTTCAGCACCATCGAAGCCTACTTGATTTCGACTCCGTCTGCGAATCGAGAAACCGCACACCACATATCGCCGAGGTTTGGCGTTTATTGTAATCGCGGGCTGAAGGGACGGCCTATAGGCATACCTTGCCAAACGCCACAATGCGGAGGGAAGCAATTGCCTGTGCGACGGGGCAACATCGCCGATGCCAGTACCAGTTGCACAAATACGGTCCGAGCGAAATCAACAGCGTGCAATGTAATGGAGGCAAGCGATGGAATTGGCATGAGAATTGCGATTGGGTGCATTGGATCTGTTGAAAGACCTGGAGGGAATAAGGGCGATGCTCTGGGATCGGGCCCCAGTTCTGGATTATCTCTGGAAGGGGTGCCGAGTTTTGGGCTAAAGCGCCTGCTCGCGCTGCCGATGGGTCTAAAGACAGGAAAATCTAGGTCGCTAGTAACTCTATTTCAGGAGGCAGTACATGTCCATCGCAGGAATCTCAAGCGCCAGCTCTGCCCAAATCCAAGCTCAACCCCCGTCCATCAGACAACAGGAAGACAACGCTTGGCGGCAACTGGAACTGGGGCTGCAGTCGGGCAATCAAACCGCAACCCAACAAGCCTACAATACCTTGGCTTCATTCGGGCCTAACAATTCCGGCCCGTTCAAAGATGCTACTCAGGCCGCGGAGTTCAAGAGCTTGGGCCAGTCGATCCAGGCGGGAGATCTGACCGGTGCCCAACAGGAAGCTAGCCAAATCGGAGGTCAGCAACTCGCCAAGGATTTCAATAATTACGAGGACGATGTGAAAACTGGAAATCCCGCGGGTGGGGAGGCCTTGTCCAATCTAACGGGCGACTTTTGGGCAATATACGGATCGCAGCCGCAGCCTACCCCGACAACCACAGCGGTTGCTGGTGGGGCGAGTCCTGCCTCGGGCGCCAGTTCCGTCAGCATTCAAGCGTAACCCAATAGCCGAGAGGTAGAGCTGTCATAAGAAGCACTTGAACCTACCCCAGGGTTGGGGGCAGCGGGCATTCCTGATTCTGGGGACCTCGTTCCTGCTATCGGCAGATGAGGGGGTTGTCGTGTTCTCCGGCCGCGACCGTAGTTCTTGACAAATGTGGCCAAGGCTCTTCACGGTTCTAGCCAACCTGGGGGGGCGCGCAACCCACGTCATCAACACGCTCGGCCAGAACCTGTTGAAACAAGACGTCCAAATCGTACGGCAGCACCTTAACAACGGTGGCGGCATTTCGGGTGCACAGAAGGCCATTGCCAACCTTGAGGGAGACTATTGGGCGGTAACTGGGCAAAGCCTCCCAGTCCCGGCGTCTTCCCAGAATGTGGCCCCGACAACCAGCGCCACTCAGACAGCGCCTGCGGTCAACGTGCAGGCCTGACCAAGGTCATGCTCAGTCTCAACCAAACAGGGGTTCTGCCGGTTCCCCCCGGCAGCAGCCTCTTTCTTGCGTCCGCCAGTAACCTTGTGCCTGGTTACTGACCATGGTAACCACGGTCATCTTGCTCATCCCGCCAACCTGCTTCACTCTAGGGGTTGCTGGAAATTCTGCTGAAGCGCGCACGTCCTAACCGGTATGAACAAGCCTGAAGCCGCCGCGCCCGGCGCGGACTGGACCAAGCTTCTCACCGACCCGCAAATCGCGAGCCATCTCGGCGAGTTGCTACGGGCCTATCGCGAAGCTCCGCCCGAAAAGCGCGACCAGGCGCTGCTCGAAGCCATGCGCAAGATTAAAGGCGAAGCCGCCAAGGCGCAGCCGGCGGGCGCCTCGTCATCCTCGTCCCATTCCAATTCGATACAGCAAGTGGTTGCCACCGATCCCGACGCCAGTCCGCCCTTCGAACCGGACATCTTTACGCCGTCCTGGGGAGAAGATCGTAGACGCTATCCACGGATGAAGTGCTTTGTCGCAGTCGAATTGCGGATGGAAGGTTCTGCGACCCCGGTTTGGGGCAACCTCTCCAACACCAGCCGTGGAGGGTGCTTCGTGGAGACGGCAACCATGATGGGCAATGGTGCCAAGCTGGAGATTGGGCTCTGGGTGGCCAACGGAAAAATCTGGGTCAAGGGTCTGATCATCAACGGAATCGTGACCCGCAGCAATTCTTTCGGACTGCGCATCAAGTTTGGCGAAATGGAAGTCTCGGAGCGCGAACGTTTGCGCGAGTTCCTCAAGTTTGTCGAGAACACCACCAAGGGCTATCACTACGAGCACGGCTACCTGGCGCAGATCAAGCGCTAGAGTCCTCTTTCCCTCTTGCATTTTTCCACCGCTGAATCCTTCCGGCAAACGAATCATCTTAAGTGTTAGGTAGCTGCTAGTTGAGCCTTGCCTGCTTCATCCGTCACCCACGTCTGGCAAGAACTTGATAAACTGCCTGAGGTTGCGGAGTAGAACTCTGATTCGTGCCCAAAGGGAGAATGGCTTTCTATGGTGGCGAGCGAACAGATGTTAACCAGCAAGCAGTTGGATCTTCTTTGCATCAATACCATTCGCACGCTGGCCATCGACGCGGTGCAGAAAGCCAACTCCGGTCATCCCGGCGCGCCGATGGGGTTGGCGCCAGTCACCTATTCTTTGTGGCAGCAGTTCCTGCGCTTCGATCCTAACCATCCCACTTGGCCGGACCGTGATCGCTTCGTGCTGTCGAACGGCCACGCGTCCATGCTGCTGTACGCGATGTTGTACCTAAGCGGGGTCCGCAACGTGAATTCCGCAGGCGAGCCGACCGATGAACCTGCAATCTCTCTGGACGAAATTAAAAGATTCCGCCAGCTCGGTAGCCGCACTCCCGGACACCCCGAATACGGCGCAGCTGCTGGCATTGAGACCACCACCGGGCCGCTAGGCCAGGGGGTTGGCAACAGCGTGGGCATGGCCATCGCCGGCAGGTGGCTGGCGGCGCGATACAACCGCCCCGGATTTGAATTGTTCAGCTACAACACCTACGCGATGTGTGGCGATGGCGACATGATGGAAGGCGTCGGTTGCGAATCCGCCTCTCTCGCCGGCCATTTGAAACTTTCCAATTTGTGCTGGATTTATGACAACAACCGGGTCACGCTGGATGGGCCCGCCGACTGGTCGTTTACGGAAGACGTGGGCGCGCGCTTCAGCGCGTACGGCTGGAACGTCACGCACGTCATCGACGCCAATGATCTCAACGCGCTGGAGAATGCGTGCAACAATTTCCTGCAGACTAACGACCGACCCACGCTGATCGTAGTGAACAGTCACATCGGATACGGATCGCCCGGCAAACAAGACACCAACGAAGCCCATGGCGAGCCGCTAGGCGAAAAGGAAACGCGGCTGGCAAAGAAGAATTACGGTTGGCCGGAAGATGCCAACTTCCTGGTTCCGGATGGAGTGCGCGAGCACTTTCAGTTCGGCATCGGCAAGCGCGGTCACGAACTGCGGCAGAAGTGGACCCAGCTGTTTGATGATTACGGAAAGAAGTATCCCGGGCTTGCCGAAGAACTGAACCACATGCAGCGCCGGGAATTACCCAAGGGTTGGGACAAAGACTTGCCCTCGTTCCCTGCCGACGCCAAAGGCATGGCGACCCGCGACAGCTCGGGCAAAGTGCTCAATGCGATCGCGCAGAATGTTCCCTGGCTGATCGGAGGGTCCGCGGATCTGGCTGGCTCGGACCGCACCCGGCTGAAGTTCGAAGGTGCGGGAGACTTCCAGCCGGGAAATTACAACGGACGCAATTTGCACTTTGGCGTTCGTGAACACGCCATGGGTGCAACCCTGAACGGAATGGCGGTATCAAAGATTCGCCCCTATGGTGGGACGTTTTTCAATTTCAGCGACTACATGAAGCCTGCGGTTCGTTTGGCCGCTCTCATGGAGATTCCGAGCATCTTTATTTACACCCACGACTCTATTTCACTGGGCGAAGACGGTCCTACGCATCAGCCCATCGAGCAGTTGGCCGGCCTGCGGGCGATGCCAGGGCTCCTGTTGCTGCGACCCGCGGATGCTAATGAAGTGGTGGAAGCGTGGAAGGTCATCATGCCGCTCACTCATCAGCCGGTGGCGCTGGTTCTGACGCGGCAGGCTTTGCCGACGGTTGATCGTTCGAAGTATGCGTCCGCCACGGGAGTTGCCAAGGGGGCCTATGTTCTAGCGGATGCCTCCGACGGCAAGCCCGACGTCATCCTGCTCGCGACCGGGAGCGAAGTTTCACTCTGCGTCAGCGCCTACGAACAGCTTACAGCAGCAGGAATCAAGGCCAGAGTAGTCAGCATGCCATCCTGGGACCTCTTTGAGAAACAGCGCGATGCCTACAAGAACCAGGTTTTGCCGCCTGCGGTGAAGGCGCGGGTGTCGGTGGAGCAGGCTTCGACGCTGGGGTGGTCGAAGTATGTCGGCCCCAGCGGCAAGATGATCGGGATGCACAGTTTCGGGGCCTCCGCTCCCGCCAAAGATGTGCAGAAGAAGTTCGGATTTACGGTGGAACACGTGGTGGAGACAGTGCGCGAGGCAATTGCGCAATCCAAGTAGCATCGCTCTACAGTTCTTCGATAGCGAGGTGTTTATGCAGCCAACTGGAATTCTCGAAACCGCTAGAGCCACCAACCCCTTGAAGGACCTGCAGAAGTTTGGCCAGTCGGTGTGGCTCGACTACATTCGCCGCGATTTGTTTACCACCGGCGAACTTAAGCGCCTGATCGATGAAGACGGCTTGCGAGGGATGACTTCGAATCCTGCCATTTTTGAAAAGGCGATCGCTGACAGCACGCTCTACGCGGACATGCTCAGGCAACTCGCGTCGCGCGCTGATCTTGACGCCAAGGGCCGTTATGAGATTCTCGCCATCCGCGACATCCAGGCTGCTGCCGACGCCTTGCGTCCCGTCTACGACAGCACCAAACGGCGTGACGGGTATGTGAGTCTGGAAGTTTCGCCCTGCCTGGCGCGTGACACTGACGCCACATTGAAAGAAGCGCGCCGGCTGTGGAAAGCGGTCGGCCGCGAGAACCTGATGGTCAAGGTTCCCGGCACCGCGGAAGGCATTCCCGCCTTCCAGCAACTGATCAGCGAGGGCATCAACATCAATGTCACGCTGCTGTTTGCCCAGGAAGTGTACGCAAACGTCGCGGAAGCTTACATTGCCGGCGTCGAGCAACTGGCGGCTCGTGGAGGCGATGTCAGCCGGATGGCCAGTGTGGCCAGCTTCTTCATCAGCCGCATTGATTCGTCGGTGGATGCCATCATTGCGGCCAGGGTTAAATCTGCCAAAGATGATCGCGAAAAAGCTGACCTGCAAAACCTTTTGGGCAAAGTGGCCATCGCCAACGGCAAGCAGACCTACCAGGGGTACGTAAAAATCTTCAGCAGCGACCGTTGGAAAAAACTGGCCGCGAAAGGCGCGCAGACGCAACGCGTTCTCTGGGCCAGCACCAGCACCAAGAATCCCAGCTACAGTGACGTGATGTATGTCGAGGAACTCATTGGGCCGGACACGGTCAATACCATTCCACCGGCAACCTTCGACGCCTACCGCGATCACGGCCATCCGCGCGCCAGTCTGACCGAGGACGTGGAGTCCGCAAACCGCGCCATGGCGACTCTGGCTCAGCTGCGGATCTCGATTAAGGAAGTGACCGACAAGCTGACCGATGACGGCGTCCGCCTGTTCGCGGAAGCCTTTGACAAACTCCTGAATGCCGTAGAGAACAGCTCGCAGTCCAAGTGAGTGAGCGTGAGCCAGCCGACCTACAAACTTCCGGAAGCCTTGGCGTCTTCGGTAGAAAAGACCCTCGCAGATTGGCGTTCTGGAAACAAACTCAAACGCCTGTGGGACCGAGACGCCTCCTTGTGGACTGGGACCGATGAGTCCAACTGGCTGGGCTGGCTCGATATTGTCACCGAGCAAATCGCTCACATCGGCGAATTACGCCGCTTGGCTCAGGAAGTGAAGGCAGGCGGCTTCAGCGACATTGTGCTGCTTGGCATGGGTGGATCAAGCTTGTGTCCGGAGGTATTGTCGAAGACTTTCGGACACATCAGCGGATTCCCTCAACTCCATGTGCTCGATTCCACGGATCCGGAGCAGGTCAAGGCGGTGGAGATCAGTGTCGACCTGGCCAAAACGCTTTTCGTGGTTTCCAGCAAATCCGGCACAACCCTTGAACCGAACATCTTCAAGCAATATTTCTTCGAGCGGGTGAAGCAGAGCATTGCCGCGGACAAGGCTGGCAGCCGTTTCATTGCCGTTACCGATCCTGGTTCCAAGATGCAGCAGGTAGCGGAAGCCGACCGGTTTCTCCACGTTTTTGCGGGACGCCCCAGCATCGGCGGGCGCTACTCGGCACTATCGAATTTCGGCATGGTGCCGGCAGCGCTGATGGGACTGGATGTTGCCAGGTTTTTGGATCGCACGCAACAAATGGTAGATGCTTGCCGGCCCCAGGCCGCGCCGGAACAAAATCCCGGAGTTCTGCTGGGCTGCATTCTCGGGACAGCCGCCCGCGACGGCCGCGACAAAGTCACAATCATCACTTCCCCGGGCATTTCCGATCTTGGAGCATGGTTAGAGCAACTACTGGCCGAGTCCACGGGAAAGCAGGGCCACGGAATCATTCCCGTCGATCGTGAGGCTCTTGCGGCGCCGGAAGGCTACGGCAGCGACCGTATTTTTGCCTATGTGCGACTGGAGTCATCGCCCGACTCTGGACAAGATGACAAAGTCGCTGCCCTCGAACGCGCGGGGCAGCCGGTCGTCCGTATTTCCATGCGCGAGGTTTACGACCTAGGCCAGGAATTCTTTCGCTGGGAGATCGCCACTGCTGTGGCAGGATCCGTTATCGGCATCAACGCCTTCAATCAGCCCGACGTGGAAGCCAGCAAAACTGTGACCCGCAAGCTCACCTCGGAGTATGAAAAGACCGGTTTCCTTCCCGCCGAGAAGCCGATTTTGCAGGATGGCAGCGTTCAACTTTTTACCGACGCCAAGAACGCCGATGCATTGGCCAAAGCTGTGGGGAACAACAAGTCTCTGGCAGGATATCTTCGCGCTCACCTCGGCCGTCTGGGCGCTGGCGATTATTTTGCCCTGCTCGCTTACATTCAGATGAATGATGAGCACGAGTCACGTTTGCAGGATATGCGCGTGCTACTGCGCGACAGAAAACATGTGGCGACATGCCTCGGCTTCGGCCCAAGATTTTTGCACTCCACCGGGCAGGCATATAAAGGTGGTCCGAATTCGGGCGTGTTTCTACAGGTCACCTGCGACGATGCTGCCGACCTTCCGGTGCCCGGACAGAAGTACACGTTCGGCGTGGTCAAGGCGGCGCAGGCCCGTGGAGACTTCCAGGTTCTGGCGGAACGCGGTCGGCGAGCCCTGCGCGTCCATCTGCCCGGTGATCTCAAGTCCGGACTGAACAAGCTGGAGAGTGCTTTTCGGGAAGCGCTGGCGTGAAGCTTCACATCCTCGGCGTTCTCTCCCTTCGACGGGACGCTGCGGAAGCGATTTAATTTTGCATGAGGAGCAGGTATGAGATTGGGCATGGTGGGGTTGGGGCGCATGGGCGCCAACATGACGCGGCGCCTGTTGCGCGGCGGTCATGAAGTGGTGGTCACCGATCTCAGCGCTGAGAATGTGAAGAGCATCGCCGGCGAGGGCGCCACGGCATCTGCTTCCCTTGATGATTTTGTCAGCAAGCTGGGCAAACCGCGCGTCGCTTGGCTGATGGTTCCCGCAGGTGCACCCACCGAGCAAACGGTGCAGGCCCTGTCGCAGAAGATGCAGTCCGGCGACGTGCTGATCGATGGAGGAAATTCCTATTTCAAAGACGACATTCGCCGCTCTCAGCAACTCAAGGACAGGGGAATTCACTACGTCGACGTCGGCACCAGCGGCGGCGTGTGGGGACTGGAACGCGGCTATTGCATGATGATTGGCGGCCCCAAAGAAATCGTGCAGCAACTCGATCCCATCTTCAAGACGCTCGCCCCTGGTCGCGGCAACATTCCACGCACTCCGGGGCGCGAGAAAATGCCGGGCACAGCGGAAGACGGGTACATCTACTGCGGCCCCTCGGGCGCTGGACACTTTGTCAAGATGGTGCACAACGGCATCGAATACGGACTCATGGAGGCATACGCCGAAGGATTCGACATTTTCCGCAACGCCAGCAGCAAGGACCTGCCCGAAGATCAGCGTTACGATCTGAATCTGGCGGACATCGCCGAAGTGTGGCGACGCGGCAGTGTGGTTAGTTCATGGCTGCTCGATCTGACAGCCATGGCGCTCGCTGAGAACCCCACCCTTTCCGAGTACAGCGGATTCGTGCAGGACTCCGGTGAAGGCCGCTGGACCATTCAAGCCGCAATTGACGAGGCCGTACCGGTCGATGTGCTCTCGGCGGCGCTCTTCACCCGCTTCCGTTCGCGCCAGGAACACACCTTCGCGGAAAGAGTACTATCCGCCATGCGTCAGAAGTTCGGCGGCCACGTAGAGCCGGCGGCCAGCAAGAAGACGGCGTAACAGTTCAGGCTTTTGCGCCGGCAGGAATCTAAAAAGGATGAATCCCATGCTCGACACCGCGGCAGTTCCAACTTCGCAACCGCAACGCGTAGGCCGGCCCGGCGATCCCTGCGTCATGGTGATCTTCGGCGCCGCCGGCGACTTGACCAGCCGCAAGCTGATTCCCGCGCTTTACAACCTCGCCAAGCAGGATTTGTTGTCCCGCGAATTCGCCGTCGTGGGTATCTCCCACGGGACCATGTCCACTGACGACTTCCGTAAATGGGTGTCGGAAGGAATCAAGCAATACGCCGGTAATGATGCAAACGGCGACATTGTGGAGTGGTTTTTAAAGCGTGTTTACTACATCACTGCGGAATTCGATGACAAGAATGCCTATGCCAAGCTGAAGGAACTCCTGGAGCAAGTCAACCGCGACCACACCACTCACGAGAACTATTTCTTTTACCTGGCGACGGCGCCTCGCTTCTTCGGCCCCATTGTTGAGCATCTTGCCGAGGCAGGGTTGATGGAGGAAGCCAATCAACATTGGCGCCGGGTAATCGTCGAGAAGCCTTTTGGCCACGATCTGGATTCCGCAAAAACCCTGAACCAGCAACTGTTAAAGGTCGCGAAAGAGAAGCAGATATATCGCATCGACCATTACCTCGGCAAAGAGACGGTCCAGAACATTCTGGCGTTTCGCTTCGCCAACGGAATTTTCGAACCCATCTGGAACCGCCGCTACATCGATCACGTACAGATTTCGGTGGCCGAAACCGTCGGCGTAGAGCAGCGCGGCAGTTACTACGATACTGCTGGGGCTTTGCGCGACATGGTGCCCAATCACTTGATGCAACTCATCAGCTTGACCGCAATGGAGCCTCCAGTCTCCTTTCATGCCGATGCGGTGCGCGACGAACAGGGCAAGATTCTGCACGCCATCCAGCCTCTGAGCTCTGAAGAGGTGCTCAGCAAAACCGTGCGCGGACAATATGGTCCAGGCACGCACGAGGGGCAGCGGGTGCCGGGATACCGCGAGGAAAGCGACGTTCCCCACGATTCCAAGACCGAAACTTTCGTTGCCATGAAATTGCTGATCGACAACTGGCGATGGGCCGACGTTCCTTTTTATCTGCGAACCGGAAAGCGGCTGCCGGCTCAGAACACACACATCGTGATTCAGTTCCGCCGGGCGCCTTTTGTTCTGTTCCGCGACACTCCGGTGGAAAATCTCATGCCCAACCAGTTGGTGCTTCACATCCAGCCGGAGGAAGGCATTTCCCTGCAATTTGCGGCCAAGGTTCCCGGCCCGACCATGCGGTTGGGCGCGGTGGACATGAATTTTGAATATGCCGACTACTTTGGAACCCAGCCTAGCACCGGTTATGAGCGACTGCTGCACGATTGCATGATCGGCGACGCTACTCTGTTTCAGCGCGCCGACATGGTGGAGGCGGGATGGTGCGTGGTCAGCCCCGCACTCGACGTGTGGAAAGCCTTGCCGCCCCGCAGCTTTCCTAACTACGCTGCCGGAACCTGGGGTCCCAAAGATGCCGATGAACTGCTGGAGCGCGATGGACGCCGCTGGAGGAACTTCGAGAAATGATCCTGGCGGGCGACATCGGAGGTACGCACGCACGCCTGGCCTTCTTTGATGTTAACAACGGCGATTTCCGCCTGGTTTCAGCTTCGGTGTTTCCCAGCCGCGAATATTCCGGGCTGGATGAGATTGTTTCTCAGTTTGTGGACTCTTCCTCGCTTCACCCGGACGCTGCCTGCTTCGGCGTGGCCGGCCCGGTGCGCAACGGCCGCGTAGAAACTTCCAATCTGCCCTGGACCATCGAGGCGAAACGTCTGGCCGACGAACTCAAAATCAAGAGAGCAATGCTGATCAACGACCTCGAAGCCAACGCCTGGGGTATTTCCACGCTCGCCGCCAAAGATGTGGTCTGCCTGAACCAAATCAAGGGCCACCCGGTGGGAAATCAGGCCGTGATCGCGGCCGGCACGGGCCTGGGGGAAGCTGGAATGTATTGGGACGGAACCCAGCATCACATCTTCGCCTGCGAAGGCGGACACTCGGACTTTGCGCCCCGCAACGAACTGGAAATCGAGTTGCTGCAATATCTTTCGGCGCGCCACGGTCACGTCAGTTACGAACGGATCGTTTCCGGCCCGGGCCTAGTCAATGTATTCGACTTCTTGCGCGACACCGGGCGCGGCGAAGAACCGAAATGGCTTACGGAGGAGATGCAGACCACCGATCCGGCTGCGGCCATCTCGCGCGCAGCGATCGATGGTAAGTGTCCGTTGTGCGAGCATGCGCTGGATATATTCATCTCTATCTATGCAGCCGAGGCTGGCAATCTGGCGCTGAAGCTCTTGGCAACCGGGGGAGTGTACCTGGGGGGCGGCATCGCTCCCAAACTGGTATCGAAGTTGGCAGGCCCGCTGTTCATGCAGGCATTTGTCGGTAAGGGCCGCATGCAGCCCCTGCTTGAAGCCATACCGGTGAAGGTTATCACCAATGAACAGACGGCTCTGATGGGCGCAGCCCGCTGCGCGGTAGCGAGGGCAGGCTAAGTACCACATGTCCCCTCAACTCAAACTTCGTATCTTCGCGACTCCCGCCGACTTATTTCAAGGCGCAGCCGAAGAATTCTCCGCTCAGGCAAATGCGGCGGTAGCGCAGCGCGGCAAATTCTCCGTGGCTCTTTCCGGCGGCTCTACGCCCAAGAGTCTCTATCAATGGCTTGCCAGCGGCGCATTCCCGAACTACCCCTGGGACAAAACTTACTTCTTTTTCGGTGACGAGCGTCATGTGCCGCCTGACGATCCCGAAAGCAACTACCGAATGGCGAATGAAGCCATGTTGTCGAAGGCTCCAGCAGCAAATGTCTTCCGCATCCCCGCTGAAATGAAAGACGCTGACGCAGCCGCCAGTGCTTACGAACAAACTCTACGAACGTTCTTCCGCCTGACTCCAGGCGAATTTCCCCGCTTCGACCTAATTCTGCTCGGGCTGGGGCCGGACGGGCACACCGTTTCCCTGTTTCCCGGCAGCGCGGCACTTAGTGAGAACAAGAAACTGGTAGTGGCAAATTGGGTGGAGAAGTTCCAGACTTACCGCATCACTTTCACCTTTCCGGTCCTCAACCACGCGGCCTGCGTGATGTTTCTCGCCTGCGGCGCCGACAAAGCCGGCATCCTCCGCGAAGTGCTGGAGAACCCGCAGGCTGATTTACCTTCACAGAGAGTAAATCCGATCAATGGCAGGCTGGTGTGGATGGTGGATCGTGCTGCGGCGGCGGAGTTGTCCGAATCGCATTAGGTACTTGTTAGCGCTTTACCCTAAGTGGTATCTAGACCTAACCAACGTGAGGTGTTTATGTCAGGATATCGCCTTCTGCTTTGTGTTGTCATCTTAGCCTGTGTTTCGGTCGGAATTGCACAGACCAACGTTCTTACCGTGTCATCGAGCGGCAGCGTCACCGCAAGCGGCATTGTCACTGCGCCTTCCTACGCAGCCTCAGGGAGCAGCACCGGCACCAGCGTGTGGACTGCCACGAGCGGCGTCCTCCCATTCTGCGGGCCGCCGCCGTGCATACCAACTACGAACGCTTTCTTTCTTCAGGCGCCCTCTAGCATTAGTTCTAGCTTCGGGTGGAACCTGCCTACCATGGCCAACAGTGCCGCGCAACTCGTTTACCTGTCAGCCCCATCGGGCGGGACGAACCCGCCGGCCTCGACCGTGGGATACGTCGCGGCGGATTCGACGACGACCCACGCACTCTTTGCTACATCGTCCGCTCCCGCGTTCCGCGCGATCGGCACGAATGACACAACGCCAAACTACTTCACGACCGATACAGGCGTGGCGAATGCGTATGTGATCGCACCGGCAACTGCGGCATTAACCCAAGGAACAGTGGTTCGTTTCACAACGGCCAATGCCAATACCGGAGCATCGACCATCAATGTGAACGGCACCGGAGTCCTGAGCCTCACAAAGAACGGCACCACCACGGCCCTAAATCTCGGAGACATTTTATCCGGGGTGGTCTACACCGCCATCTACGACGGGGCGGAGTGGCAACTGACGAACCCGTCAACCGGGCCCGTGTCTCCGCTGATTTTCTACTCCAGCAATCAAACTGCAGCAGTGGGGAGCAGTGCCGTGCCGTTCTCTACGACATCCGAGCCTGCCGGGACCTATTTCGGAGGTAACCTGTGGTCCCCGAACTACTGGCCCATCACCATGCCCTTTGTAGTGCAGCGCGGCGCGACTTCGCTGGAGGTGTACGAGTGCGATCTCGACTATGCTTTTGGCGTGCAGACGACCAAGTGGGTTGCGGATGAACTTCATGGAGGTGGCTGTGCCTCATGGGGGCTTGCGGGGGGTGACTCATCCTATCAGAACCAGATTGGCAGCACTCTGGCTGGGCAGCCCGCATTTACGAGCCTTCACCTAGAAAGTTTCACGCACGCGTGGCTCTACTAAGCTACTCAAACACAGGATGGGCACGAAAAATCAGCAGGTACGTGGAGTGGCCGCGCCTGTAAGCTGGCCCTAGTTCATGGGGTTAGCGACTGCACTCGGCCGTGCGACGGGCAGGCGGCTGCCGACCCCACGTAATCCTATGAAATAGCTCCCAAGAGTGGGATATAATTTGTCGGTGTGCAAATCCGTGGAGGCCTCTATGCGCGTTACGACGTTTTGTGTTTTCTGGACATTGGTGTTCTTGGGGACAGCTACGTTTGCAACCGGGCAGGCGCAATACAAAGTCCTGTACAGCTTCGGGGCCAACGGCCCGAGCGACGGATATGATTCACTGGGTAAGCTTCTACGCGACGCCCAGGGCAACCTTTACGGGACCACGGCTGGTGGTGGCAGCGGAACAAGCGGCACGGTGTTTGAGCTGAGCCCGTCCTCGGGCGGAAACTGGACAGAGACCATCCTCTACAATTTTTGTTCGCAGCCTAGCTGTTCCGACGGAGCCTATCCGGGCGCTGGCCTGGTTTCTGACCAGGCCGGTAACCTGTACGGATCGACCCTCGGGGGGGGGGCGTCCTTGATTTGGGGCGCAGTCTTTGAACTTTCTCCACCATCCGCTCCCGGAGGGTCATGGACAGAAACCGTGCTGTGGTCCTTCGGAGGTGACTCCGAAGGAGATGGATGCGGTCCTCGCAAGTTGATCTTCGATGCCGCGGGAAATTTGTACGGCACGACTTCGAACTGCGGTACGGGTGCCCACCCGTCGGGAACGGTCTTCGAGTTGTCACCCGCTTCGGATGGGACGTGGACAGAGACCTTGCTCTACACGTTCAATGGGACGAATAAGATAAATCCCTACGGCAGCTACCCCGTGGCCGGAGTTACCTTCGACAACGCCGGCAATATCTACGGCACGACTTCGTTCGGAGGAAAATTATTCGGCGGAACGGTTTACGAGTTGTCGCCCAACCCGAGCGGAGGCTGGTCGGAAACCGTGCTGCACGCCTTCTCGGAGGAAAGCATGTATAGTCCGCTGTCCGCGCTGGCGTTTGACCAGGAGGGCAACTTGTACGGCACGGCCAGTAGGGGCGGCGTGAGCGGGAACGGTTGCGGGCAATACGGTTGCGGCGGGATTTTCAAGCTGACCAAGACCAGCGGAGGATGGAGCAAGGCCTCGCTGAGCTTCACCGGCTTGAATGGAGGAAGCCCGGCTGCGGGCGTAATCCTGGACCAGAAACACAAGACCGCCTACGGCACCACGCAATACGGTGGAGCGAACGCGAATGGCACCGTGTTCTCGGCCCACGGAGCAACCGTGGGTGTGCTTTACAGTTTCTGCGCCCAGGAAAATTGCGCCGATGGCAGCCAGCCGCTGACAGCGCTGACTCCCGACGAGTCAGGTAACCTGTACGGTACGACAAGCACCGGCGGAGCCTACAATCAGGGAGTGGTGTTCGAGATCCATCCCTAGGTTGGGGTCCTAGAACACCGGCACCAAATTGTGTTTCTTCTGGTATAGCTTGCGGTCAACGGCACGGAGCACGTCAGAAAAATCGCTGCCAGTGATGTAAGGCGCAATGCCCCAGCTAAAACCCAGCTCGTAGCGTTTGCCGTTGTTCAAATTCCAGTGTTCCACCGAGCGTAACAGGCGCTGCATGGGAGGGTCGGCTTCTGCCTCCTCCGTGTCTGGCATGACCACCAGGAACTCGTCGCCTCCGTGGCGAAAGATCATGTCACCGCCGCGAAAAACCGTTCTCAGCATCTTGCTGAATTCCGTGAGAATCAGATTTCCTTCGAAGGTTCCGTACCTGGAGTTGATCTCGCGAAAACCGTTGATGTCCATAGTCAGGAAGGTCACCTGGGCGCCCATGCGGTTGGCGCGGGCAACCTCGCGGGGAATCATTTCGTTGAGTGCGCGCCGGTTCAGCAATTGGGTCAGAGGATCGATCAGAGATAGGCTCTCCAGGCGTTCATTGAGCACCAGTTCGCTGATCAACGCACGCCGGGTCTGGTTCAACGTGAGCTTCTGACCAATCAGGTAAATATTGAACAGTAGTACCAGCGAGATCAGCCCGAAGAACAGTTGCGGCAGATAAGCGGATTCGATTCGCACCACATGTTGGGCCCACATAACATGAGGAAAAATCAGGGCGGAAAGACCGGCCGCGAGCACCAGCATGACTAAGGCGCCAATCGACCACAGCTGCAAGTCCCGCCCGGAGAGGTTCTGAATCTCCCGCTGGATTTGTTCTGTCCGCGCCAGCATGGAGGGTGGCGCGACCTGTTCGCCGGACTTCTGCACAAACTCACCTCTGGACTCCAGCCGATGCAAGCTGGAACCGACACCATCCAAGATTTTCCTCCGAAGATGGAACTTGGAGCGAGGCCGAACCAGCGACGGAGGTTACGACGGTAATCACGAGCTAAACAGTTTTGGTCTTGGGATGTGCCCTGACCTGCGGAGGGTTTCTGCGAGCCGATTGGGTACAGGTTGAGTTCGCTTGCCCGTAATGCATTGACGAGGTGGTAGACGTCGACGGCAAAATGCTTCCCCCGTTCGGCCGCTCCGGTTAACGCCCCGTGGAACGCCCCCGGGCGGGGGCCGGGGTCGGCAAAAACCCAGCTTCCTGTCGGATCGGTCAATGCTCACGGGTAACCTAGACCACCCTATGGTAAGCCTCCTACACTGGTAGTCATGACATACGAAGCGTCCGGGGCAGCAAAGCAGCGGAGGCGATTCTTCGCGCCCTTGGGATTGCTAGCCGTCGCATTTGGAGCCTATGTCTGGTGCTTCGGTCCACAATCGATGTTTGTTCTCGAAGCACGCTACCTGGCACACAAAGCGCCGGTCGTGGAGGAGACCCCTTCCGATCTTCCGGATTCGTCAGTCTCAGCACCGGTGAAGACGAAAGTTTCCTACTTTGGATACGAGTTCGGGATTCCTTGGAGCGACGTTGATGAACCGGCGACCAAGGTCTATCGCAACCGAGTTGTGATTGCTTTCAAGTCCGGCTTGCGGCTGATGTTTGTGACCGGGCCTCCGAAGGAGTTCGTGAAGGCGGTCCTCTCGTCAGGGAAGATTGATACCACCACGTTTCGGCAGATTTACGGAGACGCGATGGAATCGGACTATGCCCTGACCCGCTTAATGCTCGAATCAACTCCGGAAAAGGTTTCCCTGCTAGGTCCTAAGAAAGATGCTGTTGGCCGAGCGATGATGCTTGCAATTAAGGCGATTGCCGTCCCCGAGAACTCGGGCATGTTCTCAGTCCAGACCAGAGACTTCAAGGGATTTCAATACGGAGAACCGCTCAATACACCGAAGAGGATAATAGTGGACCTATTCACAGACGATGGCAGCCTTGAGTTCATGTTCTTTAAACAAGATCAGGGAATCCCGAACACTGTCGCACCTGTCGATCGCCAGGTGACTGTCTCGCAACCTGAGATCAACGCCGTCGTTCAAAGCGTTCGGAAAACTGTCCCCGAACCCAATAGGTCTTCCACGTCTTGAAACTAATCACTGAATTCCGAGGTTATCCCAACAAGAATTCCTCCGTTCATGCTTTTTCAAGAATACGATCGAGTTCAGAACCGAATTGCGCAAGGAAAGTCTTTAATTCCTTTGCAACCCGTTTGTCGTTCTTAGCGCGCGGGTCAAAGACCCGTGTGGGATTCGTCATTGATGCGCTTCAGTTCCATCTTGGTTAGGACTTCCTCAATCGCGTTCAGTCTGTCCTTACTTTTTGTGTACACATCAACGAATTCATCGTGACTCAGCCTGAACACGAGTGCGCACGAGCCTTCAATCAGGTATGCATCCCAGAAGAAATATAAGGACATCGCGATCAGGGTTTGAAGCGCAAGTAAATCATTCTTTTCAAACACGTGGCCGGGAGCCTCCGGAAGCGACCTGTGCTCGCCAAGCGAACTTCTGTATCCGTTGAACAGGTCCGGGTTTTCTGAGGAGGGCCAAATGCCGTGCCCAGTGATCCAAAACAATGCAGGAGGAATCGGATCGACGAGATTTGCCAAAGCGCGAGCCAGACCAGTCTTCTTGCCGCAATCAGTGGGCAGAACATAGGCAGTTCGGCACGGGAACTCCGATTTTAATGTATGGTGATCGAGCTGGTGTGAAAACAAGACCCTAACCCAGGCATCAGTCTCCACCCTTGACAATATTTTCATTGAGTCATGACTCCGCGATACAAGCGTAAAGTTCTCTCACATTTTGCAGATGGAGTTTTTTCCGACAGCCTAGGAATAGACAACGTCGGCCAGCACGTTTTGCCCATGCTGTTTACGCAGGGTTATCTGAACCTTCTGGCCGACCGGAAGGGCGTTGCGCGCGTCGCCTTCGACCACCAGAGTTTGGGAAGATTTGCCGTCATTGCTCAGCGTAACGATAGACTTGTTCGGCACTCCCACGTGGGCTTCGTAGAACACAACGTCCTGCACGCGACCGCTCTGCACCAGTCCACCTGGGACCGCGCGGCCTGCGAACGAGGCCCCGGAAGCTGACTTAGGACGGCGCAACTCGAATAATGCTGTCGCTCCCAGAATGCCAGACATGGCCAGCAAGATCAGCGACATAAACAGGCCATCCACGGTGGTGAGAGAGCCATAGACGGCAATCCAGACCACACCCAGCAAGGGAATTCCCGCCAGCACCAGCAGAATGAGCAAGGTCATAGAGCAGATCTCAGTAGAGTACTGAGAAACAGACTAGCAGAAAAAAGTCATCTTTTGCAGATCGTAGCCGGGCAGGTGGTATCGAGATCAGGCACACTGGTCGCGCCAGTCGCCAATCTCCTTGAAACCGTCGGCGCGCGATTGCTCGAACAAGCGGACCTTATGACGAGTGTGTTCGAATTCGTGAATGTCCGCCCAGACTTCTGCTCGCCAAGGTTCGTCGTGGACGGCGGTTTCTCCGCAGGTGGCACAGCGGGTATGGAATTTCCGAGATTCGCGCGCGACTGGAGTGGAACCGGTGGATCCGGTTAGTTCAACAAAAATGCAGCGCACTTCCTTAATCTCGTCTTTGCCGTCGATGACGTGCTCGTATCGCAGGAGGTAGCCAAACCCCAGGCGATGGGCCTGGGCTTCGGCCTCTGCGCGGGTATGAAAAGGGCCGTATTCCGCCCGCAAGGACTCAGTAGAGTCGCATGCCATCCAGAAGGTTTCTTTGTGGGTCATTCCCTACCTCAGATTCGAGACTACCGGGCGGGAGATGCGCGGGAATCCCAAGACTGTCGTGGTGTCATGAGCAATTGGAATGCCGTGCCAGTCGCGGGAATTGCTCGTTTTAAGGGCACTCGACAGGCTTTCCGTAGCCGGAATCGTGCAACCTTTTGCAGCGTTTTTCCCACTAAGATTGCATTTTTGCAGACAGGTGGCTGAGCGGATACTTTGGCAAGGGCGCGATTTGCGTTTAGAATCACCACACCCAGAGGGAGTCCAACTCGATCAGCGGAGGGGTCTGGAGAACCATGGGCAAGCGCCGGGAACCCCGAATTGATATGGCACTGCCGGTCCGAATCTTCGGCACTGACACGAACGGGCAAATCTTTTCCGAAAAGCTGAACACGCTCAACGTGAGCCGCCACGGAGCGGAGTTGGGTGGCGTGCAGGCACAGCTTAAGATGGGCGAGATTATCGGCCTCACCTACGGAACCAACAAGGTTCACTTCCGCGTCATGTGGGTGGGGTCGCCGGGCACGCCGAAACAGGGACGCATCGGGTTGCTCAACTTGTCACCCGAGAAGGTGCTTTGGGACTTTGCTCTGCCGGGGCCGGGCATTGACGGCACCGGCACCGTCGCCCGCGATCCCCACGACCGCCGGGCACATCCCCGCTTCAAGACCACGAACTCGGTTGAAATTCATCCCGACGGACAAGAAGCCCCCATTCGCGCCCGCACTGTGGACCTGAGCATCGGGGGATGTTTCATCGAAATGCCCAATCCGCTTCCCAAGGGCACGCAGATAAAAATCGGAATCTGGGTGAATGACACCAAACTGTGGGCTAACGGTAGAGTAGTGACCAGCACTCCGGGGTTTGGAATCGGCGTGCAATTTCTCCAGATTTCGGAACAGGACGTAAGCCAACTACAGCAATTCCTGGAGAGTACCGTTCGCATCGCGCGATGAGCGCGGCGGGAGCGCGGTCAATTGGGCCGGTACAATAGTTGTAGCGTTGGCGTGGTCCCGCCGGCCCCCACTGCTTGATGACTCTCGCCGGCATCCTGCCCCAAGCATCGTTCGATGGCTGCCGAAAGATACAAGTGCTGAACTGGCTTCACCAGATACGCGTGAGCCCCCAGTGAGAGCGCCTGCCGGATCTTATCGGGATCGTCCACAC
Organism: Terriglobales bacterium; assembly: GCA_052147055.1. Classification (GTDB taxonomy): domain Bacteria; phylum Acidobacteriota; class Terriglobia; order Terriglobales; family Acidobacteriaceae; genus JABCZH01. The sequence goes on from JBKQLO010000195.1 coordinate 27,708, forward strand.
CGGAGCACATGATGACCTTCGCCCCAGGGTGAAGTTGTCGCAGAATTCGCAAAGTCTCAAGCCCGTCCATTCCCGGCATCTGCATGTCGAGCAGCACGACTCTGGGAGCACATCCGTTCTGGATGCACCGCAACGCCTCTTCGCCATTGCCGGCGATTTCCACCCGATAACGATCCAGTTCCAGCAGCAGGCGAAGGTAATTTTGCAGTTCGGGGGAGTCTTCCACCACTAAGACGGTAGCTCTCGTTGGGCTAAATCCAGTAGCTGGCATTGTGGGATCACATAGCTTCGTCGACATTCCCCCACCTGGGGCGGGCATCGGCTATGGCTGCCACCACGGAGCACGGCAGACTGCTTCCAGATGATCCTGACCCCGGCGCGATGAGACGGCGAAACTCTCGGCTGTCTACGCTATGAAGCACGCCCTCGTCAACCACTTTCGTGAGTAAAGAGGAAGCTGGGTTTTCTAGCACATGCCTGCCCTCCACAGCCCACTGCCCCGTGAACGGTGCAGAGCGTGGACTGGGGCGGCCGCTTGGGCTAACTATCGCAAGCGCAATCCTTCCTTAGACCTGCCGATCCATGAGCAAGAGAACATCTGGCTCGCTTCGCGGCCTGTGAAAAACTCGGCCAAAATCAGTTCTGGCAACCCTATCGCAATTCTGAAGTGCGCCGACTTGAACCTCAGAGCCAACTTCCGGCCGGCTGCTCCTGGACCCCGCCGCTGCTCGCCAAGGCGCAGGGGAAAACCGATCACGTGCCCGGCTGCCAGCTAAGGGGAGATCTCCACTCGGCTCCGCCATGGCTGGCCACGTAAAGCGCGAGTTCGAGCCGGCTCCAGACCCCGAGTTTATCGAAGGTACTGCGCAGGTAGTTCTTGACCACTTGCTCGGTGGTGCCGATGTTGTTGGCGATCTCGCGATTGGTCAGGCCTTGCCAGACCAGAGTCGCCACTTGCGTTTCTTTGCCGGTGAGTTGATCACAGGGCTGCACAGGATGCTCCCTTCTGATACATCGCGGTGGCTAGCTTTACACGTTTACGCCCGTCGGTGATTCCGGCGCGCAGAAACAGCGTACGCAAATGCTGCTTCACTGTCCGCGGGCTGATGTTGAGTTGTTCTGCGATCTCCTTGTTGCTGCATCCCTGCACCAGCAAGTTGAGAACTTGTTCGTCTCTGCGAGTAATTTTGATCCCCGTAAGATCCACCATAGCTTCTCCTAGGTCGGCGCCGCTTTGCAGGCCATCAAGCTCACGCCGTCTCGCGAAAGCTAATGCAGGTCATTCGCCAAACCTTCGCCGAACAGCGCGGAGGGCTAAAGACCTTTGAACTCGCAGTTTCATCCGCGTGCGATTACAGTCGGGAGAATTGATTAACGCCAGAATGGGAGCAAACCGTCCCGGAACGGGTCGAGTTACGACGAGGTCTCTCGCGTCCGCCTATTCGTAGCGCAGCGCCACCATGGGATCGACTCTGGCCGCCCGCAACGCGGGGACACAGCAGGCCGCCATCGCTACCAAGCCGAGCAATATCGCGACCGCGAGGAAAGTCACCGGATCGGTAGCGCGAACTCCGTAAAGCAGGCCGGTCATGAAGCGGGCAAGTCCAACCGACGAGATCAAACCGAGAACTACACCTGCGCCCACCAGGGTTCCACCCTGCCGCAGAATGAGCCACAGGATATCCGAACGTTGCGCGCCCAGGGCCATGCGAATGCCCATTTCGCGGGTGCGCTGTCCTACTACGTAGGAGATCACTCCATAAATTCCGACGCTGGCCAGCAACAACGCCAGTCCGGCAAAAACCCCCAGCAGAATCATGGAAAAGCGCCGCGCCGCGAGCGACGCGAAAATAATTTCGTCCATGCTTTCCGCGCCGTAAACCACCTGCTGGCTGCTCATCTGCGCACTGGCGCGGCGGAGGGAATCGAATAAAGCGGGAGCCGAACCGGTAGAGCGCACCACCACTCCCGCACCCGGAGCTGTTAGCTTCATGGTTTGGTCCGCCAACTGCATAAACGAAAGATAGATCTGGTCATGCAGCGCCTCGGAATCATCGCGGTCCAGGCCCCACTGCTTCACGTGACCCACAATGCCGACAATCTCAGCCGCATCTGGATCGAACTCATCCAAGTACAACCGCTTGCCAATGGGGTTCTCATGGGGAAAGTACTTGCGGGCAAAGGCATCATCAATGACTACGACGAGGGGTGAGTGTTCTTTGTCCTGCGCGTTCAAGAACCTGCCCCGTTGCAACTGGATTCCCATGGTCCGCAGATAGTCCGGCTCCACAATATATTTGAGCGCCCAATTCATTTCATGCTCACTGGCGGGTTTGGGATGACCCTCGATCCAGAACAGTGCTTCGTCATCGCCGTTCATGGGAAATGCACCCCAGGACAGCGAGACAGACTGGACCCCGGCAATCGATTTCATCTTGTCATCGAACTCACGCCAAGCGGCGCGAATGGTATCGGGGTTGGCTTGCGCAGTGGACGGGGGAAGCGAGACGTTGAAGGTCAGCACGTTGTGCGCATCAAATCCGGGGTTGACGTTCCAGAGCCGCACCAGGCTGCGAATCAGCAATCCGGCGCCGGTCAAAAGCACCAGGGCCATCGCCATCTCAACCATCACAAAAGCATTTTGCGCGCGATGATGAGCGCCACTCACATTGCGAGCGCCCTGCTTGAGGGTAGTGTGCAGGTTTTGCCGGGAAGTTCTCAGAGCCGGAAGCAGACCGAAGAGCAGGCCCGCAACCACGGAGACGAGCAGCGTGAAGAACAGAACCCGGCTGTCGAGTCCGATCTCCTGCGCACGCGGCAGTGCCGCCGGCAACAGAGCGAGGGCCGCACGCGTTCCCCAAGCTGCAAGCAGCAGGCCGAGTCCACCGCCGGCGATGGCAAGCATCGTGCTCTCGGTGAGGAGCTGCCGGACTACGCGTCCTTGGGTCGCTCCCAGCGCCGCACGAATCGCAAACTCACGCATGCGCACGGTTGAGCGGGCCAGCAGCAGATTGGCAACATTCGCGCAGGCAATCAGTAGCACAAATCCCACCGCCCCCAGCAACACCAGCAGAATCGGCTGAATGCCGCCCACCACCTCGGCCTTGAGCGGAATCAGCTTGGCACCGATGCCGCGATCGGCGTCGGGATAGGCAATCGCTAGATTGCGAGTCACGCGGTCCATATCTGCCTGGGCTTGCTCGATCTTGATGCCGGGGCGCAAGCGGCCCACGCCGTGAAGCCCTAGACCTGCGCCACGGCTGAGTAGCGCGGGATTGCCCCACTGGCCTAAGGGGAGATAGACCTCACTGGGACGAAAGCTCCGGCTGGAGTTCCGCAGCAGGAGATCGAAATTGGCGGGGATTACCCCGACGACGGTGTAATCCTTGCCGTCGAGAGTGATTCCTTTACCCAGGATGCCGGGAGACGAAGAGAATTTGCGTTCCCACAAACTCGCGCCGATGAGAACGATCGGACTGGCCCCGATTTCATCTTCACCCGTCGCGAAAACGCGCCCGATCACCGGTTTCACACTCAGCACTGAAAAAAAGTCGGACGAAATCAATTCCGCGTTCACCTGTTCAGCTTCGCCGTTGCCCGTCAAGCTGAAAGAATTGTCACGAGAAATCGCCATCGCAGAAAAGGTTTTATTTTCTTTCTGCCAGTCGCGGAAGTTGGGATAGGAAATGGAACCCGTTTCAAAATTCGGTTTGCTTTCGTGCAGCATGACCAATTGCTCAGGCTGGAGATAGGGCAGCGGGTGCAGCAACACGCCGTTGACGACAGAGAAGAGCGCCGTGTTGGCCCCAATGCCGAGCCCCAGCGTCAGCACCACCACCAGCGTAAACCCCGGCGCCTTGCTCAACATCCGAAGTCCATAACGAATGTCTTCCGTCAGGGTTGACATAGAATTCCTTTGGCCCCCAAAAGCTGTGCAACCTGAGTTCCGCTGCAAGGAATCCTAAGTCACTGATTTTATGCCACGTACATTACGCGGTCGAAGCGCGCCTGTTCGCCCGCGAGATTCAAATGTTCAAAATCGAACAAAGTGTATGCGGTATGGTCAGGATGGGTAGAGAGAAAGTTCCATCCTTGGAAAAAGTGCAAACTCTTGCGCATCAGGTTACTCTTCGATTCTGGTAAGAGTTACCTTTCCAGCGGATTGAGAACTTGCTGTGACTCTGGTCCCGGCAGCTGCGCTAGCCATAATCGCAAGAGCACAAAGCACTTTGGCAGCTGCCACGGAAGCGTAGTGTGGCTTGACCAAGGCTGCTAGAATCAAGGGCTTGCAGGCTTTGCGCCCAGGTTTGGCCTGCCAATTGCACTTCCCCAAGGGGCCGTAAATTGAAGCGAGGAACGCAGAGAAAGCGCTCAGAGGTGGAATCGCAAATGGCAAGTTTGCGCACGACGCCGGCCTTGGATGAGGCCACTTTCCAGCAGGTGCTGGAGGCTGCCTATGTGTTGCAGAAACGGAGCGAGTCATCGCCCCGAGTTCAACCCGCGCCTGACCCCGTCGACACTCTGACGGAAATTGCAACCACGCAACAACTGCTGCGCTCCAAAGACAGCGACCTGCACGCCTCCGCGCGCCTGATTGCCGAGAGGCTACAGAAAATCACCAGCGCCACCGGTGTAGCGGTCGCCCTCATCCACGAAGATCAACTGGACTACTGCGCGGCGGTGGGAACTATTGCTTCTCTGGCGGGAATGGGTACGCCGATTGATTCCAGTTTGTCCGAGTTCCTGCAAACCGCAGCCGCAGACCCTGCACTTGTCGGCGAACTCCTGAAGCGGCACGACAGCAAATCACCTTTCTTGTTTCCGGTTTACCACGAAGGGAAAGTGTCGGGCTTGCTCGATGTGCGCTTTCCAGAGTGCGATGCCATCCAGGGACAAGAAGTGCAAAGCTGTCAAGTGATGGCAGGATTGCTGGGAGAAGCGATCGCCAGAGCAGCCAAGTCGGAATGGAAGCAGGCCTTGGCGGCCGAGCGGGCCACCATGCTGGAGGTTCTGGAACGGCTGCGGCCGCAACTGGAGCGTCTGGCCGCAGAGCCCGCGGAAGCAATCCCAGTGGAACCGGGAACCACGGCCGAAGCCGCCGAACCCACTCCGGAAAGCACATCACCAGAAATCGAAGCGTTGTTGTCCGCGATGAGCCAGGCGAATGAGAAGGACGCTGCCGGTTCAAGTTGTGGACAATGCGGGTACCAGTTTGAGGAGAACGAGCTGTTCTGTGGCCGCTGTGGCACTCCGCGGTCTATGGGCTCTCAACCCGAGGTCTCGCAACCCGACGCACCGGACTCGCCGCACGAAGAGTTTGCCGGCCTGAAGCTCGATTTGGAGGCGAGCCCGAATTTGGTGAGTGAGCCTCCACTCACTGCACCCCTCGAACCCACCCTAACGCAATTTTCCAGCGAGGCAGCTTCGACGGATGGCACTTCCGCTCTCGCCCTCAGCAGTACCGCGAACACCGTGAAAGTGGTTGCACCCGAAGTGCAGGAACAGGAGTCAGCAATTGTGCAGCAGCAGCCGGAACCGATTGCGCCAGCGAACTGGACGTCGGCGAACCAGGCATTGAAGTGGCTGCAGTCCCTGGAAAAATCCAACTCGCCCGGCCGGATTTGGCTGGCCCGGCACAGCGGGGATATTTCGATTGCACTCTCGGCAATGGTTCTGCTGGTTGCGCTCACCGGCTGGGGATTGCATCCGAATCAGCCTCGCGCCGGTCAGAATCCGACTGCGCCCACACTCACCCTCTTCGAGCGCATGCTGATTGGTCTTGGTGTGGCAGAGGCGCCGCCAACGCCGGTCGCGGCCGGCAATCCTAATGCGTGGGTGTGGGTGGACGTTCACACTGCGCTCTACTACTGCCCGGGTTCGGACTTGTACGGGAAGACTCCGGGGGGCAAGTTTGCCCTTCAGCACGACGCCCAACTGGATCAGTTTCAACCCGCCGCCCGCAAGAACTGCGAGTAGAGGCTACGCATGGCACCCGGCTTCACCGCTCAGGCGCGAGCCAGACTCTCGTGCCGCCGGGCTTCGTACCACAACGCTAGTTCGACCCGGTTCCAGAGTCCCAGCTTGTCGTAGATGACGCGGAGGTAGTTCTTGACGACGTGTTCCGTCGTGCCGATGGCTTCCGCGACTTCACTGTTCTTGAGTCCCTGGGCAACCAGGGCAATGACTCGCTGTTCGCGTTCACTGGGGGTTCGGGTTCCGTAGAGTTGCTCTGCTGGCATAGCTCCCTCCGGTACAACAGTGTGGCAAGCTTGACTCGCTTGATTCCGCTTCTAATCCCGAAGCGCAGGAAGAGCCGGTTGAAATGTGCTTTGACGGTGCGCGGTGCCATGTGCAACTGCGTGGCAATTGCTGAGTTGTCACAACCTTGCAGCAACAATTCGGCGATTTGCTGCTCCCGGGACCCCATCCGAACAATCTTCTCCCTCATTCAACTACCCAATGAAGTATGCAGTGTCTCCGATGCACGGTTGAACCGGTGGTCCGGGCACACCTTCGCCGGCAGCCGCGAAGAACCAAAATCCGATTGGCTGTAGGCAAATTGACAGCATTCACAGTGCCACCGCGAACGATTTCCTCAGCCCTTGCTGGTTCGGGTCAGTCCTGCTCGCCGTACCCATCAACCTGCGGCGGGGCTGTGGATCTTCGTGGCAGGCAACTTCGGACTCGAGGGGCCAGGTGCGGCTAACTCCGACAAAACACGACAGAAATTCAACCCCACATCGCAGACACCAGTCGCCACCGTTCGATGCACTGTGGATCGCCGTCTTCCCCCTTCCAACAACCACTTTCGATCACCTGCCGGAATCTCGGCAGTAACCGTCAGTAGAGGCCGGCAGCCCGTTTCTCAATGTTGCGGTTTCATGTCAAATTTCCCTAACCGTCTGCCGCCCTTGGGAATTATTTACACCTGCATCGCGTCGGCGAAAAATTCAGGTTCAGTGCCCTGAATGCATTACACTAGGGCGACTTCTCGGCTATGAAAGTGTCTGTCGTCATGCCCGTCTACAACGAGCGCACTACTTTGCGCCAGGTGGTGGAACGCGTGTTGGCCGTTCCATTTGAGGTCGAAGTGCTGTGTGTGGACGATGGTTCGCAGGATGGATCGCGAGAACTCCTGGCTGAGTTGCAAAGGGAATACCGCCAGGTGCAGGTCTTTCTCCAGCCGGGAAACATGGGCAAAGGGGCGGCCTTGCGGCGCGGCATTCAAGCCGCTCGCGGTGACTTCGTGATCATCCAGGATGCGGATCTGGAATACGATCCCCTTGACTACCACAGCCTGCTGGATCCGCTGGTGCAGGGTAAAGCCGATGTCGTCTACGGCTCTCGTTTTCTGGGAGCGGCGCCGCACCGCGTACTCTATTTCTGGCATTCCGTGGGAAACCGGCTGCTGACCCTGCTTTCCAATTGCCTGACCAACATTAACTTGACCGATATGGAAACCTGCTACAAAGCCTTCCGCCGGGATGTGATCCAGTCCATCGCGATCCAGGAAGACCGCTTCGGTTTTGAGCCCGAGATCACGGTCAAAGTTGCCAAGCGCCGGCTGCGGATCTACGAAGTCGGCATCAGCTACTGGGGACGAACCTACGAAGAAGGAAAGAAAATCGGTTGGAAGGACGGAGTACGGGCGGTGTGGTGCCTGCTGAAATATTCGTTCACCGAAAGCTCCGGTGGGAGGCCCTATGCCGTGCCAGCTCACGAACCGGTTTCGCAGCCTCCCCAGAAACAAGCATCGAACGCTGGACGCTAGCGTCGGCTCCTCGGTCGTACTGGTCCGCTGCGTCCCGGGTCTGTAGCCAGCGGGATGAACCACGACATGGGTGTTTTCCCTCCGATCACTGACATCGAAAAGGCGGACCTGGATGGGTCTCTGGTGCACGGCTTGGCTTGGGCTGGGGGCGTCCGCTGGGGAAGCCAACTCGTTACCTGGGCGTCGACTCTGATCGTGGCACGGATCCTGATGCCGGAAGACTACGGCATTGTGGGCATGGCAACCGTCTATCTCGGACTGATAACTCTCCTCAGCGAATTTGGAGTCGGCACAGCCGTCGTCACTCTGCGCGAGCTGAGTCCCGATCACCTTGCGCAGTTGAATGGCCTGGCGATCTTGCTGGGGTTTACCGGGTTGGCGGTTTCCTGCCTGGCAGCGGTTCCGCTGGGCATCTTCTTTGCCTCTCCTCGCCTGCCCTGGGTGGTAATCGCCATGAGTACCACTTTCGTGATTTCCTCCTTTCGATCAGTGCCCTCGGCACTCCTGCAAAAAGATCTGCGTTTCAAACTGCTGTCGGTGATCGAAGGTAGCCGGGCCGTGGCGCTGGCGATCGTCACTGTTTTGGCCGCGTGGATGGGTTTTCGCTATTGGACATTGGTCATTGGCTCGGTGGCGGGCGTGATCATCGACACGGGCTTGACTTTATCGCGGCGCCGGTGCCCCTTTGCCTGGCCACGCCCCAGTTCCTTACGGCACACCATTCGTTTTACCGGGCACATTGTGATCAGTCGGCTGGCGTGGTACAGCTACTCTAGCGCCGATTTTGTTGTCTCAGGCCGCGTGCTGGGGGAAAAGGCCTTGGGTGTGTACTCCCTGGCCTGGAATCTCGCCAACATTCCCGTGGACAAGCTTGCCGGGGTCCTCAACAGCGTGACTCCAGCGTTGTTTTCCGCGGTACAAAAAGAGCGAGCTTTGTTGCGACGCTATCTCCTAAACCTCACCGAAGGCATTTCCCTCATTGCCTTCCCGGCGAGCCTGGGACTTGGGTTGGTGGCGCCGGAGTTTGTGCTGGCCGTGCTGGGTCAGAAATGGCAACCTGCGGTTGTGCCCTTGCGTCTGCTGGCTTTCTTCGCGTCATTTCGCTGTCTCGCCCCGATGATTCCAGTGGCCCTTAATACCATCGGCGAAAGTCGCTTTGCCATGTGGAACTCCATCGCTGCTGCGCTCCTGATGCCCGCTTCGTTCCTGGTTGCCAGCCGCTGGGGCAATACTGGAATCGCAACCGTATGGCTGCTGTTATATCCGCTCGTCGCCGTTCCTCTTTTCCATCGGGCATTCCGGAAGATGGATTTGCGCTGGAAAGACTACCTCCGTGTTCTGCGTCCCGCAATTGCGGGCAGCCTGGTCATGGCCATCGTGGTGCTGCTGCTCAAGCGGTCTCTGCTTCCCAGCCATGCGGCCGCGGCCCGCTTGACCGTTGAGGTTTTCGGTGGAGGTGTGGCCTATGTCCTCACCACCGGCATGCTCAACTTCAGGCGCAGTCACCACCTGCTGAAAATCTTGCAGATGCTTCGCTCTCCCACATAATCTGTAAGCCGCCGAGCAAGAGGAACCAACGATTGCTGCGAGAGGAGCTTTCTTGGATCGCCAACTCCGTGTCCTAATGATAAGTCACACCTTTCCGCCGCTGGCGGAGGTGGGGGCCATTCGGGTGACGCAGCTTTGCCGCTATCTGCCTGACTGGGGAGTCGAACCCATCGTCCTTTCCGGCCGCGAACGCTCTTACGATACACACGACTATTCCCGCCAGCTGCCGGCTGGTCTGCGTGTGCTGCGCGCGCCCACGATGTCCACGCCCTTGGACTGGTATGGCGCGGCCCTAAGACGTCTCGGACGCAGCGGTCTTGCGCACCATCCACCCGATCCCGCACCGAACATCCATGACGCCGGCATCCTGCGCCGAAACTTCAAGGCGATAATGCAATTTCCGGACCGCTACTGGGGATGGTACTTGCCCGCGATTCGGCTGGGTGCGCAGGTTTTGCGCCAGGAGAAGATCGATGCGATCTATTCCAGCGGGCCGCCGTGGACATCTCATCTGGTGGCGCGGCATCTGAAGAACATATTTGGACTTCCCTGGCTCATCGACTTCCGAGACCCGTGGGCTAGCGCCCTGCCCGAGGAAACAAACCCAGCGTGGTGGCATGATTGGGCAAAGCGCATGGAAGCGAGCTGTGTCCAGCACTCCGATTTAGTGCTGGGCAATACCGGCCGCCTGACCGCTGCGCTTCAGCACCACTATGCCGACCTTGATGCCACTAAATTTCGTACGTTAACTAACGGGTTCGAGGACCTCGTGGTTTCTCCACGGCGGAAAGCAGGTCCCAAAAGGTTTCTACTTCACCTGGGATCGCTCTACGCCCATCGCCGCATCGACACTTTCCTGATTGCATTGGCCGACCTGGTAAGTTCGGGGCGCCTGGCTCCGGAGTCATTCGAAGTCCTTTTTCAGGGCGAAAATGATCCATCTTACTTAGCGGAAGCTGCCAGACTGGTGCCCCAACTGATGGAAAACGGTTGCATCAGGTTCAGTCCTCGCATTCCATGGCGCGCAGCTAGCCAACTGCTTTGGGAGACCGACTTGCTTCTGCTTTTTCAAGGCAGTCACGCGTTGCAGGTACCCGCGAAATTCTATGAGTATCTGCAAACTGGCGTGCCCATTCTCGCGGTCTCGGAAGCGGGAGCGCTGACCGATCTAATGCATCAGACCCGAGCCGGAGTCTGGGTCCGACCCGGAGACCCGCGGGAAATTGCGCCCAAACTATTGGAAGCCCTCAAGTGGCCAGCACGAAACCCTGAAGAAGTGAGAAAACAGTTCGCAGCTCACTACCATTATCGGAGCTTGGCCCGGGAATTGGGTCTGTGGATTGAGGAAGTTTGCGTTCGGAACGGGTAGCCAAACTGTTGCAAGATGCCAGGGAGTTTTGTCGCAAAAAGTTGCACATTGTCGATAGGACTACAAGGCTTTCGTAGGAAACTCCTCTAAGGTTATTATTTACATTCAATTGCAGGCATCTTTCTGCGGTTGTGAAGGCCTGTGAATTGCTCCATACTTGGTTTGCTTCGCCCGGTCCCATCTAGAATTGATGCCGTACCCAATTGCGTAGTACTCTGGCAGGGCAACGCTTGAAGGTTTTACCTTCCCTTCTGGAATCCGCAAGTGCTGAGCCTCGTGTTTCAGTTCCGGAAAAAGGCCGGGGAAAGACAACAGTAGACCAAAATTCTTATGAACCTTGGAGGTTCACGGATTTGACCGCTTCGACCAGTCATCTTATTCCGCCCCATGGCGGAGAGCTAATTGATCTCATTGCACCAGCTGAACGTTCCGCCGAACTGAAGGCGCACTCGCGCGAATGGCCTTCGTGGGACTTGACCGCCCGCCAGATCTGCGATCTGGAGTTGCTATTGAGCGGCGGCTTCTCACCCCTGCGCGGATTCATGACCCGAGCCGACTACGAAGGCGTATGCCACAACATGCGTCTGAAGAGCGGCGTGATTTGGCCGATGCCGATCACCCTCGACGTCACCGAGGCCTTTGCCAAGACCTTGAAACCCGGCAGCAGCAAAATCGCCTTACGTGATCCCGAAGGTGTAATGCTCGCGGTCCTGTCCGTCGAAGATGTTTGGCAGCCCGACCGCACCGCGGAAGCGAAAGCGGTGTTCAACAGCACCAGCACCGCTCACCCCGGCGCTGACTATGCCATGAACAAGTCCAATCCCTGGTATGTGGGTGGGACTTTGGAAGGTCTGCAGATGCCTTCGCATTACGACTTCCGCGCGTTGCGGCTGACTCCCGCGGAACTGCGTGCTGAGTTCGCCCGTCTGGGATGGCGCCGCCTGGTCGCCTTTCAGACCCGCAATCCCATGCATCGCGCCCACGTGGAATTAACTTTCCGTGCCGCTAAACAAGTCGAGGCCAACCTGCTGATTAATCCCTCGGTCGGCATGACGAAACCGGGCGACGTCGATTACTTTACCCGCGTGCGCTGTTACCAATTGCTTCTGTCGAAATTTCCGGCAGGAACCGTGAAACTTTCTTTGCTTCCGCTGGCTATGCGCATGGGCGGGCCACGCGAGGCCATCTGGCACGCGCTCATCCGCAAGAACCATGGCGTCACCCATTTCATCGTGGGTCGCGATCATGCTGGTCCCGGCAAGGACACAGACGGAAAACCGTTCTACGGCCCTTACGAGGCCCAGGAACTGTTCAAGAAGCACGAAGCCGACATCGGCGTCACCATGGTCCCGTTCAACATGATGGTTTATTTGGAAGACCAGGACCAATACGTCCCCGACAATGAAGTGCAGAAGGACGCTCGCGTCTTGAACATCTCAGGCACGGAGTTGCGCGACCGGCTCAACCAGGGACGCGACATACCCAGTTGGTTTACCTATCCTGAAGTGGTCCAGGAACTGCGCCGCAGCTTCCCGCCCCGCCACAAGCAGGGCGTCACCATTTTCTTCACCGGACTTTCAGGCTCGGGCAAGTCAACCATTGCCAACGTGCTCTTGACCAAGTTCCTCGAAACCGGCGGCCGCCCGGTCACCATCCTGGATGGCGACCTGGTGCGCAAGCATCTTTCGTCGGAGTTGGGCTTCTCCAAAGAGCACCGCGACATCAATATCCGGCGGATCGGATATGTGGCATCGGAAATCACCAAGAACGGCGGCATCGCCATCTGCGCCCCCATTGCACCTTACGATGCAACCCGCAAGGCAGTCCGCGGCATGATCGAACCGGTGGGTGGTTTTATCCTGGTGCACATTGCCACCTCGGTGGAAACCTGTGAGCAGCGCGATCGCAAGGGACTCTATGCCAAGGCACGCGCTGGGATCCTTAAAGAATTCACCGGCATCTCCGATCCCTACGAAGAACCCAAGGACGCCGATGTGGTGATCAATACCGCCGATCTCAGTCCTGAAGAGGCGGCACAGCAAATCATTTTGCATATGGAACGCGAGGGCTTCATCGGAGTCAACGGCCACAGTTGATGGTGGAGTTCGTTCTCTCAAGCGGATGCGACTGACGTTATGCTAATCGAGAAAATTCTGATCGGTTTTGTGGTTGGTACCCTGATTGGAATGACCGGTGTCGGGGGCGGCGTCCTGCTGTTGCCCATCCTGATTTTTGTGCTTCGGGTTCCACCGATTCTGGCGGTGGGATCCGACGCACTCTTCAACTTCGTCACCAAAATCGGCTCGGCGTGGGTGCACGTCAAGAAAGGAACTATCAAACGTAGAGTGGTCATGTGCCTGGCGTCCGGGAGCATCCCCGGATCCATTGCTGGCGTCAGCTTGCTGGGCCATCTGCGAACCGTCTACGGCACTGGCGTCAACACCTTCATTACCACCGCCGTCGGCATCCTGCTGATCTGCGTTCCCACCTTGATGCTCTTCCAGCGGCGGATTGAGGAACATGTGGCCCACCGTAAGCCCACCATGAAGTCGATCGTCGGCATGGCTTTCATTGGATTGCTCGCGGGCTTTCTCGTGGGCATGACTTCGGTGGGTTCGGGCAGCATCATCATGATGCTTCTGCTCTTGTTCTATAGCTTCCCCCCGAAAATGATGGTAGGCACCGACATTATGCATGCCGTCATCCTCACCGGCGTGACCAGCTTGATGCACTACCGCATTCACAACATCGATCCTTATCTCGTGGGCTCGCTGGTCATCGGTTCCATCCCCGGTGGTCTCCTGGGTTCTCAGTTAAGCACCCGTATGCCCACGGTTTGGTTGCGGCGCATCCTCTGTACCGTTTTGCTGGTAACTGGAGCGCGCATGCTGTGGGCTTGATCAGGTAGATCCAAAACAAATATCCATGACAAAACATTCCCACGCCGAAACCGTACAGCGTATCCAGTCTGCTCTGGAGGCTGCCCGCTTAGTGTTCGGGCGCTTCACTGCCGGAGCCATCGATGCAGAATACAAGCTGGGACACGATCCCGTGACTGAAGCTGACCGCGCCGCCGATGCCGTACTCCACAAGGAACTCCTGCGGGATGGCGAGGGTTGGCTCTCGGAAGAGAGCGTGGATGATTTGACCCGACTGCGAAAGAGCCGGGTGTGGGTGGTGGACCCGCTCGATGGTACGCGGGAGTTCGTGGCCGGAATTCCCGAGTACTGTATTTCCGTCGCCATGGTCGAGGATGGTGTGCCAGTTGCCGGTGGAATTTGCAATCCCGCGAGCAATGAGATGTTCCTCGGCTCGCTGACCACCGGCATCACCTACAACGGCAAGCCGGCGCGGCCCAGCCAGCGAACCCGCCTCAAAGACGCCCTTTTGCTCGCCAGCCGCAGCGAAACTAAGCGCGGCGAGTGGAAACCGTTCGAGAATGCCGGATTCAAGATTCGCCCCATGGGTTCGGTCGCCTACAAGCTGGCCCTGGTGTCAGCAGGCTTGGCGGATGCGACTTTCACGCTGACTCCCAAGAACGAATGGGACGTGGCGGCCGGAGCGGCACTGGTAAAAAGTGCCGGAGGCTACGTCGGCACCCTCGATCATCAGCCGCTGCGTTGCAATAACCGCTCACCGCTTCTTTCCGGCTTGGTCGCGTGCAGTGGGTCCCTGCAAGGTGAGTTGCTGGCCCTGGTGAATGGCCATATTCCGGCGTCCTCGCAACGCCGCTAGTCCGCTACGCCGTCAACTGCGGATTCCTCTGTGCCCCGGTCGGTTCCCTTGCGCTACGGACCGACTGTCACGCGAAGCTGACTTCGTTTCTGCAATCCCACCAGGCCAGCGCCGGCAGCAGGGTCTTTGTGCCCCTAGCAGGTATCGTCTGCGAGGTATAGAATTCTCCGGTTTGAGCGGAGGTCCAATTGTGAGAAAGATCGCCCTCTCCCTGGCTATGCTGGTGTTGTCTTGCACCCTCGCTATGGGGCAAACCGAGAAGGTGCTCTACAGCTTTGGAACCAACCCCGGTGATGGGGAACAACCCTTTGGAAGTCTTGCGTTAGATGGTCAAGGAAATCTCTTCGGAATTACACCGTACGTCGGCACTCTGGGCGGAGGAACGGTATTTGAGGTGTCCCCCAACTCGAACGGGGCATGGACCGAGACGGTCTTGTACAACTTTTGTTCCATCGCCAACAACCCTCCTTGCCCGAACGGATCAGTCCCAAACGGAACTCCGGTTATAGATTCAAAAGGCAACCTCTACGGCGCAGCCGATTCCGGTGGCCCTCCCTGCTCGGTATACCCCGATTACGGATGTGGATTGATCTATGAACTTTCGCCACCTTCGCAGCCAGGTGGAGCGTGGACGCAAAGGGTTCTTTACAACTTTTGCCAGGCCCAGGCTTGCGAGGATGGGTTGGTTCCTAACGGCGCGTTGATATTTGACAAACTCGGGAACCTATATGGCACAGCGGGAAGCGGCGGCTCAGGAAACAAGGGTATAGTTTTCGAGCTTTCGCCAGGCCCGGGCGGTGTCTGGACGGAAACTGTGCTTTACTCATTTTGCTCATCCGGGGGCGCGTGTCTAGACGGGCTCCAACCTGAACAAGGCGTTATCTTTGACAAGTCTGGCAACCTATACGGGGATACAGTGGCTGGAGGAAGCACGGGCTATGGCGTTGTGTTTAAGCTCTCGCCGGGTACAAGTTGGACTGAGTCGCTTCTCTACACCTTCCCTGCGCAACCTGGCACATACGGATACACGGTACCCGGCCCGATGAGTATCGACCCCCTCGGCAATCTCTATACGACAGCTACGTGGGTTGAGGAGCGGACTGGCAATCTCGAGAACGGTGACCTCTACAGGTTTGGCAGCACTGGTAACACCACGATTTACCAGTTCAAGAACAGCAACGGAAACGCACCACTAGACGGTGTAATCGTTGATGCAACACGTCGACTCCTATACGGCACAACCTCACAAGTCGAGAACGACTCCGGGAATGTATTCCAAATTGATGCTCACGGGCACGAGACTGTGCTTTATGTCTTTTGCCGGCAGTCTGGCTGTGCCGATGGGAAATACCCGAATGGCGGGTTACGAGAAGACGAATCCGGGAACCTATACGGGGTTACGGCAGAAGGCGGGGCCTACGCTAAAGGTGTCGTCTTTGAAATCACTCCCTAGGGCTGTGCCTGCAAATCCTGACATCTTCCCGCGACGCGCAAGCCACGTCAGCTCCCGATGGGCGTCGGCGGCCACTCTCTACACTCTTCTGATAGGTCCCGGGTACTGCGATACCATGGGATCAACGGTCAACAGGGTGACACCCTCGACCGTCGCTTGCGCCACTAAGATTCGGTCGAAAGGATCCTTGTGAATCGCTGGCAAGCTCTCGGTGGCCACGACGTGATCGCTTCTGATTGGCAATTCACTATACCCGTTGTCCAATAGACCACGGCGGAGCAGGCGCGCATCCACCTCGAAATCTGCTCTGCCCAGACCGCGCTTACTTGCCACTTCCCAGAGGCTGGCTGCGCTGAAGAGAAGCTCGTTGTCCGGATCGTCAATTAGGGTTCGAGTTTTTCTTGAGAGGCGCCGGGGTTCACCGGCAGCCCAGAGGAGAAGATGTGTATCCAGTAGAAGTTTCATGTGTCCCCGCCGAACATTCGCTCTATCTCCTCCTGGCCCATGCGGTCAAAGTCGTCCGGCACAGAAATTTGTCCGGCCATAAAACCGAGCCGCTGCACTTGGGTGCCGGTGGGGGTGTTAAGGGCGATGACCTTTACGATGGGCTTACCCGCCTTGGCAATAATGAATGTCTCGCCTTTGGACGCCTGTTCCACTAGTCTTGAAAGCTGGGTTTTCGCCTCGTGAATATTAAAGGTTTTCATGGCAGCTCTTAGTAAACTTAGTTTAACTGGTCTAGTCTATCATGAACTTGCAATGCTCGGCTAGCTGGGCGGTCAGAATCGCGCTTATTCTAGGAGGGCTCAGCATCGCTGCGCTGGACCGTTCGAATGCCGGTCCCTTGCCTCAGAACGCGGGATCCGCTCCCCGATTCGACGGCCCGTCGGAGTTGCCGCGCGTTTACGTCCGTAGCTCCTTAGCCGACACTCCAGCGCCTGGCCAAACTTTGCGGGTGAAGGAGGGAGAAGACTTCCAGAAAACACTCGATGCAGCGTCTTGCGGCGATACGATCGAGTTGCAAGCCGGCGCAACTTTTCGCGGCTTGTTCAAGCTGCCGGCCAAGGCTTGCGACGATTCCCACTGGATCATCATTCGCACCGCCGCCGCCGACCACGACTTGCCGCCGGAAGGCACCCGCATCACGCCTTGCTATGCCGGAATCGAGATGCTTCCGGGCAGGCCGCTGTTTCATTGCACTTCGACGAACAAGGTTCTGGCGAAACTCTCTTACGCGGGAAACAGCGGAAGCGGCCCCGTTGCTCTGGCAAATGGCGCGAACCACTATCGCTTTCTCGGCCTGGAGATCACACGCGAGTCGCCGGGAGCGACGATCTACAATCTGGTTCTGCAGGAAGACGGCGGAGACGCCAATCATCTGGTCTTCGATCGCGTTTGGCTTCATGGCACGCCGCAGGATGAAACCACTCGGGGAATCCTTCTAGGCGGAAGCTCTCACGTCGCCGTAGTGGACTCTTTTTTTTCCGATTTCCACTGCACTGCCGGAACCGGCTCCTGCACGGATGCTCAGGCCATTGCGGGCGGCATGGGCAACCAGTCCATGGGCCCTTACAAGATCGTGAACAATTTTCTGGAGGCGGCGGCCGAGAGCATCCTTTTCGGTGGCGGATCCGCCACGCAAGTTCCTATCGATATCGAAATCAAGCACAATTATCTATTTAAGCCGGTCAATTGGCGTCCAGGTGATCCGCACTTTATCGGGGCCGCCAACGGCCGTCCCTTCATCGTGAAAAACCTGTTCGAGCTCAAGAATGCGCAACGTGTGCTTTTTGAGGGCAACGTGTTGGAGAACACTTGGGGAGGATTTTCACAAACCGGTTTCGCCATCCTGCTCACGCCCAGGAACCAGGGCCGCACCGGTTGCCCGCTCTGCATGGTCACGGATGTCACGATCCGCTACTGCAAGATCAGCCACGTGGGCAGCGGCTTTCAGATCGCCAACAGCCGAAGCGATTCCGGCGACGCAGCCCGGGCGGGAGAGCGCTATAGCATTCACGACGTCATCATTGACGACATCGGCAAGCCGGCTTCGCAAGGCTTTGGAACTCTGGCCCAAATCTCCATGGATGCGCCGGTTTTGCGGGCCGTTGCGCTAGACCACATTACGGCGCTTCCGCCGAAATCGTTGTTTCTCATCGGTGGGCCGCCCAACCGGGCCATGCGCGATTTCAGTTTTACAAATGGCGTTGTTACCGCAGGTGAATATCAATTCACCGCCACCGGAGGCGGCCCACAACTTTCCTGCTCGTCGGAACCGGGTGGCAATGCCCCCGCGGATGTGCTCCAGGATTGTTTTGCATCCTATCGTTTCGATCACAATGCGATCATCGGCGGATGGAGCAAATGGCCGCGCGGAAACAGCTTTCCCAAACATCCGCGCGATGTTGGATTCGCCAACTACAGCGATGGCAATCAGGGCGACTACCGTCTGTCAAAGGAGAGCCGTTTCCGAGGCGCTGGCGCGGATGGCAAGGACCTGGGCGCCGACATAGACGCGGTCAACCGCGCCACCGCGGGCGTGCAATAGCGGCGGTGTAGAACTCGTCTTATAAATGGTTTTGGGAAGGGCACGGCTTCGAGCCGTGCCGCTACGGGCCGACAAGGATGCGGGCTTCAGCCCCTGAGGGGTCCTCTTGTAGGAAAACAATCTGCGATCAAATGTGGAATGTGGGGCTAGCCGCCGCCGTCGCTTGCGCAGAATTCGTCACCCCATGCAGAAAGTTGCGGTGCCAAAGCTCCAGCACCAGCATTCGCCACAGCAATCCGGAGCGATCACGGCGCCCACGCAAGTGTTCGGACAGCAGCGTACGTACCGCGTCGGGCTTGAAATAGCCGCGCTGCAAGCTCTGCGGCTCCAGCAGTACAGAGAGCAACTGCTCTTTGAGTTCGTTTTTCATCCACTGTGCCAACGGAAGCGCGAACCCCTGTTTGGGCCGATGCAGCGAGGTAGCTGGAATCCCCAGCCGTTCTGCCAGCTTCTTCAGCAGATATTTCCGAGTTCCGTTTTGTGACTTCCAAGCGATCGGCAGTGCGGCCACCCACTCCACGAACTCGTGATCGAGCATCGGAACTCGGACTTCGAGCGACGTAGCCATGCTCATGCGATCGACCTTGGTGAGAATATCTCCCGCCAAATATGTCTTCGTGTCCAGATACAACAGCTTGCTAAGCGCGTCGCTGGCGGGTGCGTCATCGTAATAGCGTCGAAACTGCCCCAAGGGGTCCGGCAGCCCGGCAGAAGCCTGTAGGAAATCCGCAGTAAAGAAATTTTTCTCCCGGTGCAGAGCGGGAAAGATGGATATGTCGTCCAAATAACGCTCGCGGGCAGAAAGCGACGCATTCCACGCCCGGTTCTTGCCGTACGTGCCTGGGGGCAGATGGTGGTGCAGACGCCGTCGATAAAGGCGGCCCATCCAGTCCGGTACGTGGTCAAAGTGACGATGACTCATCGCCACTTGATAACGGTCATAGCCGGCGAACAACTCATCTCCTCCGTCGCCCGAAAGGGCAACCGTCACCTGCTGCCGCGCCATGCGACAAACGTAATACGTCGGCAGCATCGAGGAATCGCCGAATGGCTCCTCCAGCATTCCTGAAAGAAACTGCAAGGTCTCTTCCATGTGGGGTTCAACCAGCAGTTCCTGGTGTTCGGTGCCGAAATGCTCGGCCACACGCCGCGCGTGCACCGACTCATTGAACTCATCCGCGCGGAAACCGATCGAAAACGTTTTCACCGGACCACGACTCGCCCCCGCCATCAATGCGACCACAATCGACGAATCCACCCCGCCGCTCAGCAGCGCTCCCAGGGGCACATCGCTGATCAGCCGCATACGCACGGCCTCGGCCAGTTTGCGCTCGAGCTCTTGCAGACAGTCTTCCTCGGACATTCGTGCCTGCGTTCCATAGGCGGGAACGTCCCAGTATTGCCGGATGTTGCAACGATCGCCGTCATACTCCAGCACCTGTCCGGGGGGGAGCTTATGGATTTGCTGGAACACCGTGAGAGGATCGGGAATATATCCGAAGTAGAAATACTGCAACAACCCTTCCGGATTCACCTCCGCCAACTGGGGTGCGACTGCCAGCAGCGCCTTCATCTCGGAAGCGAACAGCAGGCGGCCTCGCGACCACGCGTAGTGCAACGGCTTCTTGCCCAACCGATCTCGCGCCAGCAGTAATCGGCGCTGCGTCCGGTCATACAG
>JBKQLO010000196.1:0-23428 GCA_052147055.1 Terriglobales bacterium
GATACTGTCTGCCTGCCCGCTGCCACTCCCGGCGATTTGCCCCCGCGCGTGGACGTTGCCATTGTGGGCGCGGGGTTCACCGGCTTGTCTGCCGCGCGCACACTGGCCAAGCGCGGCGCGAACGTCGCCGTCCTTGAGGCCAACACCATCGGATGGGGCGCCAGTTCCCGCAACGGCGGCATGGTCCTGACCGGCATGAAGCTGGATGTCGAAACCCTGGCGGCACGCTACGGCATGGATGCAGCCAAACGGATGTATGCCGCGTCCCTGGCTTCGATCGCCGTTGTGGAACAGATCGTTCGCGAAGAACAGATCGACTGCAACTTTTCGCGCTCGGGACATCTTGAGGTCGCCTGCAAACAGTCGCATTTCGATGCCTACGCCCGCTCCGTCGAACTCATCGCCCGCGAGTTCAACCATCAACTTCGCATTGTTCCCAAGAGCGGTCTGCGCTCCGAGATCGGCTCTGGCATTTATCTCGGCGGAGTTGTTGACGATGTCAGCGCCGGCCTGAATCCCGCCCGCTACGTTGCCGGACTGGGCCGCGCCGCCCTCGCCGCCGGCGCCAGGATCTTCGAGAACGCTTGCGTGAAACAAATCACCCACGCATCCGATAACGGCCGGGCCGGCTTTCACCTCGACACTTCCCGCGGACGCGTTTTCGCAAAAGACGTATTCATCGCCACCAGCGGATATACTTCGTCCGCTACCCCGGAGCTGCAAAAGAAGATCATTCCCATCGGCTCATTCATCATCGCCACCGAACCGTTGCCCGCTGCCCTCGCCCTGGAACTCAGCCCGCGCAATCGCATGATCTTTGATTCGAAGAACTACCTCTATTACTATCGCCTCACGCCCGACAATCGCATGTTGTTTGGCGGTCGCGCCGCCTTCTTTCCTGAGACGGCCAATACCATCCGCCGCAGTGCCGAACTTCTGCGCCGGGGCATGATCGAGGTCTATCCTCAGTTGCGCGAAACCAAGCTGGACTACGCCTGGGGAGGCACGCTCGATTTCTGCTTCGACACCATGCCCCACGCCGGACAAATGGATGGAATCTACTACGCTGTGGGATATGCCGGGCACGGCGTGGCCATGGCAACTTATCTCGGGGCCAAAATCGCCGAGCAGGTCAGCGGCGGGCAAAGCGAGAATCCTTACGAAAACATTCCTTTCCCAGGCGCGCCGCTCGGCCTCTACAACGGATGGCCCTGGTTCCTGCCTTTCGCCGGAGCTTACTACAAGGTTCTCGACTGGATCAGTTGAGCAACTATTTGAGATCGTTCACCAGGTACAAGTCGGAAAGCGTGCGGCCGTATTCGTAGACGTAGTTGTTGCCGTCGGGAGTGACGAGGATTGAGCTGATGTCGGTAACGCCGGAAACGTCGGGCGGAACGAGTTGTTTCCACAACTGTTTGCGGCCCGTGGCCACGTCCAGCCGGTTGACGGTGGAGGGAACTTCCCCGAGCCGGTAAACAAACAAGGAGCGGCCATCGCTGGTCCACGCAATCGGTGCGTCTCCAGCATCGAGCCCGGGAATGGGCCGCAGTTCGCCGCTGTCTACCGTTAGCAGGGCAGGTTTCTGATCGGGACCGACTAGAGCGATCTGCTTGCCGTCCGGGGAGATGACAATGACGCTCGCGTTCACACCTTCTTCGGTGATCGCTTTCGCGGGGCCGCCGTCCATACCCTGTATGTACAGCCGCACGCCCTTACCGGGCTCGTCACCAGAGAATAACAAGCGCTTACCATCGGGAAACCAGTGTGCGTCAAGACGATTGATGTTGTCATGCGTCAGCTGCCTCGCTTCCCCGGCGCCGGTGGGCAGCAGGGTAAACTGAACGGGTGGCTTGGGCAGGCCCGACAATACCCATTTTTGATCCGGCGATAACGCAAAGCTCGCGCCGTCGCCGAGCCGGATAGCAGCCGACCCATCGGTGCCACGCATGTAACTGGAATAGCTCTCCCCACCGGCTTCGCCGGATTCAGTGAACAAGAGCTTCTTGCCGTCGAGGGACAAATCCTTGGGAGCCGACCAGTCCAGCCAGGAGAGATCTCGTTCCTTGGTGCCGCCGCTGGCCATACCGACCATGCCAACCCGCGGCACGTCGCGCGTAATCAACACGCGCCCATCTCTGGCCACATCCTGGAGGGTCAGTGTACCGGGCTCTCGCGCCAGCAGCCGCTCCTTCCCCGACAAGCTTACTGCGGAAAGATAACGTCCGTAGCCGAGCCGGGTGCTGGAAAACCAGATTTCGTTTCCGTTGGGAGACCATCCCAGACCCCAAGCCGTCTCCCAGCCGGTGGACAAGGTTTTCTTTTTCCCGGAAAGATCGACGACGGCAATCGATCCTGCGTCATCGCGACGGACGGGATGCTCAATGAAAGCTACTTCGTCCCCTTTGAGATTGATGCGCGGGTGACTGAGCCACCCCCCAGTCTGATATAGCACCTTTCCGATGGGATATTCGAGACGGCTCAACCCGCCGAACTCACGCACCACGGCGAAGTTTGTTCCGTCCGGCGACCAGTCTGCCCACTGTACGTTCTCCAGCACTTCGCGGGGAGCGCCGCCACCTAGCGGCACTCTGCCCAAGGTCCCCGTATTAATGTAAGGATCGACGTTGCGGCTGTTCAGAAGAACCGCCATCTCACCTTCCGACGAAATCGACAACACCTCAGCTTTCGACAGCCCAAACGGGCGGGACTCTGGGCTGTCGGGCCGGGTAATGAACAGATCAATTGGGTTTCCCTCCCAGGCCGCGCTGTATACGATGTTCTTCCCGTCAGGAGCAAAACGCGCCATGCGGATGGTACCGCCGCGAAAGGTCAATTGGTGGTAGGTTGGCGGCGAAATACTCAAAGCCAGCCCGTCGCGTTTTCCCAAAACATACGCTCCGGCGATGAGTGCGATGGCGACCATCGCCGAAGCCAGCGCGATCACAGGCCAGCGACTGACCCTGCCTGCCACCGGAGCCGACGCCGGTTGCTCCGTGGCGGATTGTATCGCGATCTTCGCGCTCGGGTACGAATCCGATTCTCGTCTCAAACGCTGGAGGTCAACGCGGAAATCAGAGGCAGTCTGGTAACGCAGTTTGAGATCTTTTTCCAGGGCCTTGTCGAGAATCACTTCCAGTTTGGGCGGGAGTTGCGGATTGAGTTGTAACGGCGGAACCGGCGTACGATTGAGAATTCCGTCGAACACGGCGGCGCTGGTGGAGCCGGAAAACGCCTGCCGTCCGGTGGCCATTTCGTACAGAACGAGCCCCAAGGAGAACAAGTCGGTGCGGCGGTCCAACTCCTCGCCCATGGCCTGTTCCGGTGACATGTAGGCGATGGTTCCGACCGCCATGCCGGGACTGGTTAACAAATGAGCGTTCGCCACCGTTGGCGCCGAGTCAGTTACGCTGGCATCGTGCACCGATTGCGCTTCGGCGGTGTATTTGGCCAGGCCAAAATCCAGGACTTTCGCCTGGCCGCTGCGAGTAATGAAAATATTTGCCGGTTTGACATCGCGGTGGATGATGCCTTTGGAGTGCGCCGCCTCGAGAGCGTCGGCGACTTGCCCGGCGATTTCCAACATCTCGCTGAGCCGCATCGGTTTCCCCTCGATGCGGTGTTTCAGGGTCTGCCCGTCAATAAACTCCATGACGATGTAGGCAGACCCCGCCTCCTCGCCGACGTCGTAAATCGTGCATATGTTGGCGTGATTGAGACTGGATGCGGCCTGCGCTTCGCGCCGGAAGCGATCCAGGGCCGAGGGGTCTTTGAGGGAATCATCGGTCAGGAACTTCAACGCGACGATGCGGTGCAGGCGTGTGTCTTCGGCTTTGTAAACAACGCCCATGCCGCCGCCACCGAGCTTATCCGTGATCTTGTAGTGTGAAATTGTTTGGCCGATCATTGTCTAGCCGGTCGTTGCCTGGCAGATCATGGGACACTCAATCTTAGGCGGGGCCCCGCGTGCCGTCAATCGGCGCTGAAACCATAATGGTTGCGAAAAATCGCCGTGTCACAATCAAGTCCTGCCTTCAGCGCGACATGAAGTACTCGACCATCTGCTCAATTTCGGCGATGGCGATGGGGGTCACCTTGGCTTGTTTCAGTTGATCGTTGAGTTGTTTCAGACCGCCGGTCTTCAATTGCGACCACTCTGCGACCTGGGCTTTCATCGCCTGATCGGACTGCTCATACACGGCAATCGCCTGCGAGGGGATGGCACGATCCGAGCTTTCCACCACTCCGAGTGCCGCAGCGAGTCCGCTGTTAGCCTCCTTCAACCCGATCGACATACCTGATTGCTCGCCACCGTCCAGAATTCGCTTGATTTCGGTCTGAACCTGCTCCACCGACGCCTTAAGCGCCGCATGCGGTGCTTTCAAATCTGACAACTGCTTCTGAACTGATTGCATTTCTGCCAATGCCTGGCGGCTATGCAAGGTCTCTGCAAATATCTGCCGGCCAAGGTCGATCTGCCTTTCCAGTTCCTCGGGAGTGGCCGTCGACCTTGGGTCCATGGCAACCTTCAACGATTGGGTCCAGGTCTTGCCATCCACTGTGAGTCGCACTTCGTAGGTGCCGGACACAACCCGCGGGGCATGGGGAGCGAAAAAGTCGTCCTCGTCTTGTGGTTCCCCGCTCTCACTCCCTGAGCTGCCCCAGGCCAGGTTCCATACGAAGCGATGCATGCCTGCGCTCTTTTCCAGTGCCCCCGGTTTGGGAAACCAGCGCTCGGCAATCGCCATCGGAGGACGTTTTATCCCCTTGAGTTCAGCAGAAAGGTGCTCCGCAGAAAAACTGCGTACCAGCGTCTGCTGGCCATCAAATATTTCCAGCTTGACCCGGCTGGCCGTACTCTTCAGGTAATAGTCGATGACCGCGCCGTTCGGCGGATTCTCTGCCGTGGGTTCCTCCGGCGGCAGGGGTGAGCCAAGAAACGTGTCGTTGTCCACGCGAATAGCCGTCGCCGGCTGGTAGAGCCAAGACGTACCAGCCTTCATCGCTGCACTCGTCTGCCGCAGTGGAGTGATGTCGTCCAGTATCCAGAACGATCGCCCGTGCGTAGCAATCACCAAATCGTCTCCGTGGATGACCAAATCATGCACGGCAGACACCGGAACATTCAGTTGCAGCGATTGCCAGTGATCGCCATCGTCAAACGAAACATAGACGCCGAATTCAGTGGCGGCATACAACAGCCCGCGCACTTGGGGGTCTTCGCGCACCGCCCGCAAAAACGACGGTTCGCTGATCCCGTTCGTGATGGCCTGCCAGGTCGCACCGTAATCCCGCGTGCGATAGAGGTACGGTTGCCGGTCGTCCAGCCGGTGACGATCCACGGCCGCGTAAGCCTCCGCCGGGTCGAAGTGCGACGCTTCAATCAAGGAAATCTTGCTCCAGTCGGTCAGCCTGTTCGGGGTTACATCCTTCCATGTTTTCCCGCCATCCCGCGTCACATGGATCAGCCCGGTATCGCTTCCCGCCCAGATCAAGTCGCCATTCACTCCCGAGGGCGCAATTGTGTACACCACTCCATATCCGCGTTCTTTCGCGTTCTCGACCGTTGCCGGCCCTTCCGGCTTCTGGTCTCCTTCGTGCCGCATCGACCCGGTGAGGTCGGGGCTGATCGTCTCCCAGTGCAAGCCGCCGTCGAGCGTCTTCATGACAAACTGGGTCCCTAGATACAGCGTCTTCTTATCGAATGGTGAAAACAGCAACACCGGCGTCCACGGATCTCGGTACTTGCGTTCAAAGATTTCACTACCCCAGCTCGGCACCGGCCAGGGCGTGACATTTTGACTGAAGGACGTGCGCAAATCGAAGCGAACCACGCCGCCATAAGTCTCACTTACGTAAAGAATGTTGGGATCGTTCGGGTCAGGCGCAATATACCCGCTCTCGCTGCCAGTGGCATTAAACCAGTCCCGCGGCGTGATTTGACCGTGATCGGCGCGGCTCCAAACCCCAATCGCTCCGCTGTCCTGCTGATTCCCGTAAACCACGTAGGGAAAACGGTCATCGGTGATCACGTGGTAGAGCTGCGCCGTGGGCTGGTTGTACCAGGTGCTCCAGGTCCTGCCGTAGTTGACGCTGATAGTGGTTCCCTGGTCGGTCCCCAGAACCATGCGCGACGAATCTTTGGGATCAACCCAAATCTGGTGATAGTCGTCTCCGCCGGGCGCGCCGCGTAGTACCGAAATTGTCTTGCCGCCATCTTCCGATCGATAGAGCGCCACGTTGGGCATATAAATGACATCGGGATTCTGTTGGTCCACTGTGATGCTGCCGAAATACCAGGCCCGGCTGGTGATTCGTCGATCGGCGTTGGCTAATATCCAGGTGTCGCCGCCGTCGTCCGAACGATAAAGCCCGCCCTTCTTGGCGTCGATGAGCGCGTAAACCCGCTTGCCATCGGGGGACACGCCTACTGCGGTGCGTCCCCAATCGCCATCCGGCAGCCCGGCTCCGGCCAAATGCATCCAGGTCGCGCCACCATCGCGGGAGCGATACAATCCGCTCCCCGGGCCGTCAATCGGGGCGTAGACACTCCATGGCGGACGCCGCGCTCGCCACATGGTCGCAAAAAGAAGGTTGGGATTGCCGGTTGCCATGGCCAGATCAGAAGCACCGACGTCGGGTCCCTGATCCAGCACTTTTGCCCAAGTCGCGCCGCCGTCGGTGGATTTGAAAACACCGCGCTCAGCGTTCGGTGTGTAGGCATGCCCCGAAGCCGCGACGTACACAACTCTTGCATCTCGCGGGTCCACTACTATGCAGCTGATCTGCTTGGAATCGCGCAGCCCGATGTTGCTCCAGGTCTGGCCGCCGTCGGTTGTCTTGTAAACACCATCTCCAGAGGACAGGTCAGAGCGAATGTCCGATTCGCCGGTACCCGCGTAGATAACCTGCGGATCGGACGGAGCTACGGACAGCGCACCGATCGAAGCCACGTGCTGACTGTCAAAAATCGGTTTCCACAACACCCCGGCGTCG
The DNA here is from genome assembly GCA_052147055.1 of Terriglobales bacterium. GTDB lineage: Bacteria > Acidobacteriota > Terriglobia > Terriglobales > Acidobacteriaceae > JABCZH01. The sequence continues at coordinate 6,994 of JBKQLO010000196.1, forward strand.
GTGGTTTGCCAGATGCCGCCATCCACCGCGCCGAAATAAAACGTCGTCGCGTTGCCGGGAATGCCGGCAACCGCCACGGCACGTCCTCCACGAAATGGCCCGATCAGCCGCCACTTCAGTGCACTAAAGAGTTCGAGAGGCACGGTTTGAGCGCCCGCAGAAAACAGGCAGATACCAGCAAGAAGAAAGACGAGAAAAGAAAGTTTGAGATTTCTCAACGAGCAGTCCTCAGACTAGGGTTAGACGTAGTGTAGCGGCAACCGGCTCAATACGGCGAGACTTTCGTGGATTCCCCTGTGACCTCTGTGTCCTCTGTGGTGAACGCTTTTCCCTAGCGCTTCTCCACCTTCATCACATTGTCTTCCGGATTCCGGTCAATCAGCTTGTTCAGCGGATCAATCCCGGCCTGCGCGGGTTCTTTATCGACGATCACGGTCAGCTCGGTCTGGTCTTTTTCGATCTTCTGCCTCTGTAGATAAAGATAATTTCCCTGGGCATCGAGCACGCCGATGTCAATCCAATCATGAATCGGGATGGGATGATCTTGACCCTTCGCGTCCGCCCGTACCTTGCGCGCTTCGACCGTCATGTTCACCTGGTACTTGCCATCGGCTAGCTGCACATAAGTTGCCGAGCGCGTCCGATTGTCGTAAAGCGTCACCGTCTCCCACAGGTCTTCGTACAAATACTGATACTCTGGCGGCGTGTACTTTTTCAGGTAGGCCACCAGATCAAGCGAAGTTGGGTACGGGGCACCCTTGAACGCATACACCTTCACAAACTCAGCCAGGGCCTTATTTACATTTTCTTCGCCAATGTAATCCTGCATGGCGTACATCACCACCGCGCCCTTACCGTAATGGATATATCCCTGGTTCTGGTCAACCCGCCCCAGCGGTGGCTCTTCATTGCGTTCCTGGGATCGGCCGCGGAGATAATTCTCCAGTTCATAGCGCAGGAACTTTTTCATCGACCGCGGACCGTAGCGATGTTGCATCACCATCAAAGCGCTGTATTGAGCCAGGGTCTCGACGATTGACGTGCCCCCTTCGACGTTCGCGCTCATCACCTGGTGCGCCCACCACTGGTGCGCCACTTCGTGCGAGGTCACATAGAAAGGAATGTCGATGGCCTCGGGATCTTTGGGATCTACATAGGTAATGAACCCAATCGCCTCGGAGAACGGAATGGTGTTGGGGAACGACTCGGCAAAGGTGTCATAGCGTGGAAATTCGATGATGCGTTCCTGATGAAACTGGAACGGGCTGAAGTTCGCGCTGCAATACTCCAGGCTCGACTTCATGCCATCCATCATGCGGTCGAGATCAAACTCGTGGCCCGGCTGGTAGTAGATCTCAAGATTTACGTCGCGCCACTTATCGCGGCGAACTGCATAACGGGCCGAGTTCATCGATGCAATGGCCAGAATCGGAGCGTCCATCTTGTAGTAAAAATAACGGCGCCCATTCTCCACCCATTCCTTCTGGAGGTATCCGGGCATAATGGCGATCTGGTCAGGGTCGGTGCTGACCGTCCCTTCGAAAGTAATCCAGTCGGCCTCGTTGGAGATGCCGTTGTCATTGCGGGCGGCAACGTCCTCGAGTTTGGGCATACGTTTCAGAGTCTCGATGCCGTGCTTATGGCGGGTGCTGTCGTCGGTCAGTTCGATGTCAGGCCAATATCCGATGTAAGGCGCGTAGGCGCTGTTCAGAAAACTGCCGTTGCTGGCGATGTCGGTGTTCGGGCTGGAATTTACGAAACCCACATTCTCGTACTTCACGGAGAAGTCAAAAGCGATTCGGCCGTGAGGCGGCAACGGCGCAGGCAGTTGATAGAGGTAAAAGCCGAGGCTGGCGTCCTGCAAAACTGCGGTTTGTCCGCCAGCGAATTGCAGCCGGTTGACCTGTACATGCTGCCGCGGCAGCGGCGCCAAGCCGAACGGCCAGACCGTGACCGCAACCCGGTCAATGTTCACGGAAGTCTTGTTCTCCAGCATCATGGTGCCCTGAATCACAACACTTTTTCCAGGAACCAGATCGACGTTCATCTTTACGTCAGTGATGCGGGGATGAGGCAGATCTTTGTATCGCCGGTATTTCTTTTCGTATTGGGCACGGTCTTCGGCAACCCGCCAGTTCGTGCGATAGGTATTCAGAATGTCGGTGTTGTAAAAGATGTAGCTCCCGACGCCCAGAAACAGAACCAGGCAAACCCCTAGCCCGCCAATCGCTGGCCGGGATAAGCGTTCTGCGGCCAGGTGCAGCCGGGTCCGGAAACTTCCCTCCGTGCTGCGAAGCCATAAGAGGTTGGTGATGATGGCCAGGCCAATCGCAAAGATTGTCCAATAAAGCTGGTACCAAAATAACGGAGCCGCGAACGGCCCATAGAGATTCATGTCGGAATAAATGTAAGGCGGGGTTTGGCCAAAGCGAACGAGATAGTTCTGCAATCCCAGGTTCGGGACGGCGATGGTGGCAACGAAATACAACACCATCACAAAGTGGCCCAGATACTTGTTGTTGATGATGGTGTGGACCAGCAGCGCCAGCACGCAAAGAATGGAATACTGCACCAGCCGGATGCCGAAAAGATCCTTGAAGTAGAGCCCCAATTCGAAGCGGTAATAATGGTGCATGACCTGGACGGCCAGCCCCGCAAGCATCGTGACCAGCACAACCAACACCTGAACCAGCAGCAGAGTGCAAAGCTTGGACGCGAACAGGACCCAACGCTGCACTGGGAACGCGTCGATAATCTGGCTCACACCCGCTTCCCGCTCCCGCCACACCAACTCGCCGGAATAAAAAGTAATAATGGCAAGAGCGAAGACGAAAAAACCGCCCGTCGCGAGTTCCAGCATCTGGTAAGTCAGGGGATAAACGTGGGTGGAAAAGGGATTGTTGACGCCGTAGGCCACGAACATTGAGAACAAGCCGCCCGCCAGCATGAGAACTATGAAGAAGACATTCTTGACGGTTTCCGTGAACTGAATTCGCGTCAGCGACAGAAACTGCCACAACGACGCCCGGGCAGAAAAAACCGGGTGAGAGATCGGCAAGGCTTGCGTGCTCACGGCCCCGATTTCTTCGTCGCCGGCGAGTTGCTTCGACTGCTTGCCGCCTCGTAGGGCATAGGCAAACGAGAATTTCAAGTAAGTCAACAGCAGTACCAAGGCTCCCACTCCGAGCCAAAGCCCGCGGTTGATCAACACAATTCCGGTGAATGGGACCAGTTGCGTGTTGCGCTGAAATGGCGTCCAGTATTGCGTCATGCGGTCCACCGCGGTGCTGCCAAACGGGTCGGCCAACGCGCCACGGACGTTCACCGTCAGATTGGTAGAAAGCTGCTGCGCAACGAAATATCCGATCAGCAGAATCACACTTCCCGCATACACCGGAAGCATCTTTTTTCCGAGCGCCGCCAAACCAAAGAAAATTGCGGTCAGCAGCACCAGGTTCGGCAACACCAGAATCAAGTAGGGTTGCACATACGCGGCGAAGTTCTGCGGCCCGAGCCGGGTCGGATCGATCCACGGCATACGACTTCCAAGCCATGCTCCCGGCCCCACACCGGAGAAGATCAGGAGTTGGATGAGCAGCGCCCCCAGGAACCGCCCGCCCAGATAGTCAAACTTGCTGATGGGTGCGGTGAAGAAAAAATCCGTAGAGCGGTTGTCGATATCCTGATAAGTAGCCTGCCCCGCGATCGCCGCGGTGACCACTACTCCGAAGAACGTAATAAAGGTGATGATTGCCTGCAGTGTGTACGGTGAGTTCACCAGCACCTTGCCGCCGGTTCCGAACTCCACCGTGGCGCCTGGAATCGCCCCGCCTGACATCAACGTGAACAAATAACTCAGGCCGCAGAAGACCAGGAAATAGATATACGTTGAAATGCGGCGCAGTCGCTGGCGAACCTCAAATCCGGCAATCGTGAGCACCATGGGTCAGTTCACCCCAGGGGAGTTCGGAGAATTGAAGAATCCGCGAATGGTGGCAAAGTACAAGTCTTCGAGGTCCGGCACCACCGCCTCAAAACCCGCTCCCGGCGGTTGTTCGCTGAGCACGTGGATGAGCGTTCTGCCTGCGAACAAGCGAACCAGCACTACGCGGTACTGCGCTTTGTGTGCGTCCAGTTCCGACGCAGCAATCGACTTCTTCCACACCGTGCCCTGCAAACCGTTCACCAGCGCCGTCGGCTCGCCTGTCACCAGCACGCGGCCCTGGTGGATGATCGCCATTCGCCCGCACAGGTCGCTGACGTCAGAAACAATGTGGGTGGAAAGAATCACGATAATGTTTTCCCCGATCGCGCTCAGCAGGTTGTGGAAGCGCACTCGCTCCTCGGGATCAAGGCCGGCAGTCGGCTCGTCCACGATGATCAGCCGCGGATTTCCCAGCAACGCCTGCGCGATGCCAAAGCGCTGCTTCATGCCGCCCGAGAAACTGCCCAGCGGCTTGCGGCGATGCTCATAGAGATTGGTCTGCTGCAAGAGCGCACGCACTACCTCGCGCCGCTCCTTCGCATTGGCGATGCCCTTGAGCGCTGCGAAATGCGAGAGCAGCACCTCCGCCGACACCTTTGGGTAAAGTCCAAACTCCTGTGGCAAGTATCCGAGCACCCGGCGCACTTCATCCTTCTGCTTCAGGACGTCGATGCCATCCAGCGACGCGCTACCGCCATCAGCCTCCTGCAACGTCGCCAGCGTCCTCATCAGCGTGGACTTGCCCGCTCCATTCGGTCCTAGCAGCCCGAACATGCCAAGGGGAATGTTGAGCGAAACATCTTGCAGCGCCTGCACACCATTGGGATAACGTTTCGACAGCTTTTCAATTCGCAGTTCCATGCCCACCTCTACGCCATCATGATACGTGTGGGAAGATGGTCCAGTTCCAGCCTTCCTTGAGCCTCACTGTTTGCAGGGGATTACTCCAGCAAGCTCACTTCCGGGCTATGGCCATCAAATGAGAGCTAGCCCCCAGAATCGCTGGTTCTCGTTCCACCTTGCCGATGCACTCCAGTAGCCGGGAGCGTTGTCTTGGGTTGCTCCATAGTTTGGCAAAGTCACGCGCCACCCATCCCGGCCCCTCAATTGCAATCAGTTCTGCCGATTCAAACCCGGCCTCTTGTACTTCCACCGCCAAATCCTCTGGGCGATGAAAGAATGCCGTCGTGAAGTAGATGGGGTTCCCGGTTGGATTACGATGCTGCCCGTCAGCAAGATCCTTTTCCAGAATCTCTTCAAACTCCCGGTCTTCAAAGAAACCGCCGGCCAACGAATCGAAGAGGGACGCAAATCGGCTGATTGCGGCTCCAAACAAAAACCCTCCCGGCCGCAGCACGCGATAAGCCTCACGGAGAGCGGCGATCCGGTCCTCACGGCGGGTAAGGTGATACAGCGGACCCAGCAACAGAATGGCATCGGCAGAGTCGTCGGCATGCTCCAGGCGACGGGCGTCGCCTACCCGCATGCTGGCAAGAGGTCGCGACTGCCGGGCCGACCGGATGATTGCCTGCTCGATATGTTTCGGCACCGGATCAATCAGATGGACCTCATAGCCCATCGAGGCCAGCCAGCAAGCATAGGCTCCTGACCCGCCGCCCACGTCCACCACTACCGCGGGAGCTGGCTTCAGGGAACGTGTCAGCAACTCCTGGGTCCTGGAAAACTCGAGCTGAAACCAGCCGGCGGTCAGACGGGAGTCCTCGTCAGCCTGCTCATAATGGTCGAGCAAATCGTGCAGCGTGTCGGAGTTGTCTGGCGGATCGTTCAAGGGATTCTCGGCCTACAGGGGCACTCTCACTTCTTGTACACCGCCCCAGCCTTCATCACGAATTTCACATTCTGCAACACGCTGATGTCCTTCAAGGGATCACCCTGGACCGCGATTACGTCCGCGAAATAACCCGCCTTCAACACTCCGATCTGCTCATCCCATCCCAACAACTTTGCCCCATTCAGCAGATCAGCCTGTAGCGCAGCGAGCGGTGTCATCCCGTATTTCACCATCAACACCAGCTCGCGCGCCTGCGTTCCGTGAGGAAATGGCCCTACATCCGAGCCCACGGCCATCGGCACTCCCGCCGCGAGTTGCCTGGGAAATTCCTGCGCATGCAGATCGAGCATCTGCCGCTCGCGTACCGCCTGTTCCGGCGAGGCAGCATGGTCAGCAAAGTATTCGAAGATGGTGAAGGTAGGAACAGCGAAAATTTGCTTCTCGCGCATTAGCTGCATAGTCTGATCGCTGAGCCGGTTGGCGTGATCAATCGACACCACGCCGGCCTGCGCCGCATACAGCGTTCCCGGCTCTCCAGTCGCGTGCACCGCAACCTGTTTTCCAACCCGCGCCGCCTCGTGCACTGCCGCTGCCAACTCGGCTTCTGTGTACTGATAAATGGTGGAATGTTTGCCATCGCGTAGTACGTCCGGTCCGGTTTCATAAATCTTGATGAAATCCGCGCCCTCCTTCAATTGCTCACGGATCACCGTCACCAGCTCATCCGCATTGTTCGCATAGGTGGCATTGGAAAACACATGCTGCGCCGGATTAAAGTGATTGCCATCTTCATGGCCGCCGAGAATATCTACCGCATTGCCGCTGATTCTCAGCCGCGGCCCCGGAATCAGACCATCCTCAATAGCATTGCGGACGGCGGTATCCGCCGAACCGGCGCCCTCGGTGCCCATGTCGCGTTCCGCCGTAAAGCCTGCCATCAGGTCAGCGCGCGCCGCTAGAGTCGCAATGATCGTGCGCTGCGGAACCGACTCTTCCACCGTCTGCAAGTCTTCCGCCCCTGGATGCAGAAACAGATGAACGTGAGCATCAATCAAGCCCGGCAGCAGAGTGCTGTCGCCCAGGTCAATCGTTTCCGCGTTCGCCGGATGTTTCACTGCGGCTCCCACTTCGACAATCTTTTCGCCTTCGACCAGCACCTCGCCGGGGGAAATCACTTTCCCGTTCTCGATGTCGAGCATCCGCGCCGCGTGCAACAAGATGGGATGGCCGATGGAGTTCTGGGCAAATGTGGGGGAAAGCGTCAATCCAAGAAACACCACCAAAGCAGCAGAAAAACAAGGTTTTGTTGCCATGAGGCGCGATGGTAACACTTACCGGGGCCGATTTTCACGGAACTTTCCTTTTCCCGCCTCCGTAACTATCACCGGCGACGGTTTCAGCCGTCATTCGCACGCCTCGCGTGCCCAACAAATTAAGGAGACTCGATATGGATGGAGAAATGATTGGCTTGGTGGCCGTGATCATGACTTTAGGCATTCCGATCGCCGGAATGTTCACCTACTATTCCGTGCGCAAACTGGGCTCGCAAGAACGCCTGGCAGCGATCGCCCGCGGCGTCGACGTGCCCATGCAGCAGGAACTTTCCCCGGCAGCGAATTCGCGGCGCTCCGGAATTCTGCTGGTGGCGGGAGCGCTCGGGTACATACTTACCTTCGCGCTGATCGGACGCATGGAACCCGACGCTTGGGTAGCTGGCACATTTGGGGTGATTCCATTCACCATTGGCCTGGGTTTCTTTCTCGACTCTGCCCTGGTCCGCCGCGACGCGCGTCATTCTTAATGATCTGGTCGCCCGCCGCTACCCACTCTTCGGCGGGCGACACTGATCCCGGGACAAACCGGGCAACTCTTCCGTAAGACGAACGACTCTTCGCCCAGCCCCGCAACCGATGTAAAATCTCCCAGTTCGCCTCCTCCGCGGACAGTCTTCGTCAAACCATGCCGCTCCGCCGATACAAGACTAGCGTCGCTGTGCTTGCCGTCGCTTTTCTATTTACACTCTGTCCCTTCTCTTTCGCTCAATGCCCTCACGCCGGCGACAATGTCGGATCGATCCCCTACCCTCCCGGCGGGCCTTATCAAGGCGTGTCTTTCCGTGTCTGGGCTCCGCACGCAACTGCGGTTAGCGCGAAGGATCCGTTTTCTGGCCGTTCCGAGCCGCTGGTCGAGCAAGGTACCACCGGCTACTGGTGCAAGGACGTTCCTGGCGTAGGCATCAATCAGCGCTATGACTACGTGATCACCACTGCAAATTTCGGTACCGTCACCCGCCGCGATCCCAATGCCCGCATGGTCACCTCGACCAAGAACGGCCACGCCATCACCTACGATCCAACCGTTTATATTTGGCAGGACCAGCACTTCACACCCCCACCTCTGAACAAGCTAGTTATTTATGAAATGGACACCGGCCAGTTCAACGCCGGTCCGTTCGGTTGGGGAACATTTCAATCTTCGATTGCCCAACTCGCTCACATCAGCAGCATGGGATTCACCGCCGTCGAACTGCTTCCGGTGACCCAGTTTGACGGGGTCTATGGCAACCCGTACGGCCCCACCGACCAGTATGCTGTCGACAACGACGAGTACGGCGGACCCGACAACCTGAAGGCGTTTGTCGACGCCTGCCATCAGCGAGGCCTAGCCGTCATTCTCGACGTCGTTCACAATCATTGGGGTCCGTTTGATCTTGCGGACTACGAATTCGACGGATGGCATACTTCAACGTATCCTGGCGGAATCTATTTCTATGATGACGCCGGCGCGACCGATCGCTACGATTCGCCTTGGGGCCCGCGTCCTGACTACTCGTATCCCGTCGTAAGAGATTACATCTCCGGTCAGATCGCCATGTGGTTCAACGAGTACCACGCCGACGGACTGCGCTGGGATTCGGTCTCGAATATTTACAACGCCTGGGGCGGCGGCGTGGGCAACGATCCCCACACCGGCAAACCGGGAGTTTCCCTGCCCGATGGACTCAGCCTGCTGCAAGCGGCGAACACTACCTGGCCGCAGACTTTCAAGATCGCGGAAGATCTCTCTTTCAGCAAGAAGCAATCCTCGGACACGCTCCTGACAGCGAGCGGCGGACTCGGCTTCGACTCGCAGTGGAATGCCACGCTCGCCTATTTTGTGCGCAAAGACTTCCCTTCCACCCAACCGATAAGCCTGTCCGACGTGGTTTCAGGAATGACTGAAGACCCGAGCACGCCCCAAGCAAGGCAGATGGTTCTCGGACACAAACAGTGTACGCCGCTAGTCTCAGCGCTGTCGCAGTTTGTTCGCACGACTCTAGGCGGGGCCCTTCCTCGCTTAGAACGGCGTGAGCACGGAGTTACAAGTGGTGGCCGGGTGCCGAGGGGTTAACCCGAAGCTAGATCAAGCGTTTGATGAGGCGGTTGGACAGGCCCGAAGGGTCTTAGGTCTTTAGGCAATGCGGCTGACATCCGTATAGGCCGACGCCGCGATGCATCCACGACATTGGCAGGGGCTGGCGGACCTTGTGTGTCTGGTGCGACACGAAACTTAAATTCTGGGGGCGATCAGTCGGCGCGACAGAAAGGTTTACATTTAACCTCGATGGATGTGTGTGTGAGGTATTGAAAACACGGCAGATGCACGTGCGTTCACTGGGGTTTCGGTTGATCTCAATTATCGCTGTTTAAGTCTTAACCTATTAAGTGGTCGTAGTCGGGTTACTTTCGAAGTAGCCCCTACCGAATGGTCAGGGTTCTAACCCAGGAGACAAATGGGTGTATACTCTCAGGCGTCGGAACGCCAAAAAGCGACTTCGGGTTAAATGCGAAATTCCCGACAAGACCACAACCGGATCGAGGAGATCGCTCTCATGAAATCCAAGTTATTGGGTCGCGCTGTTCTCTGCGCCGCGGCGCTGGCCTGCGGGTCCATGGCAAGCCGCGCGGCTGCGCAGGACGCATCCTACAATGGAGGAGCGGTGACGCAGCAACGGCCCAAGCCCTTGTTTGTGACACTGCCTCCGCATCAGGTCCCGGGAGTAGAGCAGCCCCCAGCCGTGACCCTCAAGATCTGGTCCGGCAGCTTCAAGAGCGGAAATACGACCTATAATTTCAAAATGGTGGGACGCAGCCCGGCCTTGTCGAACACCACGACCAATATTGAGTTCTTCCTGATCCCGATTAAGATCGTCTGCGACGGAAACACGTATGACCCCGAAACCGTGCAGTCCGACGGGGCGACCGCAGTGGACCTCGTCAGGGCCTCGCCCATTTTTGAGGCCCTCGATTACACTCAGGGCGGCACGAACCTGGGGACTACCCAATACGTAGACGCTTTCCAGCGCGGCAACTTCTACAAGGCCCTGAGGAAGAATCCCGACTACCACACCTTGCTTTCGCCGGTGACGATGCTTACGGAGAGGACCCTCTCCGTTCCCAGCGCCGATTGCTCGATTGGCAACCCTTTCGGTTTCGGGAACGTAGCGATTGTGGACATGACCTACTTCGACTCGCAACTGACCACGCTGATCGGCAAACTCTCGCAGATTACGCCCGCCGCCGTTGTGATGGGCATGACCTACAACACGTACCTGAGCGCGAACAGTGGCATCTCCGGATGCTGCATCGGCGGGTACCACAGCGCGTTCGGCACCGCTCCGCAGACCTATGGTGAGTTCACCTACATCCCGGACGTCAACCAGTACTCCCAAGACGTTTCGGCCCTCTCCGCTGAAATGGGAGACTGGATGGATGATCCCTTTGTCGACAACGTGACGGAAGTCCAGGGCAGTTGCAGTGGCCTCCTCGAAGTCGCGCCCCCGACCAATGTTCTGCGGAACTTTGGTGATTTCCCCTATACAGGTGCCAATGGCTTCACCTATCACCTGCAGGATCTTGCCTTTCTGGACTTCTGGTCGGGTAACCCCGGCCTGCAGGTAAACGGGTGGTACTCGTTCCAGAACGAGCTGAGCGGCCAGTGTAGCCAGTGAGCTTTTGGTGGCTTGAAAGACCGCTCTGCAAATGAATGGGCTTTCAATTTTTGCGACGGGTGATTGCAGCGCAGAGAATAACAATGGCTCCTGCCGTTTTCCACGCGCTAAGTCTTGCCATCGAAAAACCTCCCTTATCTGAACTCACGGAATCACATAAAACGGCACATTGCTGGTGAGCGTACCGGTGGGCGTGGTCACGGTGACGTAGCCGGTGGTTGCCCCAGCGGGAACCGTGGCCTCTAGCAATGTGTTGGACTTAACCTTGAACGTTGCCGGAGTTCCGTGGAGCGAGACGCTCTTGGTTCCACTGAACCCCTGCCCGAGAACGCCAAAAGTCTGCCCTACCTTCGCCGGGTTGTGCACTAGACTCACGAACGGGCCAAGGCCCGTCGACAGCCCAAAAACCGTGCCTACGCTGTCGCTGCCGCCTTGGGTAGTCGTTCCATAGAAGTTCCCGCCGGTGGCCTGATCCACAGAGCCGTAGGGTTGGGCGCCATCGGTCAAGTCGAAGCTGTGTAGGGTCGTCAAAACACTGGTCGGGCTGAGTCTGTAGACCGTGCCGCACCCTTGGAAACAGGTGGTGCTACTTCCACCTGCATACGTAGTTCCGTAGAGATTTCCGTCGCTGCCTTGAACGAGCGGAGAAACAGGATTAGCGCCATCCGTCAAGTTGAAGTTGTACACCGTGGTCAGAGTGCCGCTTAGGCTGATTCTGTAGACCGTGCCGCATCCATCCTCGCAACTACTGTTGGCGCCGCCCTGGTATGTTGTTCCATAGAGCTTGCCGTCGATTCCTTGAATCAGCCCGCTGGAAGGACCACTGCCGTCAGTGAAGTTGAAGCTGAGCAGGCTCGTAAACGTACCCCCTGTAGTGATTCTGAAAATTGTGCCGTTGCCGCTACTCCCGCCTAGTTGGGTGGTCCCGTATAGATCTCCGTCGACGGCCTGAACCAGGGCTCCAAGCGGCGATGCGCCATCACCCTCGAAGTCGTGCAGTGTCGTTAGCACGCCGTCTGGAGTCATTTTGAAAACTGTCCCAGCATTATATGGCCCGCCACCGGTGGTCGTTCCGTACAGGTTCCCGTCGCTTCCTTGAATTGGTGGAGCGAATGGCTGCACGCCCTCGGTGGAATAGTCGAAGCTGTGCAATGTTGTCAACACGCCTTGGGTGTTGATCCTGAAGACGATGCCATTGCCATAGACCCCGCCTTGCGAGGTCGCTCCGTAGAAGCTCCCGTTCGTGGCCAGGCTCAACCCTGCTTGCGGCAGGCTTCCGTCGGCGCAGTTCACTTGGGAGCAAAAGCTGTAGAGCGTGGTCAGCTTGCCTCCGGGGGTCAATCTGAAAACGGTGCCACTCAAGTTCGCGCCGCCCCCAAGGGTTGTTCCATAGAGGTTCCCGTCGATGCCTTGGACGAGACCCGGATAAACAGGGTTCGCACCGTTAGTCCCGTCGAAGTTGACCAGCGTCTCGAATGTTTGTGCACGTGAGGTAATCACGGTTGCGGCGACAAGTAGAGAGATGGCGCTGACTTTTTTCCATGGATGAAGTTTTGTCATCAGAAAACCTCCGTGGTGCCAAAATCGAATCGCGGCCTACTCACGCGAGAGTAACAAACCCGGCTGTGCGACCGCGAAGTGGGGGAACGATGCGGCCCGACCCCGAGCGCAACCATTGTCCTCCGGGCTGGACGGAAGGTCAAGAACGGTACTCATCCCCCGCCCTCAGGATAGTTGGCGAAATATCTCCATAGCACTCATTGACCCTGGGGCAGAGTCGGCCAGTTCTCAAAACGTGTAATCGCCTGTTTTCATCAACCATCGGATAGAATTGCGGTGGCTATCCAAAGCGGAATGGGGAAGAGATGAAGATTGAGATCGTTCACTGCCCGACGTGACAGAACAACAAAGCAAAGGTCACGAGTCTCGTGATCCTCATCAAAGAGCGCCTCAATATTGATGCCGTCCTTACGCCTGGCAAGATTGGTCAGTTCGAGGTGATCGCTGACGGCAAAAGGATTGCGGAACGCGGTGGGAACTGGTTCACACGGAGCTTTGGCGCTGGCTATCCTGATCTCAATAGCGTGGTCGAGCGGCTCGAGCAGCGCCGTGCGAGTGACACAGCGCGGTAGACAACCAGGTCTCGAGTTGTCCAAGTCGGTCAGGCGCTCATCACGCGCTAAAGGAGACGGCGGAGCTATGGCACGAGATGGTTCGTTCCACTGTGAACTTGAGAAGTCGAAAGATAAAGATGAAAACTGGAATCAAGTGACGACAATCAAGTGTCATGGCGAGCTGGTCAGTGACACCGCGGGTGAGATAAAAGAACTGGTGAGGCCCCTCATTCCTCTTGGCGGTCGCATCATTATCGACCTTGGTGATGTAAAACATCTGGATAGCGCAGGCCTCGGAGCGCTGGTTGGCCTCAAGGCGTCCGCAATCAAGCAAGGGCTATGCATCCTTGAACTCGCCAACATGACACCTGGCGTAGTGGAATTGCTGCGCATCACTCATCTGACGCAGATGTTCTCGTCGTAAGGCCGACCTGAGTTTGACTTCATCCCGATGGATGCCCCAGGTGCCGGGGTGCCCCGCTCAAGCTCTGCTTGGTCGGGGATTTTTATTTGGCTCGCCTTGGTGAATTGAACGAATTGGTAACTGTCGCAAAATCGCCTTATCACTCATTGACCTGCTTGTGATCAGCTCGCGGAGCTCCCATTTTGCCCTCGACTTCCTCCCAACTTGCAGTTAACTTGCAATAACTTTTGGAGGGGTGTGCCCGTAAGCTATTGAAAAGATTGGTAGGCGCGGCAGGAATTGAACCTGCAACCCTCGGATTAGAAATCAGTTGCTAAGCAGGTGGGCTCGATAGTTTTCAACAGTATAGGGTCATGCTCGGGGCTCTCAGGTGGGCAGAAGCGCTCTCAGGTGGGTCCGAACTTGCAATGAAACTTGCAATGAATAAGGAAGGAGTCGGGAAACCCTTTCGAGACCAGCTCCCGGATTACTTCCAGATAGCCGACCACACGTCCATTAAGCGACCCGACACTGCTCAACTAACTGGCACGTCACTCTCGCGGGTCACTCTGTTTATCTCCCAGCGGACGAGGAGGGACACCGCTACCTCTCCGATGGTCAGCAATTGTTTTAATGACCGCTTCGCAAGTCCTGCTGCAATCGATCCTGCGGTTCTTCAAGTTCTTGCCAGGTGAACAAAGAAAGACATTCCTGGACCACTTTGCCGAAAAGGCATCGTGAATTGTTACCTGCAGAAGCGGCCTCGCCTGCGGCTTGATCCCCAGCCATACGAACATCTCCGCAACCAGGTGCTACGCCGCGATGGCTGGAGATGCCAAGCGTGCGGCGCGATGTCTAACCTCGAAATTCACCACAAAGAATTTCGCAGCCAAGCCGGGGACGATTGTGAGCAGAACCTAATTACCCTTTGTTCTGCATGCCACGCCACCGTGCATCACGGCTGAAGAGTTGGATAACTACGGTGGGCCGTCCCGACTCAGGAACCCCTTTGGCTTCATTGTCCGAACAGGTACGCGGCCCCCTGCCCGGTGTTGCCATTGATCGCGGCACTTACCGCGCCAATCACTCCCGTTACGCCGCTTATGGAGACGCTACATCCGAACTGGTCACCCTTGGCCCCGTCTGAGGCCAGGACTCTGGCAGCGTACTTGGACGTTGTGACCCATCCACCGGCAGGCTTGAGGAAGGCGTAGACCGCGCCTTGGGAGGTCTTGCTTCCAACCGTGGTCTCGGGTGCTCCCACCACGACCACGGTCCCGCTAATGGAAACCGAGAAGCCCAGTTGGTCACCGTTTGAAGGATCGTTCGCGGTCAAATCTGCCGTCTCGGTGGAGTCAGCCCAGCCCCCCGCCGGCTTGACGTAGACATAGGCCCCGCCTTGCCTCTCCGGTATAGGGAATATATAGGTACCGGCAACCACGGTGTTTCCGTTGATGGCGACGGAATGCCCAAGGTTGTCACCGTGTGTTCCGTTGGAAGCGGTGAGCTTGGCCGCTTGTGACCAGGCGCCGCTCGAATTGAGAAATACATAGGACGCACCCTGGTTCCCGTTGGAGTTGATGGTCGCACCGGGGGCGCCCGCAACGGCGGTACTGCCGGCGATGGCCACGGAAGAGCCGAAGGTTTCATACGCGGCACCATCTGACGCAGAAAACTTGGCAGTTTGCGTCCAGCCGCTTCCCGAATTTACAAAAACATACGCCGCACCCTGTTCCGGATTGGAGCCAATGGTTGCGTACTGTGACCCAACGACCACAGTGGTCCCGCTAATGGAGACTGAAGAACCAAACCCGTCGTGAGCTTGTCCGTCGGCCGCGGTAAGCTCTGCCGTCTGCGTCATGTTCGTCCAGCCACCGCTTGGTTTCACGAAGACATATGCCGCACCAGGTCCCAGATTAGAATCCGGGGCTCCCGCCACGATGGTATTGCCGCTGATCGAAACCGAGGAGCCCAACTCGGTTGAGCCGACCCCGTTGGATGCAGTTAGTTTCGCAGTTTGGGTCATGTTGGCCCAGCCGCTTTGTGGCTTCACAAACACATAGACGGCTCCCTCATCGGTCCCACCCGAAGCACCCGGCGCACCCACGACCACGGTGTTGCCGCTGATAGCTACGGAACTGCCGACTTCATCAAAGTCCTGGCCGTCGGAGGTCGTCAGCTTGGCCAACTGCACTACCGGGTCAATCACAACCGGGTAACGCGCTTCCCGGTCGTCCACCTGCAGTAGCAATTGCTCGCCTCGGAGGGAAAATTCAGCGCGCAATTCCCGGCCACCGGCATCATGAGCGGCAAGTCCGGTGTAGCGCAACTCAGCTTTCCCATGGCGATCGCTTAGTTGAACGCTGCTCTTGCCCTCGTCTACCGTCGCCTTCAAATCGCCCGCCAGAGCCAGCGCAACCGTCAAGAGTTGACCATTGGCCCCCGGTGGCGGCTGCTGGATGGTGAAACCTTGCTCCAGTCCAATCGGTCCGTTCACGTACCATTCCGTTACCGGCCCACGGCGATACTCGACGCGATTGAGGCTGGAGGTTGGACCTGCCTTCGGCAGCGTGGTCAAGTTGTTCCCATAGCCATAGCCGTTGAGCGCGAGCTTCCACACCGCGCCGGCACTTCGCACTTCGATCCCTGCCGCGGCAAAGTGCGCGCGAATCTTCTGCGCCGGATTTTCAGCGACGAAGTCAGTCCCGGCTGTCTGGACCTGGTACTCAGGATTCCCTCGCGCTACCGCCGCGGAGATGTTCGATTGCGCTGTCGCGGGCAGACTTGCAAGGGTGGCGCCTCCAGCCTGGCCGAAAGCGCCGGCACACGAGCAAAGCGTCAGAAGTAACGTCGCAATAGCTATCATGCGCGCGTTCATAGTTTTCATTTGGATTCTCCTTAATTATTTATGCCAGACAGGAAAGATACCCCCAGAAACCTTGCTGGGCAAGGGATCTCGCCTGCATGTCGAAAAAAATCTCGTGGGAAAGTACGGTGACAACGCTGAGGCTACGGCCCTGAGGAACCACCGAAAAACGCCTTCAGGACAGAGAGCGCGGGGGAGTTCTCTGTCGCTGAAGACCGGTTATAGCAATTGAATCACTACATCCAGTTAAATTCTTATCTCCGGCGCAGGGAGCGAGTGCGCTCC